>CAZLPP010000042.1:0-8955 GCA_964561465.1 uncultured Dehalococcoidales bacterium
GGATTCGAACCCACGTTCGCTTGCGCGAAAACGGTTTTCAAGACCGTCGCCATAGGCCGCTCGGCCACCCCTCCGCAGCTTGGGCACGACAGTATAGCATTCGAGCGGACCGGCGAATGGCGCCCTCGCCTGGCGCTTTGACACCCCGTGCGGCCGTAGCTAGAATGCGGATGGATGCCGGGTCGGGTGGAGGCTGCGTGATTCCCACGTTGAGCGGGGTTGTCGGCCGCGACGGCGGACGCCTCGAACCGTTCATCGACCGAGTACCCCTGATTGCGGTCCGTGACTTTGCCGCACGAAGTGGGCTGAGGGCTACCTCAGCCCACTCTCTTTTCCGACGGCAACCCTGTTGAGGTGGCAGACGTCTGGTCGTGTCCACGGGTGTCGCCCCGGCTCGGGATGGTTTGAGGAAGTGCAGAACGAGGAGGTGGTGTCATGGGAGCGGAGACGGAGATATTCGGTTTCGCGGACGAACTCGGCCCCGAGAAGGTGGTCCACTTCTATCTTCCCAGGCTCCGGCTGATGGCCATCCTGGTGGTGGACAACACGGCACTGGGTCCGGCAATCGGCGGCATTCGCATGGCGCCGGACGTGTCGACGCAGGAGGTATTCCGCCTGGCGCGGGCGATGACCCTGAAGAACTCCGCCGCGGGCATCACGTATGGCGGAGGCAAGTCCGCGATACTGGGCGACGCTCGCCGACCCGACAAGGACGAGATTGTGAGAGCGTTTGCGAGACTCATCCGGATGCACGACGACTACATCCCTGGACCCGACATGGGGACCGATGAGCACTGCATGGCCATCATCAAGGACGAGACCGGACGCGGTATCGGCCTCCACCGGGAACTGGGAGGCATACCGCTGGATGAGGTCGGCGTCACAGGCTACGGCGTGGTCGAGGCGGCTGAGGTAGCCGCTGACTTCGTGGGCATGCGGATCGAAGGCGCTACGGCGGCCATAGAGGGCTTCGGCGCCGTCGGTCAGGCTTGCCTCCGGGCTCTCGCGGCGAAGGGAGCCAGGGTTGTGGCGGTGTCCGACGTCGAAGGCGCGCTCTACGATCCCGCCGGACTCCACTATGAGGAACTGGTCACGCGTGACCAGGCGACGGGCAAGGTCAGCAAGCTGTGGAACAGAGGCTGTGCCCGCGGAACCAGGATCGAGGGGGCGGAACTGTTCGGGCTCGAAGTGGACATCCTTGTGCCGGGGGCGCGACCTGATGTCATAACGATGGCCAACGTCGACCGAGTGAAGGCGCAGATAATCGTAGAGGCCGCCAACATCCCGCTGACCGCGGATGCGGAGAAGCACCTGGGAGACCGCGGCGTGCTCGTCATCCCGGACTTCATCGCCAACAGCGGCGGCGTCATCGCCGGTTCAGTGGAACTGCGCGGAGGTACCGTCGAAGAGAGCTTCGAACTCGTGAAGCGGCCAATCCGCGCCAATGTGAGGGACGTGCTCAGTCTTTCCAGGGCAGAGGGCATCCATCCACGAACGGCGGCCGAGACGATGGCGCGGCGACGCGTGCTCACGGCGATGAAGGACAAGGGACGCCTCTAGTTGTGACGTGCGCGACCTTGAAGCTGAAGGTATTGACAATACGAACCACCCGGTCGAATAATACTCGTAGCGTGAATGTGCTGCAGACAGAGTCGTTTCTGTTCGGTCAGGGATGTGCGTTGTGCAGGGAGGATGTGGCCGACCGCTACCTCGTGGCCCCGCAGTTCGCGGGTCTCTCTCTTGCGCTGACCGTTCCACGCGCGGTCCTCGCATAGGCGTTTCCGGCAGTAGCCACCGCATCTACGTTTGCGAGAGCTGTCCTCCTCAATGGGACAAAAGGTCGAGCTGTCGAACAGGTGCGTGCATCGATTGCGAGAATAAGGAGGTGAGCAATTGGCTGAGGTGAATAGAGAAAGCTGGGGCAAGCGCAGCTACTTCATCTTTGCTGCGCTGGGCTCTGCCGTGGGCCTGGGCAACCTGTGGCGGTTTCCGTACCTCTGCTACGCCAATGGCGGCGGAGCGTTCATAGTCGCGTACGTGATCGGCCTGTTTGTGATTGGCATCCCGTGGCTCATCGTCGAGTTCGGCATGGGCAAGTACTTCGCGTCGAGCGCGCCCGGCGTGTTCGCCGGCATCGGCAAGAAGTGGGAGTGGCTGGGCTGGTGGCCGGTCTGGGTCGCGTTCCTCATCAACACGTACTACACCGTGGTCATGGCCTGGACGCTCCGCTATGCGGTGTCGTCTGCGACCGTTGCCTGGGGCATGGGGCAGGCCGGCGCTAAAGGCGCGGCCGACTTCTTCTTCGGGACGGTACTGAAGCTCTCCGGCGGTCCCGCCGAGATCGGCAGCCCTGTTCCGGAGTTGCTCATCGGGCTGGCCATCATCTGGGTGGTGATCTTCCTGGTCGTCTTCAAAGGGGCCAAGGTCATCGGACCCGTCTCCCAGGTGGTCATGACCATCGCCTGGATCTTCCTTGCCATACTGGTCGTCAGGGGAGTCACGCTTCCCGGTGCGGCGCAGGGCTTGAACAACTACCTTCAGACCGACTGGAGCAAGCTGGCAAGTCCGGACGTCTGGTTCGGCGCGTTCAGCCAGATCGCCTTCTCCCTCTCCGTGGGCATGGCCGGCATGTACGCCTACGGGAGCTTCATCAAGCGAAAGGGCGATGTGAACAACAGCGCCTTCATCACGGGCTTCGGTGACTCCGCCACGAGCTTCTTCGCCGGCTTCGCTGTGTTCAGCACGGTCGGCTTCATCATGCAGGCCCTCAACATCCCCCTTGGAGAAGTCGCGACGAAGAGTGTCGGACTGGCCTACATCTCCTGGCCAGTGGCCATCTCGATGATGCCGGGCGCCAACGCCTTCTTCGGCGTCGTCTTCTTCTCCTGTCTCTTCCTCGTCGGCCTGTCCTCCGCGTACTTCCTGGCCTATGGCGGCACCATCTCGCCGCTCATGGACAAGTTCGGCTGGAGCCGGACGAAGACGACGGCCGGCGTGTGCATCGTCGGCTTCCTCATCGGAATCCTCTTCACGACGAACGGTGGTCTATACTGGGGGCCTGACATACTCGACCGGGCCGTCTCTTTCTACGGGCTGCTCATCACCGGCGCACTGGCCTGTCTGGTCGTGGGCTGGGGCTTCCCGGCCAGCAGGCTGCGCGAGTACGTCAACAGCACGTCCGACTTCAACATCGGCCCGTGGTTTGATGTCATGGTCAAGGTCGTGGTTCCGCTGGGTCTTCTGTTCGTCGCTGTCTACGGCGGGTTCATGCAGGACATCCCGAACTCCTACAGCGGCTACCCGCGCTGGGCCAGCAACGCCATCTGGGGGACCCTGGTGGTGACCCTCGTTCTCAGCTTCGTGCTGGGCTCGAAGAAGACTCGCGGCCGCAAGGACTAGCAGGAGGTGATGCGCAATGACGACTGAAGCGATTATCGCGGCAGTTGTGGTGTGGGTGATCTACGGAGGCGCCCTCGCGTGGTGCTTCGGCAAGCTCCGCAGCCGCGGCGGCGGCTGGGAGGACTAGGGCGCGGCTCGGTTCAACAGCAAGGCGAACCAGGAGAGGGAGGGGCGGCTCACTTGCCGCCCCCCTCTCGTTGCTCCGGCAGGACGGCGCCGCAACGATCGGGACACGGAAGGGCCTGTGTTAGAATGGCATGCCCATGTACTCGCGCACGATGCGTTTGCTGGACGCCAACCTGAATCGCGCGGCCGAAGGTCTTCGCGTCCTTGAGGACGTTGCACGGTTCATCCTCGACGACCGTCCCTTGAGCCGGGAGCTGAAAGCGGCGCGCCATGAAGTGTCGGCCCTGGCGCAGGCGCTGGCCGTGCTGTTGCTCTCGCAACGCGATTCGGCCGGCGATGTGGGGAGGGAGTCGGCTCTCCCCGCCGCGGCGGACCCGGCTCTCGTGTCCCTGGTTCGCGCCAATGCCAAGCGCGTAGAGGAGTCGCTGCGGGTCATCGAGGAGTGCTCTCGCCTTGCGGTGCTTGCCGGTTGCGTCGACACGGTCCAGGTCGAGCGGCTGCGTTACGCGGCCTACGATTTCGAGAAGCGCCTTGTGGGCCGCCTGCTGCGCCTCGAGCGCCGCCGCGCCGTGTCAGGGCTGTACGTGGTCGTCGACCGGGATACCGTGGGCGGAGCCGACCTGTGCCGCATCGCGGCTGATGCCATCGATGGCGGCGCCTCAGTCATTCAACTGCGTGACAAGAAGGGCGAACGGGGCGACGTGCTGCGCGAGGCTGAGGCCCTTTGCGACCTCTGCAGGAAGCGGAACGTGCTTTTTGTGATGAATGACCACGCTGATATCGCCGCCGCCGTCGGCGCGCCTGCGCTTCACGTGGGCCAGACGGACCTGCCCCTCGCAGTGGTGCGCACGTTGCTGCCTATCGATACGCTTATCGGCGTCTCGTGCAGCGACCGGGAGAGCGTGTTTCGGGCACTTGAGGAGGGCGCGGACTACGTCGCCGTCGGCGCGGTCTTCCCCACGGCTCAGAAGAAAAACGTGGTCGTCACCGGCCTGGACCTCGTTCGATGGGCGCACAGCGTGGTCGGCGACACGCCGCTTGTAGCTATCGGCGGTATCGGCGCGCTCAACGTGCGAGACGTCGTCGAGGCCGGCGCCGGCTGCGTCGCCGTCATCAGCGCAGTCGTCTCGCAACCGGATGTTCTACAGGCGGCGCAAGGACTGTCGCGGGCGATCGCAGAGTCAATCGCCCGGGGAGGACATGATGGAAACGAACCAGCTTGACGCGATTGCGGCCTCCGCACACGAGTACTTCTCAGTGCAGAACCGCGCACGCGAGCGGGCGCTGCCGCTGTGCAGGCTGATGATCCAGAACAGCGGGAACGCTATTCGAGCGGCGCATCGCCTCGACGCCGGGGCAGCGAGGGGTTTGCTTGACGCCAACCACGAGGTGAACGAGCAGCTTCTGGCGGCGGTCGCCGACAGCGAGGAAATCCGACAGGCGGGATTCGTGCACGACGCGCAGAAAGAGTACGCGGAGGCATGCATCACCTTCGCGCTCATCCAGGGGACCGCCTTGCCGGAAGCAGCCGGTATTGGCGTCCCGATGCCCGCGTACCTGAACGGACTGGGGGAAGCCATCGGCGAGATGCGGCGGTACATCCTGGACAGCCTGAGGCGCGGTGACACGTCACGGTGCGAGACACTCCTGTCGGTGATGGACGACATCTACAGCCTGCTGATGTCGATGGATTACCCGGACATGATCACACACGGGCTCAGGCGGAACTCGGATGCCGCTCGCGGACTGATCGAGCGGACGCGCGGCGATCTCACCAATGCGCTGCGCCAGGATTCCCTTGAGGCGAAGCTGGCGGCCTTCGAGCGGAGTCTGTTGACAAAGTGAAGTGCCCTGCCTAAAGTGTTCGAACGACATGGCTCGACCGTGATAGGTGAGACAAGGCGCTGTGGTCGATGAGGCGCCTTTTCTCATGTGAGAAGGAGGACTGACACAATGAATCTCATGTGGGTTAGCGTGATAGCCGGAATCATCGGCTTCGGCGTCGTCGCGTACTTCGCGCGCTACGTGCTGGCTCAGGACGAGGGGTCCAAGGCCGTTCGCGAGACGTCCGCTGCCATCCGCGAAGGCGCGATGGCGTTCATCAGCCGCGAATACCGGACTCTGGCGATTGTCGTTGTCGTTGTCACCATCATCCTTGCCATACTGCCCGGGCTCGGGGCGAAGGTCAGCGCCGCATTCGTGTTCGGCGCGGTGTGCTCCATGGCCGCCGGCTACGCCGGCATGAACATGGCTACCAGGTCGAACAGCCGGACGTGCGCTGCTGCCCAGCACAGCGTGAATCAGGGCCTGCGCGTCGCCTTCCGCGGCGGCGCGGTCATGGGCCTGACCGTGGTCAGCATCGGCATCATCGGCATCGCGATCCTGTACTTCCTCTGGCACGATGACCCCAGATTCCTGGGCGTGATTCCCGCCTACGGCACGGGAGCCTCACTGGTGGCCCTGTTTGCCCGCGTCGGCGGCGGCATCTTCACCAAGGGCGCTGATGCCGGGTCCGACCTCGTCGGCAAGGTCGAGGCCGGTATCCCGGAGGATGACCCCCGGAACGCTGCGGTTGTGGCCGACAACGTCGGCGACAACGTGGGTGACGTGGCGGGCATGGGCGCCGACCTGTTCGAGTCCTACGTTGAGGCGATCATCGCCACGATGACCCTGTCGGTCGTTGTGGTCTCTCTCAAGATCGTCAGCAACAATGAGACGGCCTGGCTCATACCCATGCTGATTGCTGCCGGCGGGCTGCTGGCATCGGTCATCGGCTGCTTCATGGTCCGCGTGGGTGAGACCGTGGACATGGGCAAGCTGCTCGGCGCCCTGCGCCGGGGCACACTGACGGCCTCGATTCTCAGTGCCGTCTTTGCCTTCCTGATCATTCACTTCCTCGATGCCAGCATCAACCTCTTCTGGGCGATGCTCGCCGGCCTCGTGGCTGGCGTACTGCTGGGTGAGAGCACCAACTACTTCACCTCCTACGCTTTCAAACCTACGCAGGGCATCTCTCATGCCTCGACCTCCGGCGCCGGCGCCACCATCATCTCCGGCTTCGCCGTCGGCATGATGAGCACCTGGCCGGCCGTGCTGCTGGTCGCTGCGGCCATCCTCGCGGCCTTCCACTTCGGCAGCTTCTACGGGGTTGCCCTGGCCGCTGCCGGCATGCTCTCCACGCTCGGCGTCACCCTGGCGACCGATGCCTACGGCCCGGTTGCCGATAACGCCGGCGGCATTACTACCATGACTGGTCTTCCTCCCGAGATTCGTGAGCGCACCGATGCGCTTGACTCCCTGGGCAACACGACCGCCGCGACGGGCAAGGGCTTCGCCATCGGCGCCGCCGCGCTCAACTCCCTTGGCCTGATCCTGTCGTACGCCATCGCCACGAACATCGTCAGCATCAAGGGCGGTGCTATCGTGACGACTGACTCGGGCGCACTCAGCCTGCTGAGCGCCCCTGTCCTGATCGGCGTGCTCATCGGCGCCCTCATGCCTCCCGTCTTCTGCGCCATGACGATGAAGGCCGTGGGCATTACCACGGAAGCCATCGTCGCCGAGGTCCGCAGGCAGTGGCGCGAGATTCCCGGCCTGATGCAGGGCACGGCCAAGCCTCAGTACGGTCTGGTTGTCGACATCTGTACGAAGAAGGCACTCCGGGCAATGCTGACTCCGTCCATCATGTCCATCCTCGCCCCCATCGTCGTCGGCCTCATCCTCGGCAAGTACGCCCTTGCCGGCTTCCTCGTTGGCGCGGTCGTCATCGGCTTCATCATGGCTATCATGCTGAACAACGCCGGCGGCGCCTGGGACAACGCCAAGAAGTGGATCGAGTCCGGCAAGTACGGCGGCAAGGGCTCGGATGCTCACAAGGCGGCCGTGGCCGGCGACACCGCGGGCGATCCGATGAAGGACACCGCGGGTCCGTCGCTGAACATCATGCTCAAGCTGATGTCCGTCATCTCCCTGATGCTTGCTCCGGTCATCATGAACTTTACCGGCATCATCTAGGTTTCCTGACAGTCTAACTACTGAGGGCGGGGCTCTTGCGGAGCCCCGCCCTTTCCGTTATCACGAGTGCCGCGGACTTTGTTGGCCGTTCGTACCGGGTGGTACAATCACGACGGCCATGTCCGACGCGATTATCGTGAGGGGTGCGCGTGAGCACAACCTCAAGAACATAGATGTCGTCATCCCCCGGGGCAAGCTGGTCGTCGTGACTGGCGTGTCAGGCTCGGGCAAGAGCTCGCTCGCGTTCGACACCATCTATGCCGAGGGCCAGCGGCGCTACGTCGAGTCGCTGTCGGCCTACGCGCGCCAGTTCCTCGGACAGATGCAGAAGCCCGACGTCGACTACGTCGAAGGGCTGAGCCCGGCCATCTCCATCGATCAGAAGGGACCGGGCCACAACCCCCGCTCGACCGTCGGCACGGTGACGGAGGTGTACGACTACCTTCGGCTGCTGTTCGCGCGCATCGGGCATCCGCACTGTCCGAACTGCGGCCGGGAGATTCAGCGACAGACGGTGCAGCAGATTGTCGATGCCCTGCGGGCTCTTCCTGCGGGCAGCAGGGTAGCCATCATGGCTCCCCTTGTGCGCGACCGAAAAGGCGAGTATCAGCAGGTGTTCCAGGACCTGCGTAAGGCAGGGTATGTCCGGGTGCGGGTAGACGGCGAAGTGAGAGAGCTATCCGACGACTTCCAACTCGACCGCAACAGGAAGCACTCCATCGAAGCTGTCGTGGATCGCGTCGTGGTCTCGCCCGATGAGGGAGCCACTCGCCTGGCGGAGTCCATCGAGACTGCACTCAAGCTCGGTTCAGGCATCGTCCTCGTCAACGTGGTGGACGGCGAAGAGATGCTCTTCTCCGAACATTTCGCGTGTGTCCAGTGCGGCATCAGCCTCGGCGAGATCGAACCGAGGACCTTCAGTTTCAACAATCCTCACGGCGCCTGCCCGACCTGCACCGGCCTCGGAGTGAAGTGGGAGTTCGACCCGGCGCTGGTCATTCCTGACCGCAACTTGAGTATCGAGGAGGGCGCCATCTTCCCGTGGTCCCGCAACGGCGGCATGTCCGTCTGGTACGGCAGCATGCTCGAATCTCTCGCGGCACGAGACGGATTCCCTCTCTCGTCCCCGGTCTCGGAGCTGTCGGAGTCCCAGCTCAACATGATTCTGTACGGCGACGACCGCGGGCCCGTGCTCGCGTCCTACGACGGCCGCAACGGGCTCGTGCAGCGCTACACGAGATTCGAGGGCGTCATCCCCAACCTTGAGCGTCGCTTCCGGGAGACGGATTCTGACGCCATCCGGGCGGAGATAAGCCGGTATATGTCGTCACACCCGTGCGCTGCCTGCGGCGGGAAGCGCCTGAAGCCCGAGTCACTCGCGGTGAAGATTGGGGAACGAAGCATCGTGGACGTGGC
>CAZLPP010000042.1:9055-18799 GCA_964561465.1 uncultured Dehalococcoidales bacterium
TGAAGCCCGAGTCACTCGCGGTGAAGATTGGGGAACGAAGCATCGTGGACGTGGCCGCGATGCCGGTGCTGGCAGCGGTCGAGTGGGCGACGCGGCTGCCGGAGGCTATCTCCGAGCGGGAACGGGTCATTGCGAGCCAGATCCTCAAGGAGATTCGGAGCCGTCTCGGTTTCCTGCGTGACATCGGTCTCGGCTACATCACCATCGACCGCGCCTCTTCGACCCTCAGCGGCGGAGAGGCGCAACGCATACATCTCGCCACGCAGATAGGCAGCGGGCTGACCGGGGTCCTCTACGTCTGCGACGAGCCGACGGTCGGCCTGCATCCGGCCGACGATTCACGACTCATCTCCACGCTCGAACGGCTTCGCGACCTCGGCAACACCGTGCTGGTGGTCGAGCACGACGAGGCGATGATGAGAGCAGCGGACCACGTCATCGATATCGGACCGGGCGCGGGCAAGTGGGGCGGATACGTCGTGGCCACGGGCACCATCGACGACATCATGGCTTGCGAGTCATCCGCCACCGGCAACTACCTGAGTGGGAGACTGCGCATCCCTATGCCTGCGACGCGGAGGGCCGGTAACGGACGGTCGATTGCCATCCGCGGCGCGCGGGAGAACAACCTGAAGAACGTCGACGTGGATATCCCCCTGGGCAAGTTCGTCTGTGTGACCGGTGTGTCCGGCTCGGGCAAGAGCACCCTCGTCAACGAGGTGCTCTACAAGCGCCTCGCCTGGGACCTTTACCGGGCCAAGGACCTGCCGGGCGCATGCGACTCGATTACCGGGCTTCAGAACATAGACAAGGTCGTCTGCATCGACCAGTCGCCCATCGGCCGCACGCCGCGGAGCAACCCCGCGACGTACACCGGTCTCTTCACACCGATACGCGATGTCTTTGCGCGCGTCCCGGAGGCGCGGGCACGCGGCTACGGTCCCGGCAGGTTCTCCTTCAATGTGAAAGGAGGCCGATGTGAAGCGTGCCAGGGCGCCGGATTCGTGCAGATCGAGATGCAGTTCCTGTCCGATGTCACCGTTCCCTGCGAGGTATGCAAAGGGCGTCGCTACAACCGCGAGGCCCTCGAGATTCATTTCAAGGGGAAGTCTATTGCCGACGTCCTCGACATGACGGTCGATGAGGCCCTGGAGTTCTTCGAGAACATCCCGGTGATTCGCCGCAAGCTGGAGACGATACGGGATGTCGGCCTCGGCTATGTCTGCCTCGGGCAGCCCGCTCCGACGCTGTCCGGCGGAGAGGCCCAGCGAGTGAAGCTGGCGACTGAGCTGTCGCGCCGATGGACCGGCAACACTCTCTACATCCTCGACGAGCCCACCACGGGACTGGCGTTCTCAGATGTCGACTGTCTGCTGCGTGTGCTGCAGCGCCTCGTTGACAACGGCAATACCATGCTCGTCATCGAGCACCACCTCGACGTGATGAAGAACGCGGACTGGATACTCGACCTCGGCCCCGGGGCGGGAGATGAAGGCGGATGGCTCATCGCGGCAGGGACGCCGGAAGACGTGGCCCGCGACGAGCGCTCCGCAACGGGACGCTACCTTCGGGAGGTGCTTGCCGGAGAGGCCGCTCGGGCGAACTGACGCAGCAACACCGAACCCCGAGCGCAGTCAGGCGCTGCGGTGCGGCTCACCTCTACAGCTTCGCAAGCCCGTTGACCACTTCCGTGAGGTCCTCAAACGGGATGCAGTCGAGGCCGTGCCTCAGGTAGTAGGTGAGCAGGTCGCCCGTGGCGAAGACCACGTGGGCGTGGCGCGAGGCGTAGGAGTCCGACGTGCCGTTTCCCACGTAGATGACGCGGTATCCCTCACTCAGATACAGCTTCATGTACGCTTCCTTGAATCCGTCGTCCAGCACCCTGCCATCCGGTGCAACGTACTGCACCCGGATACCGTCGGGCAGGAACGCGTTTGTAGCGGCGTGAGCCTCCACGCCGTCGATGCCCAGAGCCCGGAGGATGGCTTCGACGTAGAACTGCAGGCCGTTGCTGACTATGACGAAGCGGAACCCGCGGTATGAACTGTAGTCCAGCAGCTCCCTGAACCCGGGTCGAACCCGCACGTTCTCGTCCAGTTTGCTGAGGAGCGTGGCCTCGTCGGCCTTGATCATGGCGAAGGCGCGCGTGTTGAACTCGCCGACCGTGATCCTGCCCTCCTTGTACTCCTTGAGAATGGAGCGCCAGTCTCCCTGCGCGTAGGCATCCAGCAGATAGAAGCTGGCGTCGTCCTCCGTGATGGTGCCGTCGAAGTCGCACTGTATCAGTGTCTTCATATCCGCATGCGAGCGGCCCGTCGCGGCGACGGGCCGACAGCGGATTGTACCATGTGAGGAGGCGTCGCTAGACGTCAAGGGTGAGGCTCACCGGGCAGTGGTCGGAGCCGAACACCTCGGGATGAATGGCTGCATCCCGGACTGCGCCGGCGAG
Organism: uncultured Dehalococcoidales bacterium; assembly: GCA_964561465.1. Taxonomy (GTDB): domain Bacteria; phylum Chloroflexota; class Dehalococcoidia; order GIF9; family AB-539-J10; genus SKVJ01. The sequence continues at coordinate 11,505 of CAZLPP010000042.1, forward strand.
GTTGTCGCTCACGAAGAAGTAGTCCAGGCGCCAGCCGATGTTCCGTTCGCGCGCCCGCGTCTTCAAGTCCCACCAGGTGTAGTGACCCCCATCCGCGTGGAACATGCGGAACGTGTCGATGAAGCCATGACCGGCGAGCCGGTCCATCCACTCGCGTTCCTGAGGCAGGAAGCCCGAGACCTTGACGTTCTCTTTCGGGTGCGAGAGGTCGATTTCCGTATGCGCCGTGTTGTAGTCGCCGCAAATCACGATGCGCTCCCCACGGTCCCTGAGGGCCACCAGGCGACCGAGGAACTCCTCGTAGAAGTCCATCTTGTACTGAAGACGCTCGTCGTTCATCTTGCCGTTGGGGAAGTAGACGTTGAAGAGCAGGAACTGCGGATAGCGCGCTGACAGCACTCTACCCTCGCTGTCGAAACGGGGAAGGCCGAGTCCCGCGGTGACCTCCAGCGGTTCGCGGCGCACGAACAGCGCCACGCCGCTGTATCCACGGCGCTCGGCGCATGCCCAGAACGTGTGGAAGCTCTGTGGCTCGCGAAGCGACTCGTCGACCTGGTCGGGATGCGCCTTCGTCTCCTGCAGACAGTACACGTCCGCGCCCGTCTCGCTGAGCCATTCCAGGAGGCCTCGCTTCGCGGCCGCACGGATTCCGTTGACGTTCCAACTCACCAGGCGCATATCGCTGTGCCGGTCCGCAGGTTAGCAGGTTGCTGAATTGCGCACAATCCTCCTCCCACTTGCGCATCCCGCAGCTATGCAGCAGAATTCCCGTGGAGGGAAGAAAGGCGCATGACCAAGATACGGCTGCTCGTGGCGGACGACCACGCTGTTGTGCGACAGGGCATACGGCAGATACTGGCGGATACACTCGACTTCGCGATCGTCCGGGAAGCGTCCGACGGCATCCAGGTGCTGGAGAAACTGAGGGACTGCAAGGTTGACGTGGTTGTTCTCGACCTGTCCATGCCTATGATGAGCGGCCTTGAGGTCATCAAGCAGGTTCGCAAGGAGTTCCCGGCCGTAGCCATCCTGGTGCTGAGCTTCCACTCGGAGGAGCAATACGCCGTGCGTGTGATGAAGGCCGGCGCCTCAGGCTATCTGACGAAGGGCAGCGACCCCGAGGAACTCATTACGGCGCTGCGAAGCGTCGCCAGGGGAAGGAAGTACGTGACCGGCACACTGGCGGAGAGGCTCGCCGTTGAGATCGAGTCCGGTACCGACAAACTGCCCCATGAGATGCTCTCGGACCGGGAGTACGAGGTACTCTGCCTTATCGCCTCCGGGTTGAGCATCCAGGAGATTGCGGAGAAGCTCATACTGAGCGTCAAGACGGTCAGTACCTATCGGACACGTCTGGTCCACAAGATGAGAATGCACGGCACGGCCGAGTTGACCCGCTATGCAATCATGCACGGCCTGGTCGACTAGGAACGTGTCGGTCCGGTCACTACATGAGGCGTTTGGCGTCGCCTACGGCGTGTCTGGCGGAATTCCCGTAGCAGGTTGACTCGTGGTCAGAGATAATACATGGTGCAGAGCGGGGCGGCTCTTGGTGCGTCTACGGGACGGTGGAGGAGGCGCTGCATGAGGGTGTTTGTCGTCGACGACTCACCGCTTGTCCGGGAAAGGCTGGTCGCGCTTCTGTCGGAGGTCGAGGGAGTTGAGGTTGTCGGCACCGCCGACAGCGCGGCCGACGGTATCGGTGGCATCATCGGTACCCGTCCCGAGGTTGCCATCCTCGACATACGGATGCCTGCCGGAAGCGGGATATCGGTCCTGGAGGCGATCAAGCAGCAGGAGTCACCGCCGATCGTCGTCATGTTGACCAACTACCCGTACCCGCAGTACCGCAAGAAGTGCATGGACGCTGGTGCGGACTACTTCTTCGACAAGTCGAATGAGTTCCACAAGGTTGCAGAGTTGCTCCAGCGTCTCGGCTCATCGTGAGCTGTGACCGCAGTCCCATTCCGAGGCCGCCGAGGCGCAGCCGGGTGCTTCCCCATTGACACCGGGGTGACGGATGCTCCGCGTGTCCGTCGGTTGCGGAAAGGACGCGGAGCGTGCTGCAACGCACGGCTCTGCTCTGAGTGACTGCGGCGGACGCGGTGAGTCGGTGATGCGCGGAGATGTAGTCGGCCGGTTGGACGTGCGGCGCGAGCTTGAGAAGGCCCGGCGACTCCTTTCCTTCTTGTCGGACAACGCCCGTGAGGCGGTGGTCGTGCTTCAGGGCGGAACGATACGTTTCTGCAACGCCCGTGCGGCAGAGCTTTCCGGTGTTCCGGTGGCTCAGCTCGCCGGAAGAGAGTTCCGCGGTTTCGTTCACCCCGATGACCTGCCGTTCGTCGATGCAACGCACGAGCAGAGACTGAAGAGGAAGGACGTACCGCGCACCTACATGGTTCGTGTGCGGGACCTCAGCGGCGCGTTCAGGTGGCTCGAGCTCAACGCCGCTCTTGTCGAGTGGGAGGGAGCTCCCGCCGTGCTCGCATTCCTGACGGATGTGTCGGAAAGGGTGCATGTCGAGGAGCGGCTGCGCGAGGGCAACGAGCGCTTCCGCATGCTGTTTGAGCAATCCAGAGATGCGACGTACATCTCGACTCGCGATGGCAGGTTCGCTGATGTCAACCCGGCCATGCTCCGGCTCCTCGGCTACGAGCAGGAAGAGATGCGGGGACTGGATCTCGTCGATGTCGCCGCGGAGCCTGCCGATTGCCGCGAGTTCCTGGCGGCTGTGGAGCAGCAGGGGTTTGTGGATGACCGTCCCCTGAAGCTCCGCCGGAAGGACGGCAGGCTGGTTGACTGCCTCGTCTCGGCAACCGTGCGGCGCTCTGCCGACGACGCTGTCGCGGGCTATCAGGGGTTTGCCCGCGATATCTCCGAGCAGAGGCATGCGTACGAGCGGCTTCAAGAGGTGTTCATCGACCTCGTGGAAACCACCGCCCGCATGATGGAAACGGTCGACCCCTACACGGCGGAGCACCAGCGGCGGGTCGCACGAATCGCGGACATGGTCGGGAGGAAGCTGAGCCTGGACGACGAACGGCTGCAGGGCCTGTACATCGGCGCCATGCTGCACGACATCGGGAAGCTGGCCGTGCCCGTGACCGTTCTGACCAAACCAGGGCGCCTGACGGCCAACGAATGGAATCTTCTCCGGTCACACTCCGTGAGGGGCTACGAGATTCTGAAGGAGGCGAGCTTTCCATGGCCGGTCGCCGAGATGGCGCTGAGTCATCATGAACGGCTGGACGGTTCAGGCTACCCTCATGGTCTCCGCGGAACGCAGCTTCAGGCGGAGGTCCTGATTCTCGGTGCCTGTGATGTTCTGGAGGCGATGAGCTCGTTTCGGCCCTATCGACCTGCCCTGTCTCGCGACGTCGTCGTGGCGGAGCTTCGTGAGGGGCGGTCTGTCAGGTACAGTGCCGACGTTGTCGACGCACTCCTCGAGTTGATTGCGCAGGATGCTATCCCTCTTGGCGTCACGTACGGCCCCGTTCCGGGGATGCCGTGAAAAGAGTGAGTCCTGAGCAGGAGTCCGGCGTTTGCCGCAGCGGCGCCGTTTGTTGGCGGTTGCGTTCGCCCGGGCGGCGATGCGGTCCGACGGGAGTGCCGTCGCCTTGCTGACGCATCGGCACGGAACCGGACGAGGAGAGACTGCATGATTCCTCTTAAAGTGCTGCTCGTCGAAGAGGCTATCGAGGACGCCGTGGCCCTGCAGGCGGAGCTTGAACACGCCGGCTACTCTGTCGCAATCGAGCGCGTCGAATCCGCTGAGGCGCTGGCGATGGCGCTCATCCGCGGCCCCTGGGATGTTGTCCTCAGTGACTACCAGCTTCCGGCGATGAGCGCGCTCGAGGCGCTGAAGCTCTGCCAGCAGTCGGGATGCGACGCGCCGTTCATCGTCGTGTCGGGAGCCATCGGCGAAGACGCAGTGGTCGACCTCCTGAAGGCCGGAGCCAGCGACTACGTCGTGAAGAGCCGGCTGTCGCGGCTCGGTTCGGCCATCGCACGCGGGCTTGGAGACGCGGCAGTCCGGCGGGAGCGCAGAGGCGCCGAGGAGAGGATACGCCGCTCAAGCATCAGCCTGGCTGAGACGGTCGGCCGGGCGATGGAGCCCCGCGACCCGTACACCGCCGGCCACCAGCGCCGCGTCGCCGAGCTGTCCCGCCTTGTGGGGCGCAAGCTCGGATGCTCCGTGGCCCAGCAGGAGGGACTCTACGTCGGCGGCCTGCTGCACGATATCGGCAAGATGGCCATACCGGAATCCATCCTGACGAAGCCCGGCCGGTTGACGCCCGAGGAATGGGAGATCGTGAAGGAGCATGTCATCGTCGGCTGTGACGTACTCAGAAAGGCCGACCTTCCGTGGCCGGTGGCCGAGATGGCTCTGAGACACCATGAGCGCCTGGACGGCTCCGGCTACCCCGACGGACTGACGGGGGATTCCCTCGGATTCGAGTCCAGGCTCCTCGCAGCCTGCAACGTCGTCGAAGCGATGTCGTCGCATCGCCCCTACAGGCCGGCGTCCAGCCCCGTCCTGGTCTGGGAGGAGATGAACTCAGGCAAGGGAAGGCTGTACGATGCGCGCGTGGTCGAGGCAATCGAAGACGTCATTCGGAACGACGAGTTCAGACTTGTCCACTGACCCGGTTTACACTCCCGTCCGGCTGGACTAAGATGGTGTCACATGACAAGTGACGGCGGGCAGACGATGAACGTTCGCGAGTTGCTCCGTATCATGGCGGAACGCAGTGCGTCCGACCTTCACCTGAGGGTGCCGGCGCCGCCCATGTTGCGCGTCGACGGCGAACTGGTGCCCGCCGAAGGTCAGGGACGGCTCTCTCCCGCCGACGTCGAGGAAGCCTTCAAGCAGACGACCACCGAGCAGCAACGTGAGAGATTCTACGGCGAACTCGAGCTCGACTTCGCCTACAGTGTGCCGGGGCTGGCCAGATTCCGCGTCAACGTTATGCAGCAGCGCGGCTCGATGAGCATCGCCTTCCGTCGTATCCCCTTCAGCATTCCGACTATTCAGGAGTTCAACCTGCCGGAGGTGTGCAAGACGCTCATCCTCAAGCCGCGGGGACTGGTGCTCGTGACCGGACCGACCGGGAGCGGCAAGAGCACGACCCTCGCCGCCATGATTGACTACCTCAACGAGACTGAAGCCAGGAACGTCATCACCATCGAGGACCCGGTCGAGTTCCTGCACCACAACAAGAAGTGCCTCATTGCCCAGCGCGACCTCGGCGACGACACCAAGTCGTTCGCGAACGCGCTGAAGCACGCACTGCGGCACGATCCGGATGTCATCCTGGTCGGCGAGATGCGTGACCTCGAGACCATCTCTACCGCCATCACCGCCGCTGAAACCGGTCACCTGGTGCTCGGCACACTGCACACGGTCGACGCTGTTCAGACGGTCGACCGCATCATCGACGCCTTCCCTCCCGAACACCAGCACCAGATACGGCTTCAGCTTTCCCAGGTCATCGAGGGTGTCCTTTCGCAGACGCTTGTTCCCAAGGCCTCAGGGTCCGGGCGCGTGGGCGTGTTCGAGATACTCGTTGCCAATGCCGCCGTGCGTAACCTCATCAGGACAGACAAGACGTTCGAGCTTCCCAGCGTGTTTCAGCTTGGCAGCAAAGAGGGCATGCAGTCGCTCAACCAGGCGCTTGCCGCGCTCGTGCGGTCCCACACTATCAGCGCCGAAGAAGCTATCAGGAAGAGCAGCGATCCCGACCAGTTGCAGCGGCTCATCCACGGGTATTGATGGGAATCGACGTGTCGTTCGGTCAAGTGATACTGCTGTGGCTGGGCAGGACCGCCATCCTGGCACTGGTCGCCTCCGCGCTCGCATGGCTCGGCATCTCCGTCCTCGACGTCCTCACCCCTGGCATCCGGCAGCGACAGCGCGTGGGCGAGAACCCTCTCTCCATCGGCCTCTTCATCGCCGGATTCATGATCATGATAGGCCTTGTCATCCATGGCGCAGTGACGGGGCCGGTGGTTGTCGGCGCGGGCGTGCTTCGCAGCCTTATCGCCCCGACCCGTCTCGGGCTGATCGCCGTCAGCTTCCTCATCAGCCTCCTCCTGGGCATCCTCCTGCTACACGTGCTCGACAGGCTCACGCCCGGCATCCGGTTCTGTCGCGTTGACGAGAATCCGGTCGCAGTGGGAGTGTACGTCTTCGGATACCTGGTGTTCTTCGGGCTCATTCTTCATGCTGCACTCACCACGCCCCTCTAGCGCATCCCGGTCCCGCGTCGCACGGGTTGCCCTGTCTGTCGCGGCCGTCGTTCTCCTCTGTCCGATGGCGCTGCTCGCTGCTCCCACCGCGAGCTACTACTCGGACGGAGTGGACGTCTACGACGATTGGAGCATCTGCCGTACAAACGGAGACGGCAAGGACGGTTTCTTCCGCCGCATCGGCGACCGGTTCGAACCTGTCATCGCCTCCGAGAGCCTGGGTGGCAACACGCACCGCGCATACGTGCGAGGCATGCAGTTCGCTGAGGCGTATCCATCGGTGACGCAGCGTGCCGAGGCGGTCTTCGCCTACGCCCGCGACCGGGTGCAGTACACGTCCGACTACTCGCAGTTCGGGTATCCCGAGTTCGCACAGAACGCCGACGAACTGGCTGATGTCCTGGAGAAGAACGGCATGGCCTACGGCGACTGCGAGGACTACGCGGTCCTGCTCGGCGTCATGTATCTCGGTGCGGGACTTCGCTCGGCTGTTGTCCTTGCGCCGGAGCATGCCGCTGCCCTCGTGTACTTGCCGGGGTACTCGAAGGCAAACGTGTTCCTGACGGTGGCCGGCGACCGCGGTTGGGTGTGGGCGGAAGGCACGGGCGGGACCAATCCGCTGGGCTGGGCTCCGGAGGAGTTCCTGAACGACCGACTGCTCGCGCATGAGCTGGACAACGAAGGACTGGCCCTCGGAGAACCGCCAGACCTGCCGAAGGTGTCCGTGACTCGAGAAGCGGGAGGCGACACCGTACTCCCCGGCTCGAACTTCTTCCTCGTTCTCTTCGTGCTGTGGGTTCTTTCGCGCCTCTTCCGTCGCCGGGCTGCCTCCTGGTAGACGGACGTTGTGTCCGGCGTTTCCTCCACGCCGGGGAGTGCCTGCTCACGCATCGGATCTTGAACGGGCCGGGCTACTTGCTCTTCCTGCGGCATCCCCCCCGTTGCGCGGGAGGTTACGTTCCGGGCGGTTCAGGATTAGTGGACGACGCTGTCAATCGGTTGACAACGTTTTTCGTGTGCGTGTATGCTGAATGCAGTATACGGCA
>CAZLPP010000043.1:0-8822 GCA_964561465.1 uncultured Dehalococcoidales bacterium
GGGTTGCCTCGGGCGCGCAGCCGGCAGCCAGCACTGCTGTGACTACCATCACCGCGGCCAGAAGACTGAGGAATCGCCTGTGTCTCACCTTTCACCTCCTTCTTGAAATCCTATGTATGTCGCCTCGATGACGAGACGGTGAACTGCCGGGAGAAGCAACAATGGCCCTTGCACCTGATCTGTGCGCGGACCGTCTTACAGTCTGAGCGGATAGTCTAGCTATCTTTCGCATGCACGTATTCGGTTGTCGGGGCAAAATGCTCTCAGATTGTTGCGCGCTCCTTGTTCTCCCCTTCCGGCTCGGGCAGGCGCGAACATGTCCCCATTATCTTGAGCAGTTCGCATCGTGGGACGACTGCCACGTGCCTTGCGCCGTGCCTCTTGTCGGTCACAACCAGTCGGTCCTCAAACACCTGTGCCAGTATCTGTTTGCCGCAGCCATCGCACATAACGTACCAGCCGCCATCAGGTCCCGTGTTTCGACTCAGCATCGATCTCCCACCGAATCCGCTGGGTGTCATTCTCACACAACGCCGGACGGGATACTGCCCGACGGTCGCATCCGACCGACTCGGAACGAGAATATCAGTAGCGCGCTTGGCTGTCAATGGACGTGGACAGTGTCCCATCCCCCGGCAGGAATCTCCGTGGTCACCGCCGACGACCAGGTTGACCGGGTCACGGAGCCGGCAAGCGCACTACTTGCTTACGTACCTCTGGCCGAGTCCGCCGAAAGGGTCCTCCGCTCCCGGGCACGTCACCAACTCTCCTCGACTGTCATCACGAACGCATGGAGAGCCTGGAGCGTTCGCTAGGCGGACTCACGCGCACCGCGAATCCGGCCGAACATCATTCCCCAGTCCTTCTTCTCCCAGGTTACCAGCAACGGTCCGGCGATGAACATCGAGCTGTATGTGCCGACCAGCAGCCCCACGAACAGAACCAGGATGAAGTAGTGGATCGTCGCTCCCCCGAACAGCAGCAGGGCGAGTATGACGCAGAGCGTGGTCAGCGACGTGTTGATGGTCCTGACGAGCGTCTCGACGAGGCTGCAGTTGACCGTGATGGCGAGGTCGGTGCTCAATCCTCTAGCCCGATTCTCACGCATCCGGTCGAACACGACGACCGTGTTGTTGATGGTGTAACCGACGATAGTCAGTAGTCCCGTGATGAAAAGTGCGTCTACCTCGACGCCACGGAACTTGCCGAGCAGAGCGAACAGACCGGCGACGATGACGATGTTGTGGACAAGCGCAACGATGGCGCACGTGCCCCACTTGAACGGACTCGGCATTTTGCGAAAGGACCAGGCAATGTACAGCAGCATCGCCGCGGAGGCTATCAGCACCGCCAGACCGGCTTGCCGGGCTGTCTCCGTCGCGACTGCGGGCGAGACCGTGTTGTAGTCGAGCACCGTCACCGTGCTTCCCAGTTCAGCCCCGAGCGCGGCGATAAGGGATTCACGTTCGTCCGCGCTCAGTTCCCTGAGACGCAGCAGGAAGTCGTCGTCGCTGCCCTGCACCACTGCCTCGGTTCGGCCGAAGTCCCAGACGACTTGCCTCAGAGCCATCTGCTCGACCTGCGGCTGGAAGTGGAGCGTCATCGACGTTCCTCCGGTGAAGTCGATGCCGGGACGAAGCCCGAATGCAGCAAGAGCGATGACGGCCACGAGCACGGCGATTGCCGACCCGAGGAATGCCCAGTGTCTGTTGCCAACGAAATCGATCATGACCTCACTCCGTACAGGCGCAGATTGGTGATCTTCCCGTTCGTGACGGCGACCCGCAGGAACGTCCTGGTGACGACGATGGCCGTGAACATGCTGAGAGCCACGCCGATGGAAAGCGTCAATGCGAATCCACGCACCATGAATGCGCCGAACGTGCCTCCCAACCAGAAGAGGATGATACATGCGATGAACGTGGTCACGTTGCTGTCCCTGATGGCGGACCACGCACGCGCAAAGCCGATCTCGACGGCCGCGGGCAGGTTCCGTCCCGCGCGCAGCTCTTCCTTCAGCCGTTCAAATATCAGCACGTTGGCGTCAACCGCCATGCCGAACGACAAAATGAAGGCGGCGATGCCCGGCAAGGTCAGCGTCAGTTGAGCCGAGAAGACGTCGAACACGGCCAGCAGGATAGCTCCGTAGATGAGCAGGCTCAAACACGCGAGCAATCCGGGGAACCTGTAGTAGATCAGCATGAAGATGACGAGGAGGATGAGCCCGACGCCGGCGGCAATCAGGCTCTTCCGAATCGAGTCCGAACCGAGAGTCGCGTCCACATCCCGCTGGTCGATGATCTCCAGTGGCACGTCAAGGGCGCCCGAGTTCAGCTTGTTCACCAGGTCCGTCGTCTCTTCGACGGTGAACTGACCCTCGATCTGTCCACGCGCTGAAATGACGGCGCTGACGGTCGGCGCCGAGATGATCTCCTCGTCTACGGCGATTGCCAGAGGCTTCTGCAGGTTTCGAGCAGTGATCTGCTCGAAGAGGTGAGCCCCCTCGCTGCTCCACTCGAACACGACGATCGGGGCGCCGTACTGGTCGAAATCCTGACCGGCGCTCTTGAGGTATTGCCCCGTGAGCGGTCGCTCGCTACCGTCCGTCGCCGTGGCTGTGGCGGCCTCTTCCTTGAACGTGTAGTATCCCTGGTTGTCGAGCACCGGACTGCCGGTGGCGTCTACTTCCATCTCCCGGAAGTAGAGTAGACCGGTGTCTCCGATGAGCTTGACCGCCCTGGTGATGTCCTTGACGCCCGGAAGCTGTACCAGGATGCGGTCCTCACCCTGCTTCTGTATCACCGGTTCGGCCGCTCCGAACTCGTTCACGCGCCGCTGTATCTTCGTGATGGCGGATGCCATCGCCTGCTCGTCGGAGACCGAGGGGTCCTTCTTCGTGAGGTCGGCCAGATAGAGCAACTGGCTTCCGCCCCTGAGGTCGAGTCCCAGCCTCAGTCCATCGGGTCCGATGAGGTTCGACTTCAGCGGTGCGATGGCTGCCACGGACAGGCCGCAGAGCACAACGATGAACGTCAGGAGTATGATTTCTCTTTTTCTCACTTCGCCGTCCTCACTGCCGCGGAGCGCTCGCCTTCCAGCGTCGTCCTGGCGAGTTGAATTGCCTCATCCCTGGAGCTGATGGAGCCGGCCGCCATCGCTTCTTTGATGGCCTCCAGAAGGATCCCCACTGTCGGGCCGGGTCTGAGCTCGAGCGCCCGCATCAGCTCGTGTCCGTCCACCAGCCTCGACGGCGCCACCACAGCTTCCTGCCGTCGTCGCTCACCGAGGATGAATCTCACGAGGCTGCATGTGGCGCGCCATTCTGCCATGGTGAACAGCGGGCCGCGGCACGCAAGGTAGTCCGCCATCGCAACGTACAGCACGCCGATCCCCGCTTCCTCGGCATCTCTGAAGAACCGGTACACCGCTCTCGCGGTCGGCATTCCTTCGGAAGACATCTGGGCCGGCCGCAGGTGCTGGCGTACCAGCGTCTCAACGTACGACACTTCGGCGTTGCTCATGCGCAGCCGCTGGAGCATGTCGTGCACGATGGCTGCGCCGTCTGCCGCGTGCCCGAGGAAGCGGGCGCGGCCGGTCTCGTCCAGCACCCTTGTCCGGGGCTTGGCGATATCGTGCAGCAGGCAGGCAATCTTGATGAGGACGCCGTGCGTCGCTTCGGATGACGCCATCGCGTCGAGATGCAGCCGGCACGCGGGGTCGTCCGGCACGTACTGCAGCATCTCCTCGTTGCCGTACCGCCAGTCGCTTTCGCCGGCCACCATCTCGAACGCAGCGACGGTCTGGATTGAGTGCTCCAGCACGTCCCAGAAGTGCACGGTCGGTTGCTCTACGCCCCGGCAAAGCTCGAGTTCTGGGAACAGCGTGGTGAGCAACCCGAGTCGGTCGAGTGCGTGCAGGCTCTCGCCCCCATCGGGAAGAGCCAGAAGCTTGAGAAGTTCCTCCCGGGTCCGTTCCGGCGCGACCTCCGCCAGACGTTGAGCGGACGCGCGAACGGCGGCCTCAGTGCGGGAGTCGATGGTCAGCGAAAGCTCGCGCGAAAGCCGCACGGCGCGCAGCAGCCTCCCGGGGTCGTCCTCGAACACGGATGGACCGGTGGCGCGCAGCCTGCGAGCCCTCAGGTCCGGCAGCCCGCCCGTCGGGTCGAGCGCGTACTGTGCCGCACGCTCCCAATCCAGGCGGTCGGCGGTGAGCGCCGATGCGGCAACTGCCGCGGGCACGGCGATGGCATCGATCGTGAAGTCCCTGCGCCGCAGCTCCTCCTCGATGCTGCCTTCGTACCCCGCGAAGTCGATCACTGCAGGAGCCGCAGTAATCTCGCCCGCGCGCTCCTCGGACTGAGGCACGACTACCCTGGCCACGGAGTGCGCCTCGTCCAGGGGTACGAACGATGCGCCCAGGGCCCGGGCCACCTCCTGGGCCACGGGGAACGCGTTCCCCGGGACGGCAAGGTCGATGTCCCTGGAGGCGCATCCAAGAACGGCATCGCGAATGAAGCCTCCGACTACGTGGCACGGGTGTGCTTCTGTGTCGGCAATCCGGAGCGCCCGCACGACGGAGGCACAAGCGCGGGTGCGTGAAGACACGGGCATAGGACTCGATTATAGTCCCGCGTTGGAGCCATTGTAAAGGAGCAGCTACCGCGGCGACACGGGATGGCGGTTGAGCAGGCTCAGAGCCCGCGCCGCTCGCGCCATGGTGGGAAACACCGGGATGCCCGCCGCCAGGAGCCGGTTCTCGAGTTCGACGCGCTCGGCCTCTGCCGAGCCGGGAGGCAGCACCATGACCAGCGGCCTGCCGAATGTCTGCCGGAAGCCGGTAAGAAAGGCGTTGATGACTTCCGTCTCCGGTTGACCCAGGAAGCTGAGCATGATGTCCATGTCTTCCTGCAGCAGGACGACGTCGATGGTCGGTTCGTGCGCCACGACCTCCAGCGCCCGGAACAGCGTCTCGGGTCCGCGGAACTGCGCCGGACTCACGTCGACCGGGTTCCTGAGAATGCTGCCCACCTCACCGATGAGCCGCTGCAGGGATTCCTTCGTTCCGGCCGACAGCTCCGGAACGGTCAGGCCGTTGTCGTTGCAGGCATCACTGCCGGAAACCGAGATGCCGCCGCCGCCGTCCGCCAGCCCGCCAACCACGGCCACGTTTTGAACGCGAACCGGCCCGAGCTGCTGCAGCAGCAGGAGACCATCCATCAGTTCCTCGAGGCTGCGCGCCTCGAGGGCTCCCGCCTGGCGTAGCGCCGCGGACCATACGGGAGCCGAGCTGGCCATCGAACCCGTGTGCGAGCGAGCCGCCGCTGCTCCGGCTGCCGTCCGCCCGCCCTTCCATACCACGACCGGCTTCACACGGGAGACCTCCCGGAGCGTCCGGAACAGCCGACTGCCGTTTCTCGTGCCTTCGAGGTACATCCCGACCATCTTCGTCTCCGGGTCGCCCCCGTAGTATTCGAGGAAGTCCGACGCGTCGAGGTCGATGCTGTTGCCTACGCTGACGCCCTTGCCGAAGCGGATATGACGCGCGATGCCGTTCTCCACAAGCTTCGCCGCGATGCCGCCGCTCTGCGAGATGAAGGCCGCCTCGCCGGGCACGCCGAGCCTCCCCGGGGCCGACGGGCCGAGGGGGATGTGCTCCGCAGGGCAGTAGCTGCCGATGCAGTTCGGTCCGATGATTCGCAGCCCGGCCGTGCGTGCCTTCTCCAGCATCGCTTTCTCGAGGTCGGCCCCCGCCTGCGACCCGGTCTCGGCGAAGCCCGCCGTGAAGAACATGACGACCCGCGCCCGCTTGCGGATGCACTCGTCCAGGAGTTGCATCACTGATGCCACCGGCACGGAGGCGATAACGTGTTCGACTTCACCCGGCACGGACTCGAGTGTCGGGTAGATGGTGACACCGCCGATGCTTCCCCCGCGCGTGCTGACCGGGTAGAGCGCCCCCTTGTAGCCGGCTGCCTTCAGACCCAGGACCCACCTGGAGCCGGACTTGTGCTCGTCGTTGGAGGCGCCCACGACGGCGATGGAGCGAGGGTGAAACACGGGGCGCAGCTCGGCCACTCTGTCTTCGAACAACGGCTTGCCTCCTCTCTCGATGGGGTCGGGAGCAGCGTCAAGTCTACCAGAGCGGAATCGGCCCCGCCTCGGTGCGTGGAGTCGCATTGACAGAATCACCGGCGTTGTGGAACATGTGCAGACCCGTGTCTGATTGAAGAGAGGAGCACAGATGGCGAGAGCCGACGAGATGAAGCTGTTCATGGAGCCCCGCTCGATTGCGGCGATCGGAGTGTCTCGAAGGACCGGCCCCGGCTCCTTCAACCTCCTCGAGAACCTTCTCGGATACGGCTACGAGGGCCGGTTGTTCCCCGTCAATCCGAACGCCTCCGAGATACTCGGCGTGAAGACCTACCCTCATGTGGGAGCCTTGCCGGAGGCTGTCGACCTCGCTCTCATCAGCCTGCCGCGATCCCTTGTCTCGGCCGCGGTCACGGATTGCGTCGCGAAAGGCATCAAAGCTGTCATCATCATCACCCAGGGCTTTGCGGACGCCGACGACGAGGAGGGGAAGCAGCTCCAGCGCGATATCGTCCTCATCGCGGCGGGGGGCGGCACGCGTATTCTCGGTCCCAATACGTTCGGCGTTGCGAATGCCCGGCTGAAGATGAGCACGTCCTACATCCGCATCTCGATGGAGCCCGTGGCCGTCGGAACCATCTCGCAGACCGGCGGCACGTTCGTCGGATTGAACGACATAAAGCTCGCAGGCAAGGCCGTTGACGTTGGAGATGCGTGCGACGTGAATGTCGTCGACTGCCTCGAGTACTTCGAGCAGGACGACCAGACCAGGGTCATTGTCGTCCACACCGAGGGCATGCCCGATGCGCGGGAGTTCCTTCGCGTCGTTCGCCGCGTTGCGCTCAAGAAGCCGGTCCTCACCCTGAAGACGGGGCGCACGCCTCAGTCCGCCCGTGCCGTCCAGTCCCACACGGGAGCGCTTGCGGGAAGCGACCGGCTCTGGGACACGGCGCTCAGACAGGCAGGAGTGGTTCGTGTGGGCGATATCGAGGAACTCGCGGACGCCATTCGGGCCTTCCTCACACTGCCGGCTCCGGCGGGCAACGGCATAGGCCTGACGACGTACACCGGCGGGTTCGGCATCATCGCTTCGGATGCGTGTGGCAAGTACGGCATGGACCTGGTCGAGTTCGCCGAGCCGACGCTTCGGGGCCTCCGTGCGCTGGCTCCGGAGTGGATGGGAGTCGGCAACCCGTTCGACATTTGGCCGGGGGTTTCCATTCTCGGCAAGCCGCGGACCGAGGTGGAAAGACAGGGTTTGCGGCACGTGCTCTCCGATCCCGGCGTGGATGCAGCCCTCATGGTCCTGGGCGCGTACGACCCGCGCCTAGGCGAGGAGCTGGTACCGATGGCGCGCGAGGCCGCGCTGATGTTTCCCGCCAAGCCTCTCGTCTTTTTCGCGTACGGCCCGCACTTCGCGGAAGTTCGCCGCTCGCTCGAGACCGCAGGGACCACGCTCGTGTTCCCGTCCCCCGAGCGCGCGGCGCGCGCCCTCATGCACCTTCGGGAGAGGGCCGCGTACCTCGCCTGCCGCGCGCGGCGGGACGGCGCCTGACTAGCGCGACTGCCGAGAGGTGCGGACCATCGTCGCGGCGAGCTTGATGGCTTCTATCATGCTCGTTGGATCCGCTGTCCCCTTCCCCGCCTTCCCGAAGACTGTGCCGTGGTCGACCGACGTGCGGATGATGGGGAGGCCGAGCGTCACGTTGACGCCCTTCTCGAATCCGACCATCTTGATGGGGATGTGCCCCTGGTCGTGGTACATGGCGACTACCAGGTCGAACTCGCCGCGAAATGCCCTGAGGAAGGCCGTGTCCGGGGGCAGCGGACCCCGCACGTCCATGCCGAGGGCCCGCGCCTCCTCGATGGCCGGTATGATGTGCTCCACCTCCTCATGGCCGAAGAGCCCGCCTTCGCCGGAGTGCGGATTGAGCCCGGGGACGACGATTCGCGGCTTCTCCACTCCCATGGCGCGGGCGGCTTCCTCCCCCAGCTTCATGACACGCAGGATGCGCTCACGCGTGACCAGGTTGCACGCGTCCCGGAGCGACACGTGAGTTGATACGTGCACGATGCGCAGGGCATCGGCGGTCAGCATCATCACCGCGTCTTTGGCCCCGCAGAGGTGGGCCAGTATCTGAGTGTGCCCGGGGAAGTGGTAGCCGGCCTGGTTCAGCGCATCCTTGTTAAGCGGCGCGGTCACGATTGCATCCGCTGAGCCCTCAAGAGTGAGCAGCGTACCTTTCTCAATCGCTTCGTACGCAGCCTTGCCCGCGCGCGCGTCGACACGTCCGCGCACCAGCGTGGCCAGATCGACGTCGTTCAGGTCGAGGACGTTCAAGACGCCGGACTCCGATGCCATCTCCGCCGGCGCGGACACGGCGTTGACGCGCATGGGGATGCCGACTATGTCTGCCGCCGCGCGCATCACGCCTGCATCGCCGATGACCAGCCCCCGGCAGAGTGACTGAACCTGCGGGGACGCCAGTGCCTTGACGATGATCTCCGGCCCGGCTCCCGCCGGGTCTCCCATCGTGATGGCAAGAAGCGGAACGTAGTACTGCATGGTCACCCTCCCTCAGTGAAGTGGCGCATGACGTCGATCAACGCGTCTTCGTTGCCGAAGCCGCCGGCTTTCGTGATGACTCTGAGTCCCGCATGCCGGTCCCCCGCTGCTTCGCCGACGATGACGCCGGGTTGCAGGCCACCCAGGATCCTCAGAGCCTGGATTCC
>CAZLPP010000043.1:8922-14208 GCA_964561465.1 uncultured Dehalococcoidales bacterium
ACGCTGACCTCGTTGCGGCTGCCGACGGTCAGCAGCACCGGTCCTCGGGGAGCCGGGGGAATCGACTCCGAGCGTGCGGTGAAACCGAACGCGAGCGGAATATGAGCGCCCAACCCTCCTGACCCGCAGGGGGCCCACCGGTCCCGGCCCAGCACGAGCGCGTCCGCGATGGAGCGCAGATGCCTGTCTTCACAGGCATCGACCACGACGGCGCGGCTCTCGCATGCCTGAATCCGGGCCGCGAGATGCGTGGCGCCCTGCTCGACGTCTGCCACGGGGATGCTTTCCGCCGCGATGCCCGAGCCGGCGCGCAACAGCTCGACGATATCGGAGCGGATGACGGGACTCACCGGGTCCCGCGCGAATCCGGTCTCGTGTACAGGGACCCCGTCGACTAGCAGCACGCCGTTCACGACGGTGCGCTTGATGGAGGGGAATGCGGGGCACACGACGGCGTGCTCGGCGCGCTTCACGTCGAGCACGGCCTGGAGCTCGGCAGCGATGTTGCCGCGCAGCGTCGAGTCAATCTTCTTGTAGATGTAGTGGTCGCGGAACCGCTCCACCACCGACTTCACTCTTCGATAGGCTTCGGTGGCTGACTCCGCCCTGCTGTCCGTGGTCGCGACCACCGCATCGGAGCGCAACTGCAACGCCGACGAGAAGGTGATAACGGCGGACAGCCCGGCCTGGGCAAGTCCGACGCCGGTGTCCATCGCCCCGGTGAGGTCGTCGGCGATGACGCAGAACCGGAGGTCGCTCGATGTCGGATTCATCGTAGCTGCTACTGTAGACAGGACTCGCGGCTCTGTCAATCTGCCGCGGGCGCGAGTATACTGGCCGGAGAGCACTGGAGACACGATGTGCTCGAAGGAGGGATACCGTACCATGGAACTGTTGCTCAACGAGCAGGAGAGGATGTTCAGGCAACAGATGCGGGACTTCGTGCAGGCCGAGATAGCTCCCTGCGCCGACGAGTGGGACCGCAAGAACGAGCTGGCCTTCGAGGCTTTCCGCAGGATGGCGAGGGTGGGGCTCACCGGCCTCACCATACCTCAGGAGTACGGCGGACAGGGCGGCTCGCTAATGGATGCCTACCTGATGTCGGTGGAGTTGGCGCGCGCGAGCGTATCGGTTGCCTCCATTATGGGCACGCACCTGGGGCTCGCACTGAGTGGTTTGTACCACTACGGCAATGAGGAGCAGAGACGGCGCTACGTTGTTCCTGCCGCACAGGGTGAGAAGCTGTGCGCCTTCGGCCTGACCGAGCGCGAGGCAAGCAGCGATGTCTCCAACATGGCCACCGTCGCGCGCCGCGACGGCGATGACTGGATTCTGAACGGCGGCAAGTGCTTCATCTCGAACGGCGACACCGCGGACATCATTCTGACCTTCGCCACGGTCGACAAGAGCCTCGGCGCCCGCGGCATCACCGCCTTCATCGTTGAGAAGACCATGCCGGGTTTCTCCGTCGGCAAGGTCGAGGACAAGCTCGGCATCCGGGCGGAGAGCGTGGCAGAGCTCGTCTTCGACGACATACGTGTGCCGGCCGCGAACCTCGTGGGTGAGGTCGGCAAAGGCATGCGCATTGCGCTCGCGACCCTGGACGAGGGGCGGCTGGACGTCGCCGGCCAGGGCGTCGGCGTCGCCTCGGCGGCCCTCGATGCGGCCATCGCCTACTCCAAGCAGCGGAAACAGTTCGGCCAGACCATCAGCGAGTTCCAGGGCATCCAGTGGATGCTCGTCGACATGGCCAACCAGGTCGATGCCGCGTGGCTCATGGCGTATCGTGCGGCGCGGCTCGCGGACAGCGGCCAGCGTTTCTCCAAGGAGGTAGCACAGGCGAAGCTGTTTGCGGCCAATGCGGCGATGGATGTCACGCGAAAGGCGCTGCAGATTCACGGTGGCTACGGCTACATGAAGGACCTGCCGCTGGAACGGTACTACCGCGACGCCAAGATCCTTGAGATATACGAGGGCACCAGCGAGGTGCAGCGGCTCGTCATATCCCGGGCGCTGCTGACCTAGGCCGGCAGTCGGGTCAGGCGACGACGCGGAACGCGCCGACGTCGACGACGCCGAGGTCGGTCACCCGCAACTCCGGGATGACCGGCAGGGCAAGGAAGGAGAGCAGGGCGAAGGCGGCCGGCGGTTTCGCGCCGAGTTGCCTCGCCGCCTCTTCCAGACGGCGCTGTGTCGCGATGACGTCGTGAACCGGCTCGGGCGAAAGCAGTCCCGCGACGGGCAGCGGCAGCGCCTCCTTGACCTCGCCATCCGCGAAGACGACCAGTCCCCCCTGCATCCTCTCCAGCGCACGCAGAGCGCCCAGGATGTCATCGTCCGAGACGCCGGCGCACACGAGGTTGTGCGAGTCATGCGCGACTGAGCCGGCAATCGCGCCACGCGTCAGCCCGAAACCCGTCACGAAGCCCTTGCCGACGTGTCCGGTGGCGTGGTGACGTTCGACAACGACGAGCTTGAGGATGTCCCGTTCCGGGTCGGATACGTACTCGTCGCCGGAAACGCCGGGCGTCAGCATCCGCTTCCGTGTCACTATCTGCCCGGGGATGAGCCCCACGACCGGGAAGTCGGTCCCCGTCCGGGCGACCCGCAGGGCCTGATGGTCCAGCGTGCCCAGCCTTACCGTGTCGGTGAGTTGGGCCGTTGTCTCCGGCACCGGAAAGAGCGCCTTGCCACCTTTGGCGACCAGCACGCCGCGCCGAAAGACGCGGTCGACCACGAACTCCTCGAGGCTCTCTACCGTGACGAGGTCCGCAGCCATCCCCGGGGCAACCGCTCCCCTATCATAGAGCCGGAAGTACTCCGCGGGGTTGATGGTGGCAAGTTGCACTGCCCGGACAGGGTCGAGTCCCAGGGAGACCGCCTTCCTCACCACGTGGTCGATGTCTCCTTCGTAGTACAGGTCGGCTGCGCTTCTGTCGTCCACCACGAACATGCAGCGCCGGTATGTCTCTCCGGCCGCTAGGGGCAGGAGAGCCTCCAGGTTCTTCTCGGAGGAGCCCTCGCGAATCATGATGCGCATCCCCGCGGCAAGCTTCTCGCTCGCCTCGTCGACGGACGTGCATTCGTGGTCGCTCATGATGCCTGCTGCGACATATGCGGAGAGATCGCGGCCGCGCAGCCCGGGCGCATGACCGTCGACCGGCCTTCCGCGCGCGGCTTCGAGCTTCTCGAGTACCTCCGCGCTGCCCGAGAGGACCCCGGGATAGTTCATCACTTCGCCGAGGCCGATGACGTCTCTCTTCCTCATCAGTGCCCGTATGGCGCCGGCATTGAGCGCGGCTCCCGATGTCTCGAGTGACGTGGCCGGCACGCAGGATGGCGCCATGAACTTCATCTCGAGCGGAAGCCTGGCGCTCCAGCGCATGCAGAACTCGATGCCCTCGGTGCCGCACACGTTGGCAATCTCGTGCAGGTCGGTTACGACTGTTAGCGTGCCGTGCGGGACGACAGCTTCCGCATAGCGGGCAGGGTGCAGCATCGAGCTCTCGATGTGCGTGTGGCCGTCGATGAGGCCCGGCAGCAGGAATGCCCCACCGAGGTCCACGACGCGCCGCGCCGAGTCGAAGCAGCCGATGGCGGCGATGTGCCCGACCGAGATGAGCACGTCTCCGTGCTCGATACAGCCCGTCAGGGTGTTGACGATGCGCGCGTCGCGTAGCACAAGGTCAGCCTTTGCCTGCCCCCGCGCAACCCCTATGAGCCTACTCGCCCGGGTCACATCTCTCCATGCACTGGATGTCGGGCAGGTACCGGAACCTGTTGTCGAAGTCCAGCCCGTAGCCAACCACGAACTTGTCCGGAACGGTGAACCCGAGGTAGTCGATTCGCACGTCAGTCTCGCGCCGCGAAGGCTTGTCCGCCAGCGCGCACAGCCGCACCGAACCGGCCCCCCTGGCTCTGAGGTGCTGCATCACGAAGCTGACGGTGTGTCCGCTGTCAACTATGTCCTCGATGAGCAGAACGTCCTTGCCTTTGACGTCGGCGGTCATGTCGTGAACCATGGTGATGCGGCGCGAGCTCTCTGTGCCGCTTCCGTAGCTCGAGACTATGACGAAGTCGATCTCCAGCGGTATCCCTATCTGCCTGACGAGGTCCGCCATGAAGATGAAAGCGCCCTTGAGGATGCCGACGGCGAGGAGCGGCCTGCCCCGATAGTCGTTCGTTATCTGACGTGCCAGACGCGAGACGGTCTGCTCTATCTCATCGCGCGAGATGAGCGGGCTCAGCCTGCAGTCCATATCTACGCGTTGCCCCTCTCGTCTACTTCGGATTCAGCACGCCGATGAAGGGGAGATTGCGATATTCTCCCTTGTAGTCGAGTCCGTACCCTACCACGAACTCGTCCTGTATCTCGAATCCGACGTAGTCGAGCTTCACGTTGGCGAGGCGCCGGACCCGCCGATCGAGCAGGGCGCACACCTTCAGACTCTCCGGCCTGTGTGCCGCAAGGTGGGCCAGGACGTAGTTCAACGTCATGCCCGTGTCGACGATATCCTCCACCATGATGACATGCTCGCCCGCGATTGACGAGTCGAGGTCCCGCCGTATCCTCACGACCTCCCCGTCGCCCCCGTAGTGCGAGATGTCCATGAAGTCCACACGCACGGGCAGGGAGATGTGCTGCATCAGGTCCGACATGAAGCACATGACGCCCTTGAGGACCCCGACCATGACGACGCGCTTGCCGACGTAGTCCCGGGATATCCGCCGCGCCAGAGAGCGGACCTTTCGCTGAATCTGCGTCTGGCTGTAGAGCACGCGCCCCACGCCCTCGACCTTCGCCTCACCGAGAGGTCCGTAGCCGTACTTGGAGAGCAACCCGGCGAAGTCCTTTCTCGTCAGCAGCCGGATGTTGATGTCCGGGTACTTCTCGCGCAGCTTCCGGACCTTGCGGTTCTTCGCGGTGATGAGGTCCTGCTTCATCGTCGTCAACTCGACATACAGGTCGAGCTCCGGAAGGTAGAAGTCCGGAGTGAACATCAGCGAGACGCCGTCCCCGTTCCACTCGAGGGGGAAGGACCGTGGTTCGTAGAGCCACTCTATCTGGTAGAAGTCGAGCAGACTGGCAAACTCTGCTTCGCTCTCGTGGGCGAACTCGGTCGGCCTGAGGGACGCGACCGGCATGCGGGTGGTAGCCCCTGAGGCGGGAGTGGCGCCGGAGGACTGCTTCACCCGCTCCTTGAACTGGGCCAGCTCCGCCCGCTCGAACAGCACGCCGCACAGGTTGGCGCACGTTCTCAGGAACTCCTCGTCAACGGTCGAGAG
>CAZLPP010000043.1:14308-18156 GCA_964561465.1 uncultured Dehalococcoidales bacterium
TTCCCCTGCTCCCAGGCAATCGAGGGGCAACGGATGCCGCGCAGGTTCTTGACGACGGACCCGACATCGAGTCCGCAGCGCAGGGCGTTGGATACCAGCCGGCTGATGCCTTCGAGCTGAGCAGCCGCGCAGCCCCCGGCCTTGCCCAGCGTGGCGAATGCCTCACATGCACCAACCTCATCGAAGTTGATGGTGACATACATGTTGCCGCAGCCGGTGTTCACTCGCTCGGTGATGCCCCGGGTCACCTTGGGCCGCTGGCGCGGCCGCATGGTCGGCTTCTCTTCCTTGGGAGCCGCACCCGTGGTGAGGACCTGGTCCTGGCGGCTGCCGTCCCTGTAGATGGTGATGCCCTTCAGATGCTCCTCGTACGCCATCAGGTAGACGCGTTCGACATCATCGCGGGTGGCGGTCTTCGGGAAGTTCACTGTCTTCGACACGGCGCTGTCTGTGTGGCGCTGGAACGCTGCCTGCATCCGGACGTGCCACTCCGGGGAGATGTCGTACGCGCAGACGAACGTCCGGCGCACATCCTCGGGCATGTCCGCCATGTCCCTCAGCCGCTTGCCCTCCGCGAGCGCTCGCATCAGGTCGTCGCTGTAGAAGCCGCGCGACCGCGCCTCCCTTTCGAATAGCGGATTGACCTCGAGGAAATCCTCCTTGTCGAGGATGTGCCGCACATAGGTAAGCGCGAATACCGGCTCGATGCCGCTGGAGCAGTTGGCGATGATGCTGAGGCTGCCGGTCGGCGCTATCGTGGTCCGCGATGCATTCCGGTAGTGCGGACCGCCTGCAGTGTCGTAGACGCTGCCTTTGAATGCGGGGAACACGCCTCGTTCGCGGGCAAGGTTCTCGGACTCGTCGTCAGCGGTCTCGGACAAGAATCCCATCACCCTGTCGGCTGTCGCCAGCGCTTCTTCGCTGTCATAGGGAATGCCGAGCTGCAGCAGCATGTCGGCGAAGCCCATGACGCCCAGGCCGATCTTCCGTGTGCGCCGGGTATGCTCCCCTATCACCGGCAGAGGGAACTCATTCACGTCGATGACGTTGTCCAGGAATCGCACGGCCAGCCGCACGATCCGGGCCAGGTGCTCGAAGTCGACCGTTGCCGGCTGCTTCGCGACGTCCACCATTCGCGCCAGATTGATGGAACCGAGATTGCAGGACTCGTAGGGTAGCAGCGGCTGCTCGCCGCAAGGGTTCGTGCTCTCGATGCGACCCAGTTGCGGCGTCGGGTTGTGCCGGTTGATCTCGTCCAGGAATACGATTCCCGGGTCTCCGGATGCCCACGCCATATCGACTATCTCTTCGAATACGTCCTTCGCCCGGACGCGCTCGACCGGCTCACGCGTCCTGGGGCTGAGCAACTCGAACTCGCCGTCGGCGATGACGGCCTGCATGAAGCCGTCCGTGATGCCGACGGACAGATTGAAGTTCGTGAGTATTCCCGGCTCCTTCTTAGCTGAGATGAACCGTCTGATGTCGGGATGCGTAACGTCGAGGATGGCCATGTTGGCGCCCCGGCGCATGCCTCCCTGCTTGATGACATCCGTGGTCTTATCGAACACCTGCATGAACGAAAGCGGGCCGCTCGCCACGCCGCCTGTGCTTCCGACCCGGTCCTTCTCCGGCCGGAGGTGGGAGAAGGAGAAGCCCGTTCCGCCGCCGCTCTTGTGGATGAGAGCGGTGTGCTTGACCGCGTCGAAGATGGACTCCATGGAGTCCTCCACGGGTATCACGAAGCAGGCGGAGAGTTGCCCCAGCTCCCTGCCGGCGTTCATCAGTGTCGGCGAGTTGGGCAGGAAGTCGAGCTGAGTCATCGCCTCGTAGAAGCGCTGCTCCCACGTCGCCGCATCGCCGGCGGAGCTGAACGCGAGCTCGGCCTTCGCGACGTGATGCGCCACGCGGCGGAACAGCTCATCCGGCGTTTCCGCCGGCGCGCCATCGGCATTCCTCTGCAGGTAGCGCCGTTCAAGCACCCGCATGGCATTGGCAGAGAGCGTAATGGATGGCGTCACGACCACGTTGTCCTCCGCGGGAGCCACCTTGAGGGGCTCGGCCTGCTTGCGGCGGCGGCCGGATACCTGTCTGCGCTGAGTTGCTTCGGGCGCAATCAGGTCTTCCATGCCGGGAAAGGGAGGCGTTGTACCGAGTCGCTCGTTCAGCTTCTCGGTCAGTTGTTCCAGGAGCGCCCGGTCGCTCATGCCGACCGATTCGGCCGCGGAGAAGACAGCCTGGGCGACCTTGTCCGTGGCGGTTGGGGTCTGTTCGTGAAGGCGGGAGCGTCGCGCCATGCTAGATGGTTCTCCTGTTCTGCACCGGCTGACCCTCGGCGGTTGCCGGCGGTCCGTTCTCGGTTCTTGGACTCGACGTGAGGCTGTCAAGAGCGTCCTTGAGGGCTCCGATGTCGGCGAACTCACGGTAGACGCTCGCGAATCGTATGTAGGCGATGTGGTCCAGCTTCTTGAGCCCGTCCATCACGAGGTCCCCGATTGCGGTGCTGCTGACCTCAGCCCGGCCGAGCGCGTGGAGTTGCTCCTCGATGCCGCTGACCAGCTTCTCGATTGAACCCGTGGGCAGCGGGCGCTTCTCACAGGCCTTGCGGATACCGTTCGCGAGCTTCTCGCGGTCGTACTCCTCGCTGCGGCCGTCCTTCTTGACGACGAACAGCGAGTGGCTTTGAACGCGCTCGGTTGTGGTGAAGCGGGTCCCGCATGCGGTGCAGGCGCGCCTGCGCCTCACCTCGTCCTCCTGCCCTCGGGAATCGACAACCCGGGATTCAGGCGCGCCACAGTACGGACATCTCACACGCCCACCCCCACGTCTTGTGGTCTGAGGCCATTGTATCACCAGATGTAGTGGCCTACAAGCGAAGCCTGAGGCAGGAACCGGGGAAGGGACGACAGGAGGGATGGCTGCCCATCCCTCCTGTGGCTATTGCGGGCTACTGCCAGGAGAGCCGGGACGGTTGGGGAGTCACCTCCGACTGGCCTCTGAGGACGGGATTGAGCTGCGCTCCGGGGTGCCGCTGCTGGCTGCGTCGCAGGAACGACGGTACATCCAGCGTGTCGCTTCCGCCTTTCATCAGGCGCCGGAGCTCCTCGGTGTCGGGCGAGCCCCTGCCGTACTGGCTGGTGAAGCCCGTCGCGATCACCGTGATCTTGACCTCGCTGTCCATCTTGGGGTCGAAGACCACGCCGAAGATGATGTTGGCTCTGGGGTCAACCGCGTCGCTGATGACGCTCGCTGCCTCGTTGCACTCGAACAGCGTCAGGCTGGGACCGCCGGTGATGTTGAAGAGCACGCCCTTCGCCCCCGTGACCTGGGCGTCGAGCAGCGGACTGGCAAGCGCGGCCTTTGCCGCCTCGACGGCGCGGTTCTGACCACTGCCTCTACCGACGGACATCCACGCCGGGCCGGCGTCTTTCATGACCGACTTGATATCGGCGAAATCGAGGTTGATCAGGCCGGGAACCGTGACTACTTCGGAAATCGCCTGTACGCCCAGCAGGAGCGCATCGTCCGCCATGCGGAAGGCCGAATCGACCGTCGTCTTGGCGTCGCAGAGCTGCAGCAGCCGGTCGTTGGGGATGATGATGAGCGTGTCGACCTTGTCGGTGAGGTTGAGAATGCCTTCTTCGGCAACCTCAGACCGGTGCCCGCCCTCGAACTTGAACGGCTTCGTCACGACGCCGATGGTGAGAGCGCCCGATTCCTTCGCCGTCTGAGCGACGACCGGCATACCGCCGGTGCCGGTGCCGCCACCCATGCCGGCTGCGACGAACACCATGTCGGCCCCTTCGACAACTTCCTGGATTATCTGCTTGCTCTCTTCTGCAGCCTTGTTG
>CAZLPP010000044.1:0-18000 GCA_964561465.1 uncultured Dehalococcoidales bacterium
AGCATATGGCCCTTATCGGCCCGTTCATGGACGTGGCCGCCAAGCTCGGCAAGATTGCCGCCGGCATCATGGAAGGCCAGGCGAAAGAGCTGACCATCCGCGTCCGCGGCGAGATCGCGTCCGTAGCCACCGACCCGCTCAAGGTCGAGATACTGCGTGTGCTGCTCGGCCCCACCACCGAGGAGCGCGTGACCATCACGAACGCCGACGCCATGGCCCGCGACCGCGGTCTGCGCCTGAAGGAAGAGAAGGACACGACCGCCGGCAACTACGCCAGCGCCCTCACCGTGCAGGTGGCGACCACGAAGGGCACGACCACCGTCTCGGGCACTTCCTTCCAGGGTCGCACGTACCTGACCGGCGTCGACAGCTTCACGCTGCAGATAGAGCCCCAGGATGTCTCGATGCTCTTCACCGAGCACGATGACAAGCCCGGCATGATCGGCGCGGTCGGCACTGTCATGGGCAGCAACAGCATCAACATCTCGCAGATGCAGGTCAGCCTGGGCGCCCACGGCGGCGGC
Organism: uncultured Dehalococcoidales bacterium; assembly: GCA_964561465.1. Taxonomy (GTDB): domain Bacteria; phylum Chloroflexota; class Dehalococcoidia; order GIF9; family AB-539-J10; genus SKVJ01. Next base: position 525 of record CAZLPP010000044.1, read on the forward strand.
ACGGCCATGATGGCCCTGTGCCTCGGCCAGGAGCTTCCGGAGAAGGTCTTCCAGCAGGTGCTTGCCATCAACGGCATGCACAAGGCGAAGGCGGTCGTTCTGAAGTAGAGCGCCGTGGATACGCCGTGGCTCTATGACGAGCGGACGCAGGTCGGCACCGACTATGCCGACGAGTCCCACGTCAGAGAGTACGACGCGAAGATGCAGCGCCTGCGCGACATCCCACGTGAAGTGGAGACGGCCGCGCAGGCGTTGTCCATTTCTGCGGAGACGGTCGTCTGGGAGATAGGCACCGGCACCGGTGAGATGGCCATCGGCCTGGCCCCACGCTGCCGCTACGTGTACGCAAGCGACATAAGCCCCGCCATGCTCGCTCCTGCCCGCGGCAAGGCTGCCGAGCGCGGCGTGCGCAACGTCAGCTTCGAGCCGGGCGGCTTCCTCTCCGGCTTTACGCCTCCGCAACTGGTCGGCGGAGTGGTGAGTCAGCTCGCGCTGCATCACCTGCCGGACTTCTGGAAGCAGGTCGCCCTCAAGCGCATCGCGCGGCACCTCGTGCCCAGCGGGAGGCTGTTCCTGCGCGACATCGTCTTCAACGCGGACATCGCGGACTGGGACACGCACTTCGGCGCTCTCGTGGAGGGCGTGCGCAAGACAGGCGGAGAGGCCGTGGCTCAGGAGACTGTCGCGCACATCCGGGAGGAGTACTCCACCTTCTCCTGGGTGCTCGAAGAGATGCTGCGGCGGGCGGGATTCGACATCGTCGACCGGCAGCAGGCCGCGCCGACGACCCTGTACACCTGCGTCCTGCGTGGGTAGGGGTTCGATTACCGCCGCACACTGGCTATTCCTTCTTCGCGTTTGCCTGTCGCCGGATTACTTGACAGAGTCAACTAATAGGCGCATGCTCCGTGCCGGAGGCATTCGATGGAGACTCAGTCGTTCTCAGAGAGCCAGGCTATCGCCGCGGTGCGCCGCTTCAGCCGGTTCTACACGGGCCGGCTCAAGCTGCTGGACACGAAGCTGCTGAAGACCGAATTCTCACTGACCGAGGGGCGTGTGCTCTACGAGCTGGCGCACCGCGAGGGGCTCACGGCTGCCGACCTCGTGAAAGAGCTGGGCCTAGACGCCGGCTACGTGAGCCGCATCCTGAAGAAGTTCGAGCGGCGTGGCTTCCTCTCACGCACGACGTGCGGCCGGGACGGCCGCCGCGCTCTGTTGACGCTCACGCCCGCGGGCCGGACCGCCTTCGAGCCGCTCGACCGCGGCTCGGAGGAGCAGGTTGCCGCCCTGCTCTCGTCGCTCGAGCCCGAACAGGTGGATGCGCTCGTCGGTTCGATGGCGTGCGTCGAGAGACTCATGGCTGAACCGCAGACCCCGGCCGAGCCGTATACGCTCCGTCCGCACCGCATCGGCGATATCGGCTGGGTCGCACGCCGCCAGGGCATGCTCTATGCGGAGGAGTACGGCTGGAGCGGGGAGTTCGAGGCCTTCGTGGCTGAGATAGGCGCGCACTTCATCCGGAGCTTCGACCCGTCCCACGAACGCTGCTGGATAGCTGAGCGCAACGGCGCTATTGCCGGCTCCGCCTTCCTCGTGCACGAGTCCGACGACGTGGCCAAGCTGCGCATGCTCTACGTCGAGCCGGAGGCGAGGCGACTCGGCATCGGCACCCGGCTCGTGGACGAGTGCATCCGCTTCGCCCGGGAGAAGGGCTACCGCACGCTCACGCTGTGGACGAACGACATCCTTGTCTCGGCCCGGCGCATCTACCAGGCCGCCGGCTTCAGGCTCGTCAAGGAGGAGCCGCACCACTCCTTCGGGAAGGACCTCGTGGGCCAGTACTGGGAGCTGTCGTTGTGACTGGCTGGCGAGAGCGGCAGACCCAGGGCCGGGGCCGTTCGCCTCGACAGATTGCGGCACGACAGTGTACGCTGTCGCCGTTCGCGCCCAATCGCACCGACGAAGCAGACAGGAGAGTCAACCATGTCACTCACCCGTGAGATCAAGGATTTCGCGCTCGACCTCGGCTACTGCGGGGTAGGCATCACCACCGCTGAGCCGTTCACGCTGGTCGCGGAGGAGCTGACGAAACGCCGTGAGGCCTACAGCTGGGTCATAGACGGCCGGCTGAAGATGATAGACGGCGCCGCGCCGAAGAACGTTATGCCCGAAGCGAAGTCCATCATCTCCACAGTTTACGACTATGCCCGCGAGGCGTTCCCGCCGGAGCTCACGGGCAGGTTCGGCCGCCTCTACCAGTCCCGCAGCTATCTGGCACCCCGGACTCGAATCAACGGCGCGCGGCGCCAGCTCTTCCGGGACTTCCTCGAGAGCAAGGGACTCAAGGTCATGCACGGCTTTGACCTCAACGTCGCCGAGCGCATGGCGGCGGCGCGCGGCGGCGCCGTCACCTTCGGCCGGAACAACTTCGCCTACACGAAGGAGGCCGGCTCCTTCATCGTCATGATGGCCTTCACCGTCGACGTCGAGTTGGAGTACGACGCTGCCACGGTGGAAGCGCCCTGCCCCGAGAACTGCCGGCTCTGCATCGATGCCTGCCCCACCGGCGCCCTCGAGCCGTTCAAGCTGAACCCGCGGAAGTGCATCGCCTTCAACACCATGATGACCCAGGACGGCTACGCCCCATCGCTTTCCTCCCACATCCCGCCCGAGATTCGTGAGCAGATGGGCTCGTGGATACACGGCTGCGACATCTGCCAGCAGGTCTGCCCGCGCAACCAGCCCCGGCTGAAGGCGAAGCTGCCTACGAGCGATTTCCTGGCGCTCATCGCGGCGCGTTTCGATCTGCACAGGGTGTTGCTGCTGACCGACGAGTACTACGAGTCAGTGCTGAAGCCTGTGGCCTACAACTACCTGCGCCAGAAGAAGTACTTCCAGCGCAACGCTGCTATCGCGCTGGGGAACAGCGGCGACCGCTCACACGTGCCGTTCCTGGCGCAGGCGCTCGCCGACCCCGAGCCACTGGTGCGCGGCTACGCCGCCTGGGCGCTGGGCCGCCTCGGAGGCGCGGAGGCCCGCGTGGCCATTGAGAAGGCGCTGGGCGTCGAGACCGACGACGGCGCGCGCGGAGAGATGCGGTCAGCCCTGGCGGCTTGACCTGTGCGCCGCGTGCGGCTTCAGCAAGGAGAGCAGATGAGAAACGAGATCCGCGCGGCTGTCGTGACCGCCATCCTCACGAGCGCCATCGCCTTCGTCTTCACGAGCGTGCTGCACACGTCGCAGAACGTCGTGCCGCTGTTCCTCGTCCCCGTGTTCCTCTACGTCGGCTACACCGTGGCCACGGGCGGCTTCAAGCTCTGGCTGGCGGTAACGCTGGTCGTCTCGCTCTCGCTGGCCCTGCTCTACGCCATGCCGTAGGGCAACACATGTGCCGCGCCGCGACGAGTTGCGCGAAGCCGCGATTGCACGTCAGTCGACCGGCGCGTAGATCTCGATCTGGATGTCCTCCGGTCTCACCGTACGGGGGTCGTTCAGGCAGACTTCGCGAGGGAAACCCGTTACTCGCAGGCCCTGCGTTGCCAGCCACTCGAACAGCGTGCCGTAGGCAGAACCGCAGGCATCGTACGGCCCCTTGTGGACTACCTTCGCCATCCTGCCGCCTGCCAGCTCGTAGCACTTCACTTGCTCGCCGCTCGGCACAGGCTTCGCGATAGGGAAGGCTACGTCGATGACGGCGGTCCCGTCGCGGTCGGCCTGCATCGCGGCCTCCCTGCCTGGCTCGTGCATCAGGGCTACCGGCATGCCTGCGAACTGCGCGCCGTTGGCCATGGCGTACCGCACAATCTCGCCGATAACGGACGGCGTCTCAGCATAGCGCCCCTTCTTCTGCATCCCCAGCACGAGTTGGGTGGGGACGTCAACCAGCGTGACCTCAGACACTCGTGAGTCTCCTCGCTCTGCGCCGGCTAGTCGACCGGCGCGTAGATCTCGGTCAGGATGTCCTCGGGCTTCACTTCGCGCGGGTCGTTCAGGTACGCCTCGCGCGTGGGGCCGGTCGCCTGCAGGCCATTCTTCCCCAGCCACTCGAAGAGCGCGTTGTAGGTCACCTCGCACGTCTCATAGGGACCCTTGTGGACCGCCTTCGCGAACTTCCCGCCGGGCAACTCGTAGCACTGCACTGCATCGCTGCCCTTCACGGCCTTCGCGATGGGGAAGGCAACGTCGATGACCGCCGCGCCCTCGCGGTCGGCCTTCAGCGCCGCCTCTTTGCCCAGCTCGTGCATCATCGCCACGGGCATGCCGGTGAGCTGGGCTCCGTTGGCCATGGCGTAGTGCACTATCTCACCGAATGCGACTGGAATCTCCGAGTAGTGACCCCTCCGCTGAACTCCCAGCACGAGCTGGGTTGGAACGTCAACCAGTGTGACTTCAGACATCTCTGCTCCTCCGTGCCTCACCGCATCACCAGGAGCGGCGGTGGGCGACAGACAATCTATGGCATGAGTGCGGTACCGTCGTCAAGCGTCGTACCGGCGGGGTTGGGCTTCGGCCCGGACAACGCCCGCACTCCACTATTCGTACCTGGGTCGCCTGAGCGACTCCTCGCAGAACCGCTCCACGCCGACTTCCCTCATCCGCGCGCCGAACGTCCGCCAGCGCCTTTCCATACTCTCCGGGTAGTGGTTCTTCTCACAAGGGAACTCCGTGCACTGGAAACAGAAGTCGACGCTCTTCTCCTTGCAGCAGGAGCGCGCGATGCAGCTCTCGAAGCAGACGGCGCCGTCGCGGCAGCCGATGCACTCCCCTCCGGCGAGATGGTCCAGAATGGACTTGAACGTGTCATAGCCCGCGAGCACCGGCGCCGCCCCCCGCGCCAGCATCGGAGCAACCTTCTCGAAGCCCTCCAGTTCCTGTCTCAGTCCCGCGGCGAATCGCTTCGTGTTCCCCGTGCCGAAGTAGAGGCACCGCGAGCAGTCCAGCCCGCAGGGGGCAAGCCGCAGGAGGATCGTTGCGTAGTCCATCGTGACTTTCTCCTACTCGTACCGCGGCCGCTGCCGGTACTCCTCGTAGAACCGCTCCACGCCGACTTCCCTCATCCGCGCGCCGAACTCCCGCCAGCGCCGGTCCAGACTGCCGGGGTAGCGGTTCTTGTCGCACGGGAACTCGGCGCACTGGAAGCAGAAGTCGACGCCCTTCTCCTTGTGGCAGGTGCGGGCGGCGCAGAACTCGAAGCAAGGAGCGCCCTTCCGGCATGTGGTGCACTCGCCCGCGGCGAAGTGGTCGAGTATCGCCTTGAACTTGTCGTAGTCAGCCAGTACCGGCGCAACCGCCTTTGCGTGCACCGGGACGACCTTCTCGTAGTCCACGAGCGCCTGCTTCAGCTCAGCGGCACGTGTCTTGACATCGCTCTTGGCGTAGTAGACGCAGCGCGAGCAGTCGATTCCGCAAGGGGCAAGACGCTCGACAACACCGGCGTAGTCCATGATTCCCTCCTTCCCTGGAAGGCCGCGCGACCGCGGCACGGCGACATGGTGCGCCGGTACGAGCGCAAGGTCAACGGCTGGCGGTTTCGAAGGGAAGGTTTGAGCAGAGGATTCCTGAGAGGTGGGTTCCACCCGGGTCCGCTCCCCGGAGCCCTTCACGGGGCGAAGGGGCGGGGTGGCGGGACCAGTGTTGGAGGAGCGGATGCTACCGGGCTATGCCGGCGAGCATCTCACCGACCATGAGCGAGCAGCCGACCGTCTCAGACGTGTAGCTGGCGGCGTCGTTCAGGTCGTACAGGTCCCGGCCGAGTCGGGCGATAAGGCCGCGGTCGCGCACAGGCTGCCCCTGAGCTGAAACTGCGGCCCTCCGATTGCCATCCGTCGTGGTAACCCTGATTGCTGGAGTCATTCTTGTTCCTTTCTTCCTTTCTCAGACGCTTTCCGCGTCGTTGTCATCCTATGGCGTGGTCGTGAAGAGGCCGTGAAGGCGTGGTTAAGTCCGGGTTAAGCTCTGTCTGTCCCGCCGGGTGCAGGGTGGCGCACAGCCGCGCGCGAATGTGTTGTTCTTGCAGGTCTGGCGGAAAGAGTCGCGGCAGAGACGAGGTTCTTTCGAGCGGACTGAACCAGTGCTACCGGGTCGCTTCCCTTGCGGACAACCTCCACACAGTACTCATCACGTACCAGCCGCCAATGCTAGAGCACGTTGCCTGTGAGCGAACAAGGAGTTCCCTTGGAATTCCCTATGAGCGCGTGCTGTCCGGTTGTCCTGCAGCAACAGAAAGAACGCAATGGTAGTCAGGCTCACGCCGTCTGCCCGGCCGGCGCGCCGCGCGGAGGCGGGGCCTAGACCTTGCCCAGTTCCTCAAGTACCTTCACGACGCGAAGAGACTCGGACAGGCCCATCGTTCCGTTGATGGCGACAGCGACTCCGGTGGCCTCCAGAATCTCCGCTGCACTCGCTCCGGCTTCAACGGCGCGCATCGTCTGGTTCAGGATGCAGTTCGCGGTCCCTCCGCCGAGGGCCATGCCGAGGGCGATGAGCCTCTTCTGCTTCGCCGATAGCACGCCGTCGGCGTAGACCTTCTCGCTCACCTTCATCTCGGCGGCAAACGTCTCGGGCACGAGTTGCCTGTACTTGTCCACCAGCCGCAGTCGTTCCTTGTTGAGCTCGAGCTGGTTGTCCATCATCCCGCCTCCTTACACCCATCCCTTGTCCCACTATACACCCGCGCAGCCCGGCTCCGGCGGCATCGGGTCGCTACTCGAACAGTGCCGACACCGTGCCGATATGGTCGAACGTCGCCCTGAAGAACGAACCCGCCTTGACCTCCTGAGCGGGTACCAGACTGCCGGACATCACGAACTCGCCCTTCTTCAGGCTGATACCGTATGCGGCGAGCTTGTTCGCCAGCCATGCGACCGACTCCGCCGGATTGCCCAGCACGGCCGCGCCCGCGCCGGTGCTCACCACACCGCCGTTGCGCTCGAACACCATGCCGACGAGTCGAAGGTCGAGGTCCTGCACCGGCGTCAGCCTGCCGCCCAGGATGAACACGCCCGCGGAGGCGTCGTCCGAGATGGAGTCCTTGATGTTCGCCGTCCACGTGCGGTAGCGGCTGTCGTAGACCTCGAGCGCAGGCAGCACGCCCGCCGTAGCATCGAGCACCTTCGCGGCGTTGACGCCCGGCCCGGCAAGGTCGTCCTTCAGCAGGAAGGCAATCTCTGGCTCTATCTTCGGCAGGATGAGCCGGCTCATCGGGATGGGCTGGCCCTCACGCGTCACCATCGTGTCGTCTATCATGCCGTAGTCCGGCTCGGTCATGTTGAACTGGAGCTGCATCGCCCTGCTGGTAAAGCCTATCTTCTTGCCGACGATGACCACGCCCGACTTCGTCTTGATGTCGTACGTCTTCAACTGGATGGCGTACGCGTCCTCGTACGAGACGTCGCTGAAGCGCTCGCTCAGCGGGACGATGGGCGTGTGCGTCCTCGCCGCCTCGACGAGTTCAACTGCAACCTGTTCAATCTGCTTGACTGTCAGTGACATGCTTCCTCCCTGCAACCTTCACGTCGCAAATGGTTGAGAGTCCTGTTGATTCGCACTACGCCGGCACGTCGGTCGGGCCGACGGCGGGCCGGACCGCCCGCACGGCGGTCTCCCCGGCGGTTCGCACGGCGCGACCGGAGAGTCCCAGCACAACGCACCCCAGGACCGCTCCCGCAAGCATCACCTCCGGGAAGGCATAGCGGCCCAGCGCCACGCCAAGCTGGCTGGTCGCCAGCGTGCCCGCGATGGCCCCGCTCATCTGCGTGAAGCCGAGCAGCGCGGATGCCGCGCCGGCGGAGGCGCCGAACGGCCGGATGGCCTCGGCGCTCGTCACCGGGATGACGATGCCCATGCCGGTCGCATGGATGAACATGCACGCGGTCAACTGCGCTGCGCCCAGCAGACCCAGGTGGTAGAAGCTGAAGATAAGGGCGGCGGAGAGCAGCCCCACGCCGATGCCGAGCCTCACCGTCATGCCGGCGCGCGGGCCGCGCAGCATCCGGCGGGAAAGCGTCAGCCCCACAAGGAAACCGCACACCGCGAGCGGGGGCAACACACCGAACTCCCGCGGAGTCAGTCCGACCACGTTGATGGTGTAGGCGGGTCCGGAGGCGAAGAAGGCGAACAGACCGATGAACGGTACCGTGGACAGCAGAGCGAAGCCGATGAAGCGCGCTGACCCTGCGATGGGCGCGTACGCGCCGGCCAGCCGCCGCGGGTCGAATGGAACGCTCGATGCAAGCGTCTCGGGCAGAAACCCGAGAACGCCGGCAAGGATGGCCAGGCCGAATCCTGCGGGGATGCCGAAGTTGGCGCGCCAGCCGAGGAAGTCGTTCGCGAAGCCGCCGACCGCCGGCATCATGCCGGGCGCCAGAGCGAAGGCCAGCGCGATGTCGCCGATGACGCGTGTGAGCTGCGGTCCTTCGAACAGGTCCCGCGCAACCGCACGGGAAACCGTGTAGCCGGCGGAGGCGCCGACCCCCTGCAGGAAGCGGCCAAGGAACAGAATCGCGGGATGCCACGAGAAGGCGCCGAGCAGGCTGCCGGCCATGAACAGCGCCATCCCGCCGGCAAGCGTTACGCGACGGCCCCGGCTGTCCGCGATGGGTCCGGCAATGAGCTGGAACAGGGCGAAGGGGATGAGGTAGGCGACGATCGTCAGTTGCACGGTGCTCTCGGCGATTCCCAACGACCGCGACAGTTCCGGGATGGAGGGCAGGTAGATGGTGGTCGAGACCTGGCCGATGGCCGCAACAGCGGCGAGCACCAGCGTGACGCGCCGGGCTACCATCGCCCGGTCGACGGTGGCGGCAAGGCCGCCCGCCAGTGGTTCGGCGCTGCGTACAATCACTATGGGTTCCTTTCTCTCGTGTGAATCGTGAAGGGGCCTCGTTCAGGCACGCGCAGACGCCGGCAGCCCGGAAGGGGCGAGGTGCTTCACGGCCGCACCACCATGAGTCGTCGTATCTGCTCCATGGCGGCGGTCAGGCACTGCATCTCCATTGCCCGGCTCGTCTGCAGCGCGCCCTGAAGTGTGGACATGACCACGATAGCCTGAGCGCGCGCCTCGCCGGGAAAGGCGAAGACGCCCTTGCTCCGCCCGTCCTCCAGGAGCGCCTCCCACCAGCCGAAAACGGTGGAGACGAACAGCCTCGCCTCAGCCTGCAGCGGTTCCGGCAGGGTGGCGTAGTCGGTCTCCAGGGAGCCGCCGAGACAGACACGCCGGCCGCGCTCAAGGTGCCGCAGGTAGCGGCGGAAGAAGGCGTCGAGCCGTTCAACTGGACCGGCGCCCGATTCCTCGAGACGGTGCGCCCAGTCGAGGAAGCGCTCACGCGAGCGGCGCACCACGGCGACGCCGAGGTCGCACTTCCCTGGGAAGTGGTAGTGCACGGCGGCGTTGCGTATGCCCAGATCGGAGGAGATGTCGCCGTAGCTGAAGGCGCAGTAGCCCCGGTCGAGAATCAGGTCCTCGGCCAGGTCCATGATGGCGGTGCGCGTGTCTTTCGTTGCGGTCTCAGCCATGTGGATCGCCCTTACTTACTAGATAGTAAGTGCGTCGCGCCCGTTCTGTCAAGTCCTTCGTGCCGCCAGGCGGTCTGGCGCCGTCCCGCAACCCGGCCGCAACACGCCCACCGTTGCCACCATCGACCGTGCGCTCCTTCCGTGCTACGGGCGGGACATTTCCTGTCCCTGCAGGTATCTTCCACACCACCACTCACGGGCTGGCGTCTGAGCCCGCCCTTTGACGAAGAGACGTGAGCGGGATCTATCAGAACAAATGTTGTGTGCGGCTAGCGGATTGCGGGCACGCAACCGCGTGCCCCTACTGAAGACAACGAACACGACTTCGTCTCCCACCGCTTGCGCGGACACAACCCTTCTGCAACGATACGAGCCGAGGAACGCGTGGAAACGGCAGTCGTCGCCTTCGCCATCATGACCGCGGCATCGGCCGTTATCATCGCGGTCGCCGTGCTCGTCGTCCTCTCCAGGCACAAGGGCCGGCCGCTGTCGGCCCTCCGCCCATGGTCGACCGCCGGCTTCAAGTGGCTGCTGCTCGGCGTCGCCGGCACGATTCTCTTCGCCGTGCTTGGCCAGTCCGTCGTCCTGCCGCTGCTGATAGCGCTCGGGGGTCTCGTTGCGGTGTGCGTCGGCGTCTACCGGCAGTGGAGGAACCGTCCGTGAGACGGGCGTGGCCCGCGCCAAACAGACCTGCATGACGCGTCATGGAGTGTCACCGGTTCGCCTCAGGAGAGCCTTCCAACTCGAGCAACTGCTTCTTGCGTTCGATGCCCCAGCGGAAGCCGGCGAAGCCTGGCCCCTTCGGGACGACGCGGTGGCACGGTACGACGAGAGCGACCGGATTCGTGGCGCAGGCGCGCGCCACGGCGCGAGTGGCTGCCGGTTGCCCCAGCGCCCCGGCAACCTCGCTGTAGTGCATCGTTTGCCCGACCGGTATGCGGCGCAGGAACTCCCAGACCTGCCGCTGGAACGCGGTGGCCCGGACGTCGTACGGCAGTTGCGGCCACGGCGCACGGCCGTCGAGATATGCAGCGAGCAGCCTCGTCCAGCCGCCGAGCGGCTCGCCGCCGGCAGTCAACTCGGCTGCCGAGAACTCCTGCCGCAGCTCCGACTCAAGTGCCGCCGGGTCGTCCCCCAGCTTCACTGCACTGATGCCCTTCGCGGTCGCGGCTACGAGCAGCCACCCCATCGGCGTCTCGACCGTGGTGTACGCCACGCGCTGGCCCTGGCCGCGCGACCGGTATGACCTCGGCGTCATGCCCAGCCGACCATTCGCCTTCTCGTAGGCCCGGCTGGTTGAGCCGTAGCCCGAGTCATAGGCGGCATCGAGCACGCCGGTTCCCGCTCGCAGCGCGGCCCGGAAGCGCTCGATGCGGTGACTCTCCGCGTAGCCTTTCGGTGTGACTCCCAGCGCCTGACGGAAGAGCCGCGTGACGGCGCTCTCGCTCATGCAAGCGTGGTGCGCAAGCTCAGACAGCGACATCCGGCCATCCGCCTCTTCGATGGACCGGCACAGGCGCACGACGGCCTCGACGGCCTCCGTACGCATGTCCGGCGAGTCGGGGCGGCAGCGCCGGCACGGACGGAACCCGGCCTCCGCCAGCGACCGCGAAGAGAACGCGAAGACGACGTTCTCGCGCTTCGGCAGGTGACTCGGGCACCCCGGCCGGCAGTACACGTGGGTCGTCTTCACACCGTAATAGAAGACGCCGTCGTACGCTGCGTCACGATTCGCCACGGCACTCCACAGCGCTTCCTCGCGCAAGTCCTTCATGTCACACCTCCTCCGGACCCCGGACGCCGGTCGACGAGGGTGCTGGCGCCGCAGTACCGCGCACCCGCCTCAGCCAGCGGCCGTCGATGATGCTCAATCCCAGCACGATGAAGAGCATGCCGGCGACCGAGGTCGCGTACAGCGGTTCATCCAAAAAGGCCGCTCCGAGGATGTGGGCGCTCACCGGCATGAGCAGCGTCACCAGGAGCAGGTTCGTAGCCCCGGCGGAGCGCAGCACGCTGAAGTACAACACGTACGCGAGCACCGTGCTCAGCAGCACGAGACCCGAGATGGCGCCCCACGCCGCCGGCTCGGGTGTGAGCGTCCACGGATGGTCAACGGCCATAGCTACGGGGAACAGCACGATGGACGAACAGGTCAGCATGCCGGTGGCCGTCTGCAGCGGCGACAGCCCTCCAAAACGTTTGCCGAAGATGCCGGCCAGCGCCAGCGACATCGAGGCGGTGAGTCCGGCAATCTGGCCGAGACCCCGCATGGAGACCCCGCCGACCAGTTCCGGCCGGAGCAGCACGTACGCGCCGAAAAGACCGATGAGCACACCGGCAGTCTTGCGCGCGGTGAGCTTCTCGTCCTTCGTCAGGAAGTGCGCCAGGACGACGGTGAAGCAGGATGTCATCGCGTTCATGATGGAGGCGATGCCGCCCTCCACCTGCGTCTGCTCCCACGTGATGAGGCTGAACGGCACCACGTTGTTGCACAGGCCCATCAGCAGGAACGCACCCCAGATGCGCCGGTCGCGCGGCATGCCGAGTCCTGCCGCCGGCAGCAGCAGCCAGAACACGGCGGCCGCCAGAGACACCCGCAGGAACACGACCGTAAGCTCGGGGAAGCTTCTGAGGGAGAGAGACACGAACAGGAATGTGCCGCCCCAGAGTACGGAGAGCGCCACGAGCCGGAGCCAGTCGAGGTTCTTCATGCTGTGTCGGCATGCCGCGGCTTGCCTGCCGCCATGCAGGGGAATCCTAGCAGCCGTGCGGCCCGGCTTCTATCCGTTTCCGGTCACCGCTGTACCTCAGCCGAACCGGCCGCGGAGCCGCCGCAGCACTCGACCGTCCATGATGCTGAGTCCGACCACGATGACGACCATGCCGATGACGGACGTGACGTAGATGGGCTCGCCGAGAACGGCAGCACCCAGGATGTGCGCGAAGACGGGCGAGAGCAGCGTCGCCAGCATGAGGTTGGTCGCGCCCGCCGACGGCAGGATGCGGTAGTACAACAGGTAGGCTGCAACGGTAAGGAGGCCCAGCACGGCGACCGCTCCGAGAGCCGTCCCGTCCGGCTGCATGTTCCACGGACGGTCGACGACGAGGGCAACCGGCAGCTCCCACAGGGCGGCGCAAGTGAGCATGCCGGTGGCGGCAACCAGCGGGGGCAGGTTTCTGAACCGCTTGCCGTAGATGCCGGCAACGGCGTGCGCGAGCGAAGCGGTCAGGCCGGCAATCTGGCCAAGGCTGCGCATCGAGAGGCCGCCCTCGAGATCTGGGGACATGAGTATGTAGGCGCCCAGGAAGCCGACGAGCACGCCGGTGGCCTTCCGCAGGCTCAGCTTCTCGTCCTTCGTCAAGAAGTGCGCCAGCACGACGACGAAGCACGGCGTCATCGCGTTCAGCACCGAGGCGATGCCTCCCTCCACCTGTGTCTGCTCCCAGGTGATGAGGCTGAACGGGATGGCGTTGGTGATGAGGCCGCTGACGAGGAACTCGCCCCAGAGCCGTCGGTCCCGCGGCATGCGCGTCCCGGTGGCCAAGACGAGCAGCCAGAACCCCGCAGCGGCCACCGCGAGGCGCAGGAAGACGAGCGTGAACTCAGGGATGCTGCGCACCGCCAGCGAGACGAAGAGGAAGACGCTCCCCCAGACGACGGAGAGCGCGATGAGCCGGAGCCAGTCGGACGAGGTCATGCCTGTGATGCCAGAGCGTACACCAGGAGGCTCGCTCCGCGTTACGCAGTGTGCGGCGCCGGCGGAGGCTGTTTCCTCCCGTTTCCGGTCGGCACGTCCGCACAGCCCCGGTTACGCATTCTGGTAGTATTAGCGCCGGAGGCGGCATGGACAGCATCACACTGGCGGCTCTCGCGGGTGGACTGCTCCTGATCGGCGGCGCGCTGGTGTTCCGTCGCACCGGCGCGGACTACGCGAGCCACGGCAGGTTGACGAGGTCGTCCAGCCTGCTCCAGTTGCTCCTCTTCGTGCTGCACGGGGCGTCCTCGCTCGTCTTCCTGGACTCGGGTTTCGGAGCTATCGACAGGGGCAATCCTCTTTTCGGACTTGCTGTGCTGCTCATCGTGGGGGGACTGATTATCCTGCTGACGACGCTTGGGCGGTTCGGTATGCACCGTGCCGCGGGCGACGAGGTGGGCTCGCTGACGTGCTCCGGCATGTACCGCCGCACCCGCAACCCGCAGGTCATCTCCTACGGCGTTGCCGTTCTCGGCTACGGGCTGCTCTGGCCTTCGTGGACCGGCATCTTCTGGCTGTTCCTGTACTTCGTGCTCGCCCACCGCATGGTGACGACCGAGGAAAAGCACCTGAGGATGGTCTACGGCAAGGAATACGTCGACTACTGCCAGTTGACGCCTCGCTACTTCGATCTCCCCGGGACGAAGAAGTAGCGGCTCCCGCCGGGCGACGGGAGAGACGGCTCTGTGAATGGAGCGCACGGGACTGTACATCGGGCTCGCGGCTACGTGGCTGCTCATCCTCGCCATGTGGACCGTCCCGTCCGCCCGCAGGAGAGAACCGCACGAGGTATTCGAATCCCTCGGCCTGGGGCTCTGGTTTTCGCTCGCCCCGCTGGCTCTCGCGGGCGTTTGGCCGGTCACCGGGTACTCGTGGCTGCGCATTGCGGGCTGGACTGTCCAGTTGTGCGGCGCTGCCTTCGTTGTCCTGGCCTTCTACAACCTGCGCAAGCGCGGCAGGCCGACGGACGTCTGGGAGCGCACGACGGTGATTGTTGACGAGAGCGTCTACGCGCGCATCCGGCATCCCATGTATGCCGGGACGGGCGTCTGGGCGGTTGGCATCGCCATGGCCGGACCGTCCGCCGGCTCGGTGCTGCTGGCTGTGGCGTGCGCGGTCCTTACGCTGCTCGCCGCTCTGGCCGAGGACAGGTACAACCTGGAGAAGTTCGGAGCAGCCTACGCGGAGTACATGCAGCGCGTGCCGCTGATGAACGTATTCCGGGCACGCCGGAAACCGCCCGCCCCGGGGAATTGAGGGCCTGTCCTTCGCGGGCTTTCGGGTCGACCCGGGCAGAGGCGGCGCGACGATACGCAGTCCCCGGGACCATGCGCGGCCGAGGGCCTTTCGTCTGCTATTTCAGCGCTTCGGGCACGGGATGCGCATCGAGGAACTCCCCAAGTCGCATGTCGGCCTCTTCAAACGCGTCGCCGGTGGCGTAGAGCGCCTGCGCCGCCTCGTCCGTCAGTTTGGTCTTGTCCGCGGCAAGCATGTCGCGCAGGAGTCCGGCGAACACCGCGGCCTGCTCGAGGGCCTTCACCGTCGCCTCGTGAAAGGGCCGCAGCCTGGGCGTCGGCTCAACGGTGGCCATGCTGGGGTGCGCCAGCTCGATGCGGTTCAGCAGCGTCGTCGTCGAAGCTCGCCAGAACTCATCCTCCAGTGCCGGATTGCTGAAGAGCACGCCAAGGCGGGCGACGTCATCGCCGACCGTCTGCAGGTGCCCGACAGCGAACTCGAGGTACGCTTTCTCGATGCCGGTCATCGGACCGGTGTCGATTGCCTGCCCGGCGCCGGACGGGGCGTCAGCGATCGACGGGTTATCAAGGCGGTACAGACCGGTAATCATGCCGAGAAGGACGAGCAGGATGGCGACCAGGCCGGCAGCTATCTTCACAGTGAGGGCCTCCGGAGGGGTTTGTTGAGGTGGGATACGGGCATACCGGCGCACTGTAGCGCCCGTGCGGGCGTCCCGTCAAGAGTCGCGTATCTGCGGCTCCCCTGGGGCGCTCGGTCGTGCCTCAGGACAAGCAGCCCCCTCGACTCTGCTGCGCCGGTAAGGTATTCTGAACCGGAGCGGCAGAACGGACGGTCTTCGGCCGCACGGGAAGCCGTACAGGCTCCCGGCGGAGATGAGCCGCTGCCAATCGCGACAAGTAACGGCTGGTTGCAGGTTCTGAGAAGGAGGTGACGTCAATGGGCATCGAATGGTACCGTGACCTGAGTGTTACCATTTTGGGTTTTGGGGCCACGGCTGTACTCTTTATCCTGATGATTGTGGCGCTGCGGCTGCAGCGTAGCGCGAATCAGGTACTGAAGGAGATGAAGGCGGCGTCGGTTCTTGCCCGTGAGTCCGCCGAGATTGTGCGCGATGGCGTGGAGCCACTCGCCGCGCTGGCCGGGCTCGTCAAGGCAGTGAGCCACAAGTCCGACCGGAGCAGCACGCGCGACGAGAAGCGCAGGAGGTGAGGAGAGGTCAGGCATGGAACACAGAGCGACCATGGTCTACAAGACTGCGCTGATTGCAGGCGCAATAGTTGGGGGAACACTGGGCCTGCTCTGCGCACCCCGCAAGGGTTCCGAGATGAGGCGGATACTGTCGGGAAAGGTGGAGTCCGTGCGGGAAGCGACCCGTCGTGTGCCCCTGCGGATTCCCGGAACGGATAGGGAACAAAGGCACGCCCGAAAGCTGGCGGCACTGCACACGGAGACAAAGGGGGAAGAGATGCACAACAAACTGGTGACGATGGGGTTCATTACCGGAGCGCTCATCGGTGGAATCGCCGGTCTGCTCTACGCGCCGAGACCCGGCAAGGAGACGCGTGAGATGCTCAAGAGCAAGGCTGAGTACGGAGCCGAGGAGGCCAAGGTACTGGCCGAGCATGCGAAGGAGATAGCTCTCGAGAAGGCCCGCCAGGCTCGAGCCGCGGCGGCTGCCGCGATGCGTGCCGCTGAGAAGCACGAGGCTGACGCTGCTGCTGCTGAGGAAGCCCAGGGCTAGACGCCTCCCGCGTTATGACTGGTCGAGCATCAAGGCCTCAGCCGCCGGTCTTCGGGCCGGCGGCTGAGGCTGCAGCTTTGCACAGACACAAGAGGCATCGCAGACGTTGAACCTCATTGCCACGTTTGTCAGGCGGCACTACCGGCCTATCGTCCTTATCCTGGTCCTCGTCGCTCTCACCGGCCTTCTCTGGACGATGCGCGGCATCCTTCTGCCCTTCGTGCTCGGCTTCATCCTGGCATGGTTCCTCCAGCCTGTTCTCGACAGGCTTCAGCGTCGCTTGCCCCACGCCAGCAGCCACCCCAGGCTGATGCGGATCTGCCTGATCGTGGCCGTCTACGTCCTGTCGGCCGGCCTGATCGCCCTCGCCGTCTACTACGTCGTGACGGTTCCGGGCAAATCGCTCGCGTACCTGCTGATGCAGGCGCCGGACCTGATACCGGAGGCGACGGAGACACTCGAGGAGCGACTTCAGTCATTCCTGATGTCCCTGCCTCCTTCGACGCGGCAGCAGGTGGGTGACTTTCTTTCGCAGGTGGGCACGAAGGGAGGAGAGGCTGTGGGCGACCTCGTTGCCGCCGAAATCAGGCGCATCCGTGGCTCCTCGGACATGATACTCGGCTTCGTCGCCCTGCCGGTCTTCCTCTTCTACCTGCTCAGGGACTGGGAGATGCTGCGACACAGGTTCTACCACATGCTGCCGAAGTGGGCGCTCGTGCCGGTGCGCCGCACAGCCTCGGTCGTACGCAACGTAACCGGCCGCTACCTGCGCGGCCAGATGCTCCTCGGGCTCGTGGTCGGATGCGCGGTGTTCGTCGTGCTCACCATCGCCGGCGTCACCTACGCCGTGCCGCTCGCCATCCTTGCGGGTCTGGCCGAGTTCGTGCCTATCGTCGGCCCGTGGCTCGCCGGCATACTGGGGGTGGTTGTGGTGCTGGCGACGTCGCCCGGAAAGGCAATATGGGTGGCGCTGGGCTACATAGTGATTCAGTTGCTGCAGAACAACCTGCTCTCCCCGAGAGTGCAGGGACAGCAGATGGGCATCCACCCCGCCATCGTCATCGTGCTGACGATGACCGCCGGCTACACGCTCGGCGTGCTGGGGTTCCTCGTCATCCTGCCGGTCACCATGACGGTCGTCGAGCTGGTCAAGCAGGCGAGGTCGTCGCCGACTGGCGGGACTGGCGGTCCGGATTCAATCCCGTTCTGA
>CAZLPP010000045.1:0-17592 GCA_964561465.1 uncultured Dehalococcoidales bacterium
GGGCGGAGGAGGCGTCGGATGAAACGCCGTATCGCCTTCTGGAACATCGTGCTCAAGGACATGAGGTCCTACTACCTCAAGCCGCCGAACATCAGTTGGGGCATCGTATTCCCTCTGGCCTGGACGGGCATGTTCTTCATCAGGTCCGGAACCGGCCTCGAAGGAGTCCTCCCAATCCTGCCGGGCGTGATGGCCGTTTCCATGCTCTTCGGAACGACGTCCGTCCTCGCGGTGACCGTCACATTCGAGAAGAAGGGGCGCTCTTTCGAACGTCTGCTTCTCGCGCCGATATCGCTCGAACTGCTCATGCTGGCGAAGACATCTGGAGCCATCGTGTTCGGCATCGCCAATGCCTTTGTTCCCGTGCTGCTGGCAAGCCTGATCGCGGACCTGTCCGGAGTAGACTGGAGCATGGTGTTTCCCACGGTGGTTCTCATCGCGGTATCTTCCACATTCCTCGGTCTGTTCATCGCGGTGTCGGTCAGTGAGGTCTTCGAGGCACAGACTTTCTCAAACTTCATCCGCTTCCCCATGCTGTTCCTGTGCGGCCTCTTCGTGCCTGTAGCCGCGCTGCCTTCCTTTCTGCAACCTCTGGCCTACGCATTGCCGCTGACATACGGGGTCGACATCCTGCACGGCGCCTTCGGCTCCGGCTCCACGTTGGCCACATCCTTGAACCTCGCTGTGCTCGTCGGATTCTGCGCCGTCCTCTTTCTGCTCAGCCTGTACAACATCCGACGGCGGTGGATCCTGTAGCCCCCTCCGGTTCATGCCACAGGAAGCGTCGTCCCCACACGCCCTTTTGGAATGCCGCCGACAGGTCTAGAATGTCGGCACTCATCCACGAGCGGCGGGGAGGCCAAGGTCATGGTCAAGCTCATCTCTCTGGTCTACAGGAAGAAGGGCCTCAGCAACTCCGAGTTCTACGGCTACTGGAAGGACAAGCACGGCCCTCTCGTGTCACGCACGGCTCCGTTCCTGAGACGCTACGTCCAGAACCATCCTCTCGAATGGCCCGGCCTCAACACCGATGCCGACGGCATCGTCGAGATGTGGTTCGATACGGAGGGTGACGCGCAAAGGTACCTGCAGTGGCGCGAAACGGCCGAGGCCTACGAGCTGCGCGAGGACGAGGACCGCTTTCAGGACTACAAGAGGACGCGACGCTTCGTCGTTGTCGAGCACCAGTTCGAGACCGTGGGCCGAGCGTGGAGTCCCGGCGCCGCCCTGCCTGAAGGGGGCGGATAGTCACAAGCCGGGCTGCGTTACCCTCTCATCCTCCCCGTGCAAACACGAGCGCCGCGGGGAGAGACTCGACGAAATCCCGAATCTCATCGCGCACGCGACGGTACACCTTCAGCTTCTCCGCCTCGGCCTCGAGGCCCTGGGTCAACGTGAAGGGATCATCAAACCCGACGTGGACCCGGGTTCCGCCGCCGGGGAAGACGGGACAGGCTTCCTGAGCCTGGTCGCAGAGAGTCACCACGAAGTGGAACGGCATACCGGCCAACTCGTTCACATGCTTCGAGCGCTGCTTCGAGATATCCACGCCGACCTCGGCCATCGCCTTGACGGCAAGCGGATTCACCCCGTGCGGGTCCACGCCCGCGGAGTATGCCTCGATAGCGTCATGCTTCAGATGTCGAGCCCATCCCTCGGCCATCTGACTGCGCGAGGCATTGGCGCTGCACAGAAAGAGTACCCTCACTCTGTCGTTCATCGAACCCTCCGGTCCGGCCTACATTCTACCGCACACCCTCCCCGCTCACGCGCTTGCCATGACACACGTGACGTGGTCTACAATGGTGCGGTGTGCCGTGCGCGGCGCAGGAGGAGGGTTCTCGCCGGATGATCAAAGTCATCTCTCTCGTCTACCGCAAGACGGGCATCAGCTCGAAGCAGTTCCTGTCCTACTGGCAGGACAAGCACGGCCCGCTGGCAGTCGAACTCATCCCCGGCGTACTGCACTACACGCAGAATCACCCCCTCACCAGCCCCGGGCTTGAAGACGACGCCGATGGCATCGTGGAGATGTGGTTCGAGGACCTGGACGCGTACGAGGACTACATCGAATGGCGCGCGAGCCCTGAGGCCCAGCCGATGAAGGACAGCGAAGACAAGTTCCTGGACGAATCGCGCACGCGGCGGTACCTCGTTGAGGAGCACGTCTTCAAGAAGGTGGGCATCTCCGGTCCGGTGGCCCGCCTCGACTAGCTGCTCGGCAAACGCTTCTTCTTTGCGAATCCGGTCGCTCCCTTCCGGCCGCTCCTCCCGCTGCATGCGCGTTCGACGCAGTCTGCGGCCAGGCACGACGGCATCGCGCAGCGCCACCCCGGAAACCGCAGCCCTGCGGGCTTCCTTTCATCATTTGACGGCGCTAGAATGGCCGCGCTCAGGGGACGCCGGACGAGACATCCGACAAGGACGTCGTAGCTTGCGGCCCCCGGCACCACGGGTGACACACGAACGCTGAGCAGCACGCTTCCAGGAGCGTAGCCTCAACGTCCGCCTGTCCGGACGCTAGTCCGCCGGACCGCGGAGAGGAGCACGCACGTGTACCACGCACACGGCCAGTCGCAAGAGCTGACGAAGGAGGAGATGACACAGCTCCTCAGGAGGGCGAAGTACGGCAGGCTCGCGCTTTCGTTCGAGAATGAGCCGTACGCGGTGCCTATTTCCCACTTCTTCGACGGTGAACGGCTGTGGTTCCACATCGCAACGGAGGGCAAGAAGACGACCTACCTCCAGGCCAACCCGCAGGCCTGCTTCGAGGTCGACGAGTGGCTCGACAGTGGCTGGTGCTCCGTCATCTGCTACGGCAAGGTCACCCTCAGCAAGGAAGCCGCAGTCTGGAAGCAGTTCGTCAGGCTGGTCACCGGCCAGGAGGCTCCTGACGAGAGTGTCCAGCACGCAGGCATGTACGTCTGCACCCTCGCAATAGACGAGATGACCGGCAGGAAGAGTGCAGCATACGCCGGCCCGGCGTCCGCAGCCGCGGACGCCGCCATCCCATAGCCCTTCTCTTGCCCGGCCGGCTCCCGGGCATCCGCCGGACTGCTACAGGCCGATGGGCGTTATCTGGTACTTGAAGGCGTACCCTGCCTTTGCCGCCGCAGCCTCCAGCGCCGTCCGCACTTTCTTGAAGTCGAACGTGTAGCTGTACTGCTTCCCGAACAGCGCCGACTGTTCCTCGATGCTGCCCTCTCTCGGGCCCCCGCCCGTCTTGTAGGTCTCCTTCTTGAAACCAAAGCCGGGACCGAAATCGCTGTCGCCCGACGACATCCCGGAGCTGGCCTCCTTCAGCA
Organism: uncultured Dehalococcoidales bacterium; assembly: GCA_964561465.1. Taxonomy (GTDB): domain Bacteria; phylum Chloroflexota; class Dehalococcoidia; order GIF9; family AB-539-J10; genus SKVJ01. The sequence goes on from CAZLPP010000045.1 coordinate 3,306, forward strand.
TCTCGGTGAAGTGGAGTTCCTTCTTCGCGTCGTCCAGGCGGAACTTCGCGCTGTAGGTGAGCTTCTTCTTCGACAGCAGCACCTTGCGCTCCGCAACCGTGAACTCGAGTGTGTAGACTCCCTTCTTCTCCTTCAGATCCGCGGGAATCCCCTTCGCAATCGCCTTGATGTCATCAAGAAGCGTCGCCATTTCTCACTCCTTCTCCTGTCCTGCTGTGAAGTCCCACAAGAGATGCCGATGATAGCCACATCTTCTCATGCCGACCACCCATCACCGCCCGGCGTCGAGAGGACGTGCGACCGAACCGTCCGGCTGTCCGCTCCCGCCTACTTGCCCTGCTGGCTCTGCGCCACTTCGAGCCGCGCCAGGAGGTCGAGGCGGGGCGGGGCGAAAATCTCGATGACCTTACAGCCCGACTCGTACGTATACGTACCGTGGCGGGCGCCGGACGGCACCGTCAGGATATCGCCTGCCTTGATGCGATACAATTTGCCGTCGATGATTGCGTCGCGCTCTCCCTCCAGGACGATGATTATCTCCTCCGGTTCGTGGCTATGCACCGGGAAGGAGCAGTTCGGTTCCTGCACAATGAAGCTCACCGTCATGTTCTTTGACGCGTACAGGTGCGCAAGCGCGCCGGGGCCGAGTTGCAGCGGAGGGAGGCTCCAGCAGCGTTTCACCCGCTTCATCTCCTCGGGGCTTGCCCTCGTCTCCTTCTCCTGCGTCATGTGGGTTCCCTCCTGACTCTACTCGATTGAATCAAGCCCGGTCACGTCAGGCCTGTGGCGGACGCCCTCGGACAGACCCGCCCATCACCAGACGTGCACAGAGTATGCCATTGCAGTGTTTTTCGCTATTATGAGCCCGCCGCCGGCTGGCTGCAGGGTGGAATACCACCGGGCGGGCCGCCACGGTGCGAGGCGCACGGGATGGAAGGAGGATGCAATGAAGCTGCCGGTCTACATCACCGTCGATGAGGTCAAGCGGGTCTGCAAGGAGCTGGGCATCCGGGACTGGACCACGCTGAAGGAGCCATCCGTCACCGCTGAAGAAGCGAGAAGCATCCTGGCCGAAGTCAACGTCACCGGTATGCCCATCGCGCTCGACGACTTCCGCGTCGGTCTCGAGGTTGAGCTGGAGCACGGCACCGTCTTCTCCGATGCCAACGTCACCAACAACCACCCACTCCTGACCGGCAAGATCGTGATGGCGCACATGAAGGAGACCCTGGACTACTACCAGCGGCTGGACATCGCGGAGATAGAAGGCGACATAGCCAAGGCCGCTGCGAAGGGCGATGCCGCCAAGTTGCTGGCGAAGTACCGGAAGCTGCTCCAGGCGAAGCTCGCGCTGGCCGAGGCGGAGAAGAGACTCTCGAGCTAGGACGAAGCAATCCGTCGCTGCAGAAGCACGCCGCGTACAGTTGGGCAGGCGGCCGCGTCAGCGACCGCCGGAGCTAGGGCGAACTCTTGCTGGCAGCGCCGTCCGTGTAGCCCTGCTGGTAGCCCTCCGTGAAGCCCAATCCGTAGCAGTTGCGGCAGTCGTCAGACATCGCGTCCGGCTCCGCATCCGCCAGTCCCGCCGCATAGCCCTGGTCGAACGCTTCCTGCAACGCTGCGCTGTCCGCGCCGCAGCCGGTGAGCAGAACGCAGATGGACAGAGCGGCAGTGAACGCCAGACGAATCCCCGGTCGAGCCATCGTCATCCCTTTCGTTGTCTACGGTCGACGGACTACGCAGTGCAGCCGGGCGTCCGCCCCGGCTGACAGCCCATGCGCCGCTCGAAGGCGCTGTTCATCATCCGTATGAACTCGTCGCGTTCAAGCAGAGGCCGCCCTACAGCGGAAAGCGTTGCCTCCTGTATGCGTCCGCTGCTCGCCAGTTCCGAGCCTGCCCGCTGAGCCGCATTCAGCACATCGCCGACATCGAGGCCGTTGGCCTGCATGTAACGCAGCGCCAGGCCGTGAGGGCGCAGCAGCGCGCCGGCAAACCTGCGGTGGTGTGAACGGCTCAGGTCTTGAACCTGTGCGACGAGAGGTTCGAACGCGGTCTCCTCGTAGTAGCCGCAAGTCGATACAAGCACGACCGCCTTGTGCGTGTCGTGCGGCGAGCCAACATGGCGCGTGCGCCCGTCCTTCACCTCGAACATCGGAGAGAGCAGCATCACCGTACGCTCCGTCACGCGCACCATGCCCTCCGACATGCCGCCAAGGTGCACCGGCGTCGAGAGCACCCATACGTCCGCGGCGGCCATGCGGTCAACGAGGTCTGTCATGTCGTCCTTGTGGACGCAGACGCCCGGTGTGCGGTACCAGCAAACCATGCGGCCGCAGCACGGCTCCACGTGCATGCGGTAGGCGGAAACCAGCTCGACCTCGGCTCCCGCCTCGATGGTGCCTGCAACGAAGCGCTCGAGCAGCAGCGCCGTGTTGCCGCGCTCAGCATTCGGACTGCCGTCGATAGCCACGATTCTCATGGGCGCGATTATGCCACACACAGATAGAGCGGGGCCAACCGGCCGTGCGGCTCGCGCGTTGCACATCCCCGCCGCACGCTGCATAATCGAGTCACGCAGGGAGGAGGAGACGAACATGACAAGGCAGACCACCGGCATCATCGCGCTCGTGCTCGGAATTCTTGTGCTCGTCTGGCCCGCGTGGACGCACCTGGTCCTGGGGATACTGCTCATCCTCATCGCCGTGGCGCTGTTCACCGGCAAGATGAAGTCTCTGTTCTAGCGCGGGGTACCTGGAGAGACCCCTGCTCTCAGATTCGCGTCCCGCCACCGGTCCGGTCGGGCCATCAGTATCGCGGCAGGAGGAACACACACGTGCGCACACTCGTTACCGGGGGCACCGGCTACATCGGTGCAGAGCTGGTCCGCCATCTGCTAACACGGGGAGATGAGGTCGTCACCTTCGGCCCGTCGTCGAACCCCGGCCGAATTGCCGACATCGCAAACGACGTCGCGGTGGTTCGCGGCAACGTCGCCTATGCAGCCGAGGTCTTCAATGTCGTGAAGGACCACCGCATTGAGCGCATCTTCCACATGGGCTCGATGCTGAGTTCTCCATCGCAGGCCAACCCGTGGGCCTCGTTCCAGGTCAACGTGATGGGCACCGTGAACGTGCTCGAGGCCGCACGTCTCTTCGAAGTGCCGCAGTTCATCTTCACCAGCACCATCGGCACGTTCGCGCTGGGCGCGGGAACCGTTGCGACCGACCACACGATACAGCGGCCGGCTACCATGTACGGCTCCGGCAAGCTGTACTGCGAGTGCCTGGGGCGGTTCTATCGCTCGAGGTTCGGCCTTGACTACCGCGCGGTCCGCTTTCCGTCCGTCATCGGTCCGGGGACGACCCAGCGCACCGTGGCGCAGTACAACTCCTGGATGATCGAGTATCCGGCCCTGGGCAGACCGTTCGAGTGCTTCGTCACTCCTGGGACGAAAGGGCCGGCCATGTACTTCAAGGATGCGGTCAGGTCGCTGTGGATGATTGCGGACGCGCCGCGGGAGCGCATCGAAACGCTGAACTACAACGTCGCCGGGCTCGACCCGACGCCGACGGCAAGGGAGGTGGAGGCAGCGGTACGCGCACACATACCGGAGGCCGTCGTGACCTACAATCCCGACCCCGTCATCATGGACTACTACCGGACGGCGCAGATCGAGGTGTTCGATGACACCTGCGCGCGAAACGAGTGGGGCTGGAGTCCCGAATACACGACGATTGAGTCGCTCGTGCCGGACTTCATCAACGAGGTGCGCGTCAACCCTCACCGGTACGGGCTCTGAAGAGACGCTGCCGGCAGATCGTGATTGTGCGCGACGACGTCCGGCCGCCCGCCGGGGCACGTCTTCGCCGCCACGGCGGCCCTGCGCGCGTCGCGGCGAGCTATCATTGGGCATCTTTCGGGACGGATACGCATGCCTTATAGACTGACCAGACAGGTATTCCTGAACGCCGTGGCCTGTCCGCGGCTGGGCTGGTTCAGCAGGCTCGACAACCCGCCGCACGAGCTTGACCCGGAGCAGGGCAGCCTGGCCGGCCGCTATCTGCTGCAGGAGGCGCGTGACGTCCACGCCAGGGCTCGCGTCCTCTTTCCGAATGCGTCCACGGTGACGCGCCAGGCCTACGAAGCCGCCTGCTGGCAGACGCAGGACCTCATGGACCACCCTTCCACCCACACGATACTCGAGGCGGCGTTCGGCACTTCGACCTGCCGCGCCCGGCCGGATGCGGTGGTCCGCCTGGGAGACGACTGGCGTGTCTGTGAGATCAAGACGGCTCTTAACCGGACGCGGGCGCTCGTGGACGACCTCGCGTTCTCCTGGATGGTGCTCGACCAGGCCGGCGTCAACCTGGGAGGGGCGTCGCTCATCCTGCTGTCTCGAGACTACCGCCCCGGCATGCTTGACGAGGCCCTGTTCACGACGGTCGACGTCAGCAGAGAGGCTGCCTCCCGAGCCGCCGAGTTCGGCGAGCTCGTCGTCCAGGTGGACGAGATGACTCGAGGCGATGAGCCACCGCAGCCGGCGCTGACGGCGCACTGCGGAGCGTGCCCGCTCTTCCGCTCCTGCACCGGCAAAGGCCTCGAGCACCCCGTCTTCGATCTGCCGCATCTGACTCCAGCAAGGCTCCGGAGCCTCCTCGACAGCGGAGTCACCACGATAGAGAGCATAGCGGACGCGTCGCTGCTGACGCCGCGGCAGTCGCTGGCCTGGCATAGCGTCCTGAAGAACGAGGTCATCCTGACCGGCGACCTGCGAGGAGACCTTGACGTTGTCGCCTGGCCAGCCCGGTACCTCGACTTCGAGACGGTGGCGACGGCTATTCCGCTCTTTCCCGACCTTGCTCCGCTCGAGCCGTTTCCTTTCGTCTACTCCGTCCGGACGTGCGACCAGCCCGGCCGGATGCGGAGCCACAAGGTCTTCCTGTCCCCTCACAACAGGGACGCCTCTGAAGACATGGCAGAGCGGCTGCTGCAGGACGCCGGACAGGAGGGCAGCATCATCGTTTACTCACCGCGCGAAGCGCGCGTCATCCGCTGGCTGGCCGAGCGCATCCCCGGCCTGGCGGGCCATCTGCGGGCGCTGCTGCCGCGCGTCGTCGAACTCGAGAGAATCGTACGACGCGACGTCTGCCACCCCGGCTTCCGGGGAACGATGTCGCTTCAAGCCATCCTGCCGGCGCTGGTGCCGGGGTTCTCCTACATCGACCTGGAGATAGAGGAGAGCACCACAGAGGCAGCTACGTTCGCATACCTGGCCCGGGGCGGCTACTACAGCGAGGAGCGTGCCCCGCTTGCCCGCCGCGACCTCGCCGCCTACTGCGCCCGGGACACGCTCGCCCTCGTCAGAATGCACGAGGCGCTCCACACGCTTGCAGGCGGATAACACACAGGCGGCCGGCGAATGCCGGCCGCCTGTCCACGCACCGACCGCGCATGGCTACGCCGCGATGTCGGCCCGAATCGGAGCCCTGTAGAGTCTGCCTTCGCGCTCCAGCAACCACTTCGCAATGTCCATCGGCTTGTTCGTGTCCCAGAACTTGCCGCGCTTGCCGCTGGGCGTCCCGTCATCTGCTCGCCCCTCCTGGTAGACGATGAACTCCTTCCCTTCCACGGGGTACGAGGCATTCCTCACGATGGTGATGAACGGCTTGACGTAGATCTGTCCCAGCTCGTACACGATCACCCCTCCGCGCTCGACCGACTCGATCTGGCGCGACACCACATCCCGGGGCGTCAGCTTATGCTCTCGCGCCGGCTTCACCTTCGCGATCGCTGCACGTGGGTCGCCCCACGTATGCATCCACAGTCCATAGGTTCCCATTTGTTCCCCCTTTCCCGGTGCTCGACACGCGGGTCACCAGTACTACCGACGCCTTGCTCTTCGCCTCTCAGGGCGCCTCCGGCATCGCGGGAGGCGCCAGCCCGTACCTGCTTCACAGATTGTTCCCTCCTCAACGCGGCGCGAGACATCGCGAGGGCGCTGTCGGCGACGGTCGCACCGCCACCGCACTGCCCGGAATGGCGCCACGTTGCGTCAGCGAACTGCCGTGCGCTGCACGATAGATGCCCGCTTCACTTGTCTCGCGTGGGGACTCCCGCAAACACGGTTGTCTGCGGGACCGTCGGACGGCGTGGGTCGAACAGGCGCTACGCAGGAGAAAAGGACTCTCGAGACACCCCCATCCCTCAGAAACCCGGCGACCCCGCGCCCCTCCACGCACTCACCTTCGCGCCTCCCCGACGTGCACCGGCACGCCGACCGTGCGGAGCAGCGAGCCTGTGGCACGAGCCTCGCCGAAACGGACAACCGTGCTACCGGCAACTGCCCGAACCGCAGGCGCTCCAAGTCACGCACCATCATTCTATCCACGGCCCCGAACAATCGCAATGCGCCAGGCAGATAATATGACATAGAAGTCCACATTATCTGCATTAGAACTGTGCGATTCCAGCCGCGACGACACTCGGAATGGCCGCCCTCCCGCCCGCGGTCTCACCGGCATGGTCCCCGACCCGTTGACGTCGCAATGCGGCCGTCCTACACTGCCTCACCGGAGCAGACGCGCCGGCGTGCCGCCTCGCCAGGCGGCCTCAACATGCGCGGGCACAGCGCGAGGGGGCACTCCCAACGTCAAGCGCCGGACCGAGGAGGATCAACAGTGAACAGAGGCAGGTTCGTGGACAGGGTCATCATCGTGACCGGCGGGGGCTCAGGCCTCGGCGAAGACTACTGCAGGGCCTTTGCGGACGAGGGAGGCAAGCTGGTCTGCGCCGACATCGACACCGCGGCTGCCGTGCGCACCGCCGCGGAAATCGCCGGCAAGGGCGGGGCAGCCATCGCCGTGACCTGCGATGTCACGAAACCGGACCAGATACAGCGGATGGTGGAGGATGCCCTCAGGACTTACGAGCGCATCGACGTGCTGGTGAACAACGCAGGCGTCATCCGGCGTCGAAGCCTCGTCGGGACGATGGAAGAGGACTGGGACCGGGAGATCGACACCGACCTCAAGGGCCCGTTCCTCTGCGCGCGGGCAGTCGTTCCGCACATGATGCAGCGGGGCTACGGCAAGATCGTGAACATCTCCTCGGTTGCCGGAATCGTCGGCTGCATCTCCACGGCGTACGCCGCATCCAAGGCCGGCATCAACGGACTCACCCGACAGTGGGCGCTCGAACTGGCGCCACACGGAATCCGCGTCAACAGCGTTGCCCCCGGCTACACGGCGACGCCCATCAACGCGAAGCTGAGAGCGACACCTGTCGGAAAGCATATCGGCGAGTGTATCCCGCTCGGCTGGGGCAAACCGTCAGACCAGACGGCAGCCGTCCTCTTCCTGAGCGCGCCGGAGTCCGACTACATCACCGGCCAGACGCTTGCGGTGGACGGCGGATTCACGACGACCGTTGACCTCGGCGCCGAGTACCGGACGTTCGACCGGTAGGCAGAGCATTCGTGCCGCGCCCCGGCGTCACGGAACCGCATCACGCAGCGCGGGCGTTTTCGTATGCCTGCGCGACGAGATCCAGTACGTACTTCCACTCGTCCTCACTGACGTCCTTGCGAAACGGCCTCGGCAGGCCAAGTGCGAACGGGAGCCGCTTCACCTTGCCGACATTCGCGTGGACCCACTCCATGGGGTCGTTGCGCGGCTTCGAGGCCAGGACCACGGTGAGGGAAGGTATCTGTCGACGAAAGCGCACACCCGCGAAGACGACGCCGGACGCTTCACCGGAGGGCGCCGCGTAGTCGATCCACCCCTCCAGGTCAGTAGTCGGCGCATGGGTCGACGTCACCTCCGGCCACTGCGCGCGCACGCGCGTGTCCAGCTCGGCCAGAAGCACGCGGAGCGGTTTGGGGCACTTCTCGATGAACTCGTCCACTGGGCACAGTCTCCTTTCCTGATTCTCCCGGGTTAACGTAACCGGCGTTCGCCCGCATCCAGGCTCAACTCTGCCCCGGCGCCTTCAGCGCGGCCGGGATGGGCGAGTGATACGGCCTGCCGCCGGTGGCAAGGTCGTGCTCACGCCGCGCCTCACTCAGAACAGCAGGGTCGCCAAGCAGATCCAGCACCGTGAGGGCCAGCACCCTGGCCACAAACAGCATCGAGGTGAAGCCGATGCGTGAGCCACACGAAGCAACCGCCTGCCAGGAGTGGAGCGGCACGCCGAGCGGCAGGCAGCAGGCCGTCAGTTGCGCCGTCGGCGCGATGTACGAGACATCGCCGACGTCCGTCGAGACGGGCTGCACTGTTCCCTTCCGCAGTGTGCCTACCTCGTCCAGAATCGCGCCGCAGAGCGGGTCTCCCACCTCGTCTCTCGTCCGGCCGAGCGACTGGAGCGCGTCGTCCACCGCGCCCGCGGGCAGCGTGGCCTGCAGCTCCCTGGCAAATGACACATCACCCTCACTGAAGACCGGCGCGCCAACGCGCTTCATGTTCCGCAGCAGCATCTGCTGGATGGCACCGTTGGGCAGGAAGTCGTAGCAGGCGGTGACCAGCTCGGTCTCCAGCGTCGTCTCGGTCATCAGAGCCGCGCCGCGGGCAACGTTCAGTACCCGCTCGTATATCGCTTCCACCTGGGTGCGCTTCGGTGCGCGCACGTAGTACCAACTCTGGGCGTATGCCGGCACGATGTTCGGCGCTTCGCCTCCGTACGTGACCACGCAGTGTATGCGGGCATCCGGGATGACGTGCTCGCGCAGGTAGTTCACGCCGACATCGGTCAGCATGATCGCATCAAGGGCGCTGCGGCCGGACTCAGGGGCGCCGGCGGCATGGGCCGAACGACCGTGAAAGCTCAACTTGAACGAATTGAGTGCGGCCGAGGAGGCCGCCCACAACGTATTCACGTGCATGGGGTGCCATGTGAGGACGGCGCCCAGTCCGTCGAAAACACCCTCACGCGCCATGAAGACCTTGCCCATGAGCGTCTCTTCTGCGGGGCAGCCGAAGTAGCGTACGGTGCCCGGGATGCCTCCGGTCTCCATGGCATGCTTCGCTGCCAGTGCCGCGCCGAGGGCCGCGGTTCCCAGCAGATTGTGCCCGCAGGCGTGCCCGGGGGCGCTCGCAACCACCGGATGTCTCGTCGCCGACACTTCCTGCGAGAGACCCGGCAGCGCGTCGTACTCGCCCAGGATGCCGATGACAGGAGCGCCGGTTCCCCACTCTGCCACAAACGCCGTCTTCAGGCCGGCGACGGCCCGGCGAAGCCTGAACCCCTCAGCCTCGAGAGCCGCCGCGTGCCGGCCCGCGGCGTACGTTTCCTCGAATCCGACCTGCGGGTGTGCCCAGATGTCTCCGGCCAGGGAGACGAGCATCTCCCGCCGGGTCGCGAGGTACGACGAGGCCGCATCTCTTTCGCTCACTACAGGCTCCTCTGCCACAGGCAGATTGTACAGAAACAGCGCGACATGACGCGCGCCCGACAGCCCGTTTCCCGGCGCAACCGCTGGCAAGCCGAACCGGCCGCCATCCGGCCGCAGGAGCACGCCAATGGGACGCGGCTCTCCATCGGACCGGTTCGTCCAGCCGGACCGTCTGCGCCTCCGACTTCACGAATCCATTCCGGGAGCCTACTATTGCAGGCGGCACCGGTGGGAGAACGACCGCAAAGGAGCACGACGTGAGGATAACCGGGATCCGCACCTTCATCTACGAGGCATGGTGGCGCAACTGGCTCTTCGTCAAGGTCGACACCGACGCCGGCATCAGCGGCCTGGGGGAGGCCAGTCTGCAGGGGCTGAACAAGGCGGTGGAGATCGCCATCCACAACCTTGAGCAGGAGTACTTCATCGGCAAGGACCCCCGGCAAATACAGAAGCACTGGGCGAACGTGTACCGCGATAGCTGGTTCCACCAGTCGCACGTTCCTCTGGCGGCGCTCTCGGGCATCGAGATAGCGCTGTGGGACATCCTCGGCAAGAGCCTGAACGCCCCAATCTACCAGTTGCTGGGCGGGGCAACGAGGGACCGTATCAAGGTCTACAACAACTCCTGGTACTTCAATGCGAAGACCATCGACGAGTTCGTCGAGCGCGCGAAGGCCGCCGTGGCGCAGGGCTTCAAGGCGCTCAAGTGGGACCCCTTCTGGGTTCCGCCTCTCGACGTCTTCAACGAGCGCGAGCAGATGCTTCAGGCCGTGGAGTGCGTCCGGCGCGTGCGCGAAGCCGTCGGGGACAGCATCGAGCTGCTCATCGAGGTGCACGCCCGCCTGGGCACCGCCGACGCCATCTGGATGGCGCGGGCGCTCGAGCCGTACCGGCCGTTCTGGTACGAGGAGCCGATCCCGCCGGACAACCTCGAGGCTCTCGCGAAAGTGCAGCGCGAGGTGAACATACCCATCACGACGGGCGAGAAAGCGTGCACGCGTTGGGGCTTCCGTGAGATGCTCGAGCGCCAGATGGTGTCAATGATTATGCCGGACATAATATGCGCCGGCGGCATACTCGAGACGATGAAGATAGCCGCCATGGCCGACGTCTACCACATCGGCGTTGCCCCCCATTCCTGCGTCGGTCCCGCCCTGACTGCCGCCAACCTGCACCTCGACGCGGTAATACCCAACTTCCTCATCCAGGAGCTGTTCTATCCCGACAAACCGCTCTACGACGAGGTGCTGACCGAGGACTTCCCGGTTCTGAAGGACGGCTGCATCGAACTGCCGGTGAAGCCTGGTCTTGGCATCGACATTCGGGAAGAGGCTATCTCGAAGCGGCCACACCGGCACCACCCGTCCGGCGGTCATCTCTGGAAGCCGCTGACGCAAATGGGAGAGTGAGGCAGAAGCGCGAGACGTTGACAGGGGACGCCGAAAGACGGCTACAATTGCTGCCGGCAAGAGTACCCACGAAAGGAGCAGCCTTGAACGAACAGGCCAGGCGACTCAGGGAGATGCTTTCCAGACCCGGCCCCATCGTCAGTCTCGGCATCTGGGATGCTTTCAGCGCCATCGTTGCGGAACAGGAAGGATTTGAGCTCCTGACGCTCTTCGGGTCTATGACCTCGTGGTCGCTCATCGGCAAGCCCGACTCCGGAAACATCACGCAGACGGAGATGCTCGATGCCGCCCGGCGAGCCATCCGCGCCACCTCCGTGCCGGTTATCGTCGACTGTGATGACGGTTTCGGCGACCCCATGAACGTGCGCCGCACCGTGCAGCTTGTGGAGCAGTTCGGCGCCGCAGGCATGTACATCGAGGACCTGAAGCGTCCGCTGCGCTGTTCCGCGCTTGGCGGGGGGCGGCTCATTCCCAGCGATGACATGGTGCAGAAGATACGCGCCGCCGTGGAGGCCCGCACAGACCCGAACTTCTTCATCATGGCCCGTACAGATGACTACGAAGGGCTGGACGAAGTGGTCCTCAGGGCGAAGAAGTACGTCGCGGCCGGCGTGGACATGATCCTGGCTATCGGCCTCACCTCGGAGCAGGCGATGGCGAAGGTGGGTAGAGAGGCCGGCGTGCCCGTCTCGACCATCCAGGCGGCGGGAACCAGGATGCCGCTGCTCCCCCGGGACACGCTGGCGGGCATGGGCTTCAAGATCATCTTCCATGTGCCGACGATGTACTCGGCCGCGGCCCACGGCATGCGGCTGGCTGCCCGGAACCTCAGGGCGGACATGGACGCGGGTTCCGTGGTTCCACGCGTGGTGCCCGGCCCGAATCCCGTGGAGATGGAGAAGATGGTGGGCCTGGACCAGGACGACGCTCTGCAGGTGCGCTACGCGAGCGGCGCCTGCGCCCGTTGAGCGCGGGACGTGCTCGTCGCAGCGCCGGGAGCCGGGAGGGACGGCAGGACGGTAGTTATGTCAGCGATTGAGGACTTTGTCGATGCCATGAACCGGGACGACAGGTTGTCGCTGGTCCGCAACGTCCTGCTTGCGGCAGCGCTCGGCCTCATCGTCTTCGGCCTTGTGCTTGCCTTCGGCGGCGACCGCAGGGCCGCGGAACCGGACTCGTTGTGGCTCTGGCTTCCCGGGTGGGCCATCGCCCTGGTCTGGCTGGTGCTGCTGGCCTTCCTGGGCGCCTCGCGCTGGCTGCTCAACTCGTACACTATCATCGGAGGCGGACAGGCGCGCGGCCTCGTTACTCTCCTCATCCTCGTTTGCATCTGCTGGCCTCTCCACTCGCTTCTTCTGGGGAGCCTCTCTGTCGCGCTCGCAGCCAACATCGTGACCCTGCTGCTGACAGCCGTTGCCATCCTTCTCGTGCGACCTGCGTCGCCCGACTCCTTCTACCTGCTCGTGCCGCTTGCCGGCTGGCTGCTGTTCATCTGCATCATCATCCTCGCCGCCCTGGGCGGCGCCTAGCATCCCACCCCGGTCCACCGGAACCACGCCACATTGACGCCCCACCAGGGCTGATTGATAATGCTCGCCACGGGAGAGGACGCGGTCGTCTCCATCAGCACGAAGGAGGGAGAACCATGAGAAGCGACTCCATCAAGAAAGGCGTTGAGCGAGCCCCTCACCGCTCGCTGCTCTACGCCCTCGGCCACCCCAGAGAAGATCTCGACAGGCCCTTCATCGGCGTCGTCAGCAGCCACAGCACCGTTATTCCCGGCCACATGCACCTCCAGTCCATCGCCAACGCAGTGCGAGAGGGCGTCAGGTCGGGCGGCGGCGTCCCCTTTGAGTTCAACACCATCGGAGTCTGCGACGGCCTGGCCATGAACCACATCGGCATGAAGTACAGCCTCCCCAGCCGGGAGCTTATCGCAGACGCCGTGGAAATCATGGTGGAGGGCCACGGCTTCGACGCGCTGGTCTTCATCCCGAACTGCGACAAGATCATCCCCGGCATGCTCATAGCCGCGGCGAGGTTGAACCTGCCGTGCGTCTTTGTCTCGGGCGGACCCATGCTGCCCGGCCGCGTCATCGGTCCCGATGGGCCGATGGACATCGACCTCATTCACTGCTTCGAAGGGGCGGGCAAGGTCCTGGCGCACAAGATGACCGAGAAGCAACTGGACGAGATAGAGCAGCGTGCCTGTCCCGGCTGCGGCGCCTGCTCTCCCATCGCAACGGCCAACACGATGAACTGTCTGACCGAGGTGCTGGGCCTGGGCCTGCCCGGGAACGGCACCATCCCGGCCCCTGAGGGCCGCCGTCTTCAACTCGCCTTCCTCGCCGGCAGACAGGTCATGGAAGTGCTGGCCAAGGGGCTCAAGCCTCGCGACGTACTCACGCCAGACGCGTTCCACAACGCCTTCGCCGTCGATATGGCATTGGGCGGCAGCACCAACACCCTGCTCCATGTTCCGGCAGTCGCCCGCGCAGCGGGCGTCGACTTCCCGCTGAAGCGCATCAACGAGATCAGCGAGTCCGTTCCGCACCTCTGCGACATGCGCCCGTATGGTAGATACGGCCTGGCCGACCTCGATCTCGCCGGCGGCATTCCGGCGCTGATGAAGGAGATCTCGCGGAAGCTCAAGCCGGGTGCGATGACCGTGCTTGGGAAGACCATCGGCGACGTATGGCGCGATGCGGAGGTGCGCGACCGGCGTGTCATCCATCCCATCGACAAGCCTCTCCATAAGACCGGTGGCATCGCGGTGCTCTTCGGCAACCTGGCCCCTGACGGCGCGGTGGTCAAAGCCGCGGGCGTGTCCGACGAGATGCTGGTGCACGAAGGTCCGGCCCGCTGCTTCAACAGCGAGGAAGAGGCGACGAAGGCCATTGCCGCACGCGTCTTTCAGCCCGGCGATGTCATCGTCATCCGCTACGAGGGACCCAGGGGCGGCCCCGGCATGCGCGAGATGCTCACGCCCACGTCCATGCTCTCCGGCATGGATGCGGACAAGTCCGTGGCGCTCATCACCGACGGCCGCTTCTCAGGCGGCTCCCGGGGCGCCGCCATCGGACACGTCTCGCCCGAAGCAGCGGCACGGGGTCCCATCGCGGCGCTGCGCGACGGCGACATCATCCAGATCGATATCCCCAGACGGAAGCTGGACGTGAAGCTGGACGAGAGAGAGATCAAGGAGCGGCTGGCTTCGTTGCCGCCGTTCGCACCGAAGATCAAGACCGGCTACCTGGCGCGGTACAGTCGACTGGTCACATCGGCCAGCACCGGCGCCGTCTTCGAGGACGAGGTGTAGCGAGCGCAGGCCGCACGGTGCCTCCAGGGGACTGCACGGGAGGCGGGCTATCGTGCTAGACTGCGCCCGCCACCGTGCTGGCTCCTGTGCAGAGCCGGCGCTGCGGCCACGTTTCGCCGGGAGCCGCGGCGTGCCTTCCGCGGCTCCTCTTCTCGAAAGGAGTCCTCAGTGGAA
>CAZLPP010000046.1:0-16312 GCA_964561465.1 uncultured Dehalococcoidales bacterium
CTACGGATTGGCTCCGTCAGATGACCTGCCGGAGGGAATCGGCATGCTGGACGAGTTTGTCAGGATTCCCATCCGCGTGATGGTAGGTGACAAGGACACCAGGAGAGATGTGCTCTTGCGCAGGTCGCGGGCCATCGACCGGGTTCAGGGCCGGAATCGCCTCGAGCGGGCGCACAGGTGGGTGCAGGCCGTATCAGCCTATGCCTCCTCCCGGGGTGAGAACTCATCGATCGCCCTCGAAGTACTGCCCGGCTGCGGTCATTCCTCCCGCGAGGCCGTCAGGAAGGGACAGATGGTGCAGCGCACCATGAGCTTCCTGGTCGGCTGCCAGACCTGGCAACCGACCGCCGCATCGGCCGAACCCTGGGACTAGGAACACAAGGCCCAGCTTCAGCGCAGCCCATCGATTCCCTCTGACAGCGGGACTCCTGTGCCCCTGGTTGGGGACGGACCTCCCGGGCTGGCCCCTCCGCTATCTCCGCTCCCCGTCACGTCCGGTTCACCACTCTCTGTGTCCACGATTGCTCGAGCCGTCCCGCGCCACAAGTACGTTAGTCTCCCATCGCGCACATGACCAAGTGATGCGCCATCTCGTGACCTGCGTGTGATGTCCCGGAACCTCACAGAACTCTACATTACGTTGCGTGAACAGAGGTTCCAGGATGATGCGGAAGATAACGCTCCTGATGATGCTTGGGCTCCTTGCCTTCACGGGCATGTCGGGCATCATCCTGCCGTCGACTGCCCAGGCTGCTGAAGCCGCGTACGGTGACTTCGCCACGATCGACAACGAGCGAACGTTCAGCCTCCACTTCACTCACACCGTCCAGAACACCGGTTCCTCCACCCTTCACCGGCAGGACCTCTACGCCCTGGTACCGCAGAGCATCGTCAACCAGACCGTGCTCGGAATCACGTTCGACCCTCAGCCGGCCGAGTTCGTCGAGGACGAGTGGGGACAGTCGGTCGCTCACTACGTCATCGACAGCATGCCCGGAAAGAGCAGCCTGGAGTTCACCTGGACCGCCACGGTCACCATGGCTGACCTGTCCTTCAGCATCGACCCGTCCACTCCAATGGACATCGCGGACATCCCCGCGGACATCCTCGCCACCTACACCGAAGATGACACGAAGTACACCATCACCAGCCCCGAGGTGCAGCAGGCCGCAGCAGAGGCCATCGCCAACTCCGCGAACCTGTACGAGCAGGTCAGGGACACCTACCAGTACGTCATCGATCACCTTGAGTACTCGCGAGAGGGAAGCTGGGACGACGCTGCCACGGTGCTTGCCCGCGGGAATGGTTCCTGCACCGAGTACGACTTCGTTCTGATAGCTCTCTACCGCGCCAACAGGATACCCGCGCAGTACGTAGGCGGCAGCCGGCTCAGGGCTGACGACGACTATACCGATACGGTCTTCCACCGAGCGGTTGAAGTGTACCTGTCTGGCTACGGATGGGTCCCCGCGGATCCCACGCTGGGTGACACTCAGAACGATCCGGAGGGCTTCCTCTTCAATCGGTACAACAGCCACTTCATCATGGCCACAGCGGGCGGCAAGTCCAGTTTCCTCAACTGGAACTACCACTCCTACCTGAAGGTGTCCCGGTCCAGCGAGGCGGACCAGGTGGTTTCGAAGCGGTCCGTGCACTGGCTCGAGGTATCTTCCGAACCCGTCACTGCCGTTGCCGCTCTGACGGTGACGATGTCGACCGCTACGAGAACATCGGGTAAGAACACCTTCACGGGCGCGGTAGCAGAGATCCTGGTGGTCGACGCCAGCGGCCGACCGCTGATCGGCGCCACGGTGTCAGGAAAGTGGAGCGGGCTGACGAGCGATAGCGATACCGCTGTGACGAACAGTAAGGGCGTGGCCGTCATGCAGTCCGACCAGGTGAAGAAGGCTTCGGGGACTTTCACACTTACGGTGGCGAGCGTCGTCGCGGATGGCATCGCCTTTGAACTTCAGGGCGACACCGTCACGTCGCTATCCATCTAACATACGCCGTCGCACTGCCGCCGACCCGACCTGCGGAGTGGTCATCCGTCTCATCTCATCACCGTGCGCGCCAGCCTCACGCCTCTCCCTCATTCCGGCGCTGCCATCTACGCCGGGCGCCGCGTGAGCCGCCCGCGGTCCAGAACCGCGACCACCGCCACCAGCAGCCACTGCAGCGCGGTGAACAGCAGGCCGAAGGTCACGAACGGCAAGCCGGTCGCCTCAGGCCTGAAGATGAAGATGTTGCACGCGGTGAGGCTCGCGTGCATCAGCGTCGTCACCAGAAGGCTTCCGGTGCGGTCGTAGACCCACACCAGGAGCACCCGGTAGGCCGTCAGTCCAGCGACCGTGTTGAAGACGGCGACGGCCATGTACAGCGGCAGGGGGATGTCTTCCGCGTACGTGCCGCTGATGAACACCTGCTGCAGCAGGTGCCAGACTCCCCACAGGATGCCGACGATGAGTCCGGTGCCGAGGATGCTGCGGCGCAGCCTGAACCTGGGCACGGCGAAGCCTGTCCAGCCTATCTCCTCGAAGATGGTCGTCAGCCCCGCTGTGATGCCCGGAACCAGCACGGCTGCCTTGCTCTCCGCCGTGAATAGCGGGGAGGTCAGCCCGAGTGCGAGCAGCGCGATGAGCGACAGAGCGGGGGCCGGCAGCAGCGCAAAGGCATACCACTGCGTGCCCACGCGCCACCTCACCAGGCGGGAGCCAAGCTCACGCAGGCCCGATCTGCCGGCGGTCAGGCCCGTCATCAGCAATCCGGCCACCGTCGGTCCTGCGAGCATCGCCCCAACCATAAACGGGAAAGTCGGAGCGGTCTGCCAGTCGGAACCCGAGAGGCCGCCGGGACCAGCCGCCAGAACGAAGCCGCCCCAGGAGATGACAAAGGTTATGATGTAGTAGCTCAACAGCGGGTGCTTCCTGATGCAGGACCCCATCGTCAAGACCTCCTCGTCCGCAACGCGGAGGCATTGTGTGACTCCGTTGAGCCAACAGTCAACCCCTTAGCGCGCGAGCTAAGGTGACACCATACGACCCGCTTCGCGGGAGTTCTGCGTTCTAAGTTCTGATTAGGAGACACCACATGCCGCTTCGCGGGAGTTATGCGTTCTAAGTTCTGCATTCTGCGTTCTGCGTTCTGATTAGGAGACACCACATGCCGCTTCGCGGGAGTTCTGCGTTCTGAGTTCCAGGTTCTGCGAATTCCGCATGAAATGCGGGGACACGATGCTCATTTCATCTGTAATTGTCAGGCCCGTCACGCGCACAGCGCCGCGATGCTTCTCCTGAGCTCCGCCACGCAGCGGGGGACTTCTCTTTCCAACTCCGGAGACAACCCCTCGCGTATCTCCACCGAGGCGGGCTGCACGGCGAAGATGCGGACGCTGTCCGGAGCCTCTCCCAGCGAACGCGATATCTCGATGGACCGCATCAGGTCCCAGTCGTGCAGCGAGTACGCCCTGGTTTGCTTGAGGGAAACGACGTCTCCCGGAGAGAAGACCCTGCACTGGCCCGGAGGCAGCCCCATGTCTGCAGCGTCGATGAGCACAACAGCGTCATACTTCACCAGGATGTGGACGAGCTGCATCCCTCCGGTCCCGATGTCGATAAGGTCGACCCCGGAGACGGTTCCCTCGAGCTCCGCAACTAACCGGGGTCCGATACCGTCATCGCCCATCATCGGGTTCCCGACCCCGATGACAGCCGTCCTGATGGGGCTCCAGTCCCTCATACGAAGTGCACGCTGACGTAGTGCGTGGAGCACGAGATGCACGGGTCGTACGCGCGCACCAGCATCTCGAGCGTCAGCTCTATCTCCTTCTCGGGCCGTTCCACCAGGCCGGGAGCAAGAGCCTCCATGTCCTTCTGTATGTTGGCGTGGTTCTGATTGGTCGGGATGATGCAGTTGGCCTTTGTGCAGTTTCCGATGCTGTCGATGGTGTAGTCGTGGAACAGGATGCCCCTCGGCACTTCCACGGCGGCGATGCCCCGCCCGGCCCTGGGCTCCACCTTCGCCCTCTCCCCCTTCACTCCCCTGTCGATGAGCTCATCGATGATTGCGATGGAGTCCTCCACCGAGTCCGCCACCTCGACCATCTGGGCGTAGGTGTTCATAAAGGGGTTGTGCACCGGCGCCTTCAGCCCAAGCACCTGCGCAGTCTCCCGCCCGAAGTCGTTCAGCTTCGACTCGTTCAGGTTGAACCTCGCCAGCGCTCCCACGAAGTAGGAGTCTCTCACGTGCTTGGTGAATTTCGCGGTCGACTGGCCGACAACGTACTCGTTCGTGATGCTGCGGTAGTAGCTCACGGGATGCACGCCTGTGTCGCTCGACCCGATGTCCCCGTCGTACAGCGCGTAGAGCTTCTCGTCCACGAGCGCTATGTACTCGGTCTCCCGTTCGAACTGCGGCAGATTGCCTTTCACGGAAGCGAGCAGTCCCGCCACCTCGGCGATGACGGGTTTGGCAGCTTCCAGCCTGGCCTTCAGGTCGGCGAGCTCCTTCGCGGTCGGCACCTTGCTGAAGCCGCCCAGCCGGAGCGTGATGGGATGCGTGGTGCGTCCGCACACGAGGTCCGACATCTGGTTCGCGAGCCGGTGGAGGCCGACTATCTTGACGACCGCATCCCCGTGAGTGCCGACCAGCGGGAACACGGACCCGACGCCGAAGAGGTCGGGCACCACCAGGTAGCCGATGTGGAGGATGTGCGACTGCAGGTTCTCACCGTGCAGCGCCAGCCTCCGCAGCAGCACCGTCTCCTCCGATACCTCCACCCCCAGGGCCGCCTCAGTCGCTTTCAGCGAGGCCAGCGAGTGACCTATGGAGCAGATGCCGCAGATCCTCGACGTGATGGGCTGGAGATGGACGTACGACTTCCCACGAACCATCGCCTCGAAGAACCTGGGGGCTTCGGTCACATGCCACTGGACCTTCTCGACCTTCCCCTCATTCGCGTTGAAGAATATGTCGCCGTGCCCCTCCACGCGGGTGAGGTGCTCGACGTGTATGTCGATAGCCCTGGCCATCAGTATCCTTCCCTCCTGTAGTTGTAGAGGTTGAACCGCTTCAGCATCTGGTCCATCGACACGTTGTGCCGCCGCAGGACGTCCTTCATCGCATTCACTCTCAGGTCCTCAAGGAACCCCCTGCAGCCGTCACAACCTTCGCCGTTCGTAGGGCAGATGGAGTTGCATCCCGCCCTGGTTATCGGCCCGAGGCAGAACTGGCCCCGCTCGAAGAGGCATACGTTCTCGTTCTTCTTGCATTCGACGCACACGGGATAGTTCGGCAGCCTCGGTTTCCGACCAAACGCCAGTGACGTCACAGTCTTGGCGAACTCGTTCCTGTTGATGGGACAGCCGGGCACGTGGGCGTCCACGGCCACCACTTCGTCCACCGCCCTCGTCGGCAACACGTCGAAGTACGGGTTCCCATCTAGTGCCGCAGTGCCGTAGACCTCAGCCTTGACGTCGGCCACAGGCCACTTGTTGCGCAGCTTGTTGACCCCGCCGATGCAGGCGCACGCGCCAAGCGCCACGAGCAGCTTGGCGTGGCTTCGTATCTTCTTCAGCCTCTCCTCGTCCATCGGCCTCATGATGGAGCCCTCGATGAAGGCGATGTCGTAGCCGTCGGAATGCTCCTTCATCGCCTCGCGGAAGGAGACGACCTCGACGATATCCACCAGATCGAGGATCTTCTCCTCGAGGTTGACCACCTGGAGCTGGCACCCCTCGCAGGATGCGAAATCGAAGAATGCGACCTTCGGTTTCATCTAGAACGCCTCCGGAAGCTCTTTGATATCCGCGTAGTTGAAGACCGGCCCTTCCAGGCACACGTACACGCCGTTGATCTGGCAGTGCCCGCACTTCCCCACGCCGCACTTCATCCGCCGCTCGAGGGACACGATGATGTTTTCGTCCGGAAGGCCCTTCTGCTTCAGCTCCCGGATAACGTACTTGTACATCACCGGAGGGCCGACCACGATGGCCATAGTCGTTTCCGGGTCGATGTCGACGCCCGGAATGAGAGTGGTGATGACGCCAACATTCCCTTGCCAGCAGTCGCCGCTCTTGCAGCCGTCCACTGTCACCTTGTAGTCGACGCCGTCCATCCTGCCCCACGACTCGAGATCGTTCTTGAACAGCAGCGCGGTCGGGTCCTTGCAGCCGTACAGTATGGTGATGTCCTTGTACTCGGACCGGTTCTCGAGCGTGTAGTTGATGAGCGACCTCAGCGGCGCCAGTCCGCAGCCACCGCCGATGTAAAGCAGGTTCCGGCCCTTCAGCGCCTCCACGTTGAAGCCGTTTCCGAAGGGGCCGCGGATGCCGACCTTGTCGCCGATGGCGAGCGTATCAAGCTTCGAGGTGACGTCGCCGATCTTCCTGACCAGCAACTCGAACTCGGGGCCCGACCCCGGGGAGGACGAGATGGAAATCGGCGCCTCTCCGATGCCGAAGATGGACAGCTCGATGAACTGCCCCGGCCGGTGCCCGAGGGCTTCGCCGGAGTCCAGCGCTATCCGGTACAGCGTGTCGATGTCCGACATCGGCTCCTTGTAGAGGATGTTCGCCGCCTTCGGGACGAGCAACTCCTGCTTCACGCCGTGGACCTTCACCTCCGGTATCGGCAGCTTCTTCTTGTCCTCCATAGACGATGACGCGAGGACGTTCATCACCTCGAGGGGGTCCGCGATGTCCGCGAGGCACTGCGTGGCGCAGCGACCGCAGCCCACACACGCGACGAAGCCGTACCGCATCGGGAGGTACATCCCCTTCCGATAGTAGCGGTGCCGGTAGCGGTTCGTGGGCGTCTCCCTGAAGATCTCCCCGCTGCCCACCAGCGTGAACTCCTTGAGCAGGCAGCCGTCCCACGTCCTCGTCCTTTTGCCGCGCTCGAGGTCAAGCTCAACCTCGTCGTGGACGTCGTAGCAGACGCACGTGGGGCAGACGAGGGTGCAGGTGCCGCACGTGAGACACTTCCGCGCGTTCTCATCCCAGATGGGGTGGGCGTAGTTCTCTTCGAGTATCTCGGACCACTTGTACTTGTCGACGTGAAGCTGTCGCTGATAGCGGGACGGCAGATCCTCCCGCAGCTTCCTGACCCGTTCGATGTCGTAGCGCGAGGACTCCTTCGCATCGGCGAACTTCGCCAGCAGCTGGGCCCCGGCGGGCGTGCCTTCCTCCACCACGTACCGGTCGTCAAGCTGCGTCACCAGCAGGTCGTATCCCTTCTCCACCACATGAGTGCCGAGGCTGCCGCAGAACGCCTTCTGGGGGATGTTGATGATGTCCGAAGCTATGATAATCGTGTTCCGCCGCCGGACCTCGTAATGGTCGTCGACGTGCGCCCCAAGGTAGATCTCGTCCATCATGTTGATGGCGATGAGGTCGTACGGGTGGACGCCGATGAGCACCTTCTTCTGCTCGTCGTGGGCCGCCAGGACGTCGAACGGCTTGCTGATGTCAAACAGCAGCAGGTCCTCGTTGGGCGGCAGCAGCTCCTTCTTCGGCGGGAGCACCGTGACATCGTAGTCGAGTCTCAACTCGTTCGCGCTCTCGAGCGGCGCGAAGACGAATCTGGAGCCCTTCTCCTTCACGCCTATCACGTCCAGTCCCGGCTCCGCGATGAGCCTGTCGACGAACGCTTTCCACCCGTCCGGGTGCACCGTCTTCATCCTGTCCCTCCGTTCATTGTGGATGCCTCATCCAGTACGCGTACCTCCGGGACCAGCGGGCGAGCCGGCCGAGTGCCGGACCGGACAACCGGCAGAGGTCGTTCCCACCAAGCCATCCGGACACGGTTGTCGACAGTTGTCCCATCGGCTGCGAACAGGGAAGACATGAAGGGCAAGCCCAAACACGGCTCGGGTGAGGTCTTCGCCCCAGCCGAAAGCCTCGCCCAACTCTCGGCAGCATCCAGCCTGCTGCCGCACCACCGCGCGACTCGCCCTAGTCGCGATACTCGCACACGAAAGTCGCAGTGTCAATATGGGGTGCTCCGCCACTCACCCCCCCCTCGGTTCGCTCTTGACACCACTGCTGCCGCCGTCCATCATGCACAGTCCGGCCGGAGCACACCATGCCATACGAACCAGAGATGCCCAGATACGGCCCTTTCAAGAAGCTGAAGAGCTTCCGGATGGCCCAACTCATCCTCGACCTCACGGTGCTCTTCTGCGACGAGCACACCGAGCCGCGCAGCCGGGCGCGCGACCGCATGCCGCGGACGGCCCGCGCCGTCGTGCGCCAGATCGCCGAGGGGAGCAGGCTTGGCGCCACTTCTAAGAAGCTCGAACTGCGCCAGACGGAGATGGCCAGAGCCAGCCTCGATGAGTTGCGGCTGGATTACGAGGGCTTGCTGACCCAGCGCGGTCTGCCCGTGTGGGACGCAGAAGACCCGCGCCGGGTTGAGTTCATCGCCATGCGACCCCGCGCGGTGGAGGAAGTCGTCGTCTGGGCTGCGGACAACTGCGGACCGGCCGAGGTTGCGCAGCCGGCGGAGCCGGGCTCCCCTGCGCCCACCACCACGCCCGAGGCGCTGGCCAACTGCGCTCTCGCCCTCATCTCCGCGGAGTTCGCGCTGCTCGACCGGCAACTCAAGGCGCAGAACATCACACTCCGGCGCGAAGAGAGCGAATCAAGGCGCACCCCCCGCACGCGCAGCATCGACCTCGACGACACCCTCTGAGCACGTGCCGGGCTAGTTGTAGCTCATGTCCTTGACCCAGTTGCGCGCCGTTTGCTCGCTGCACGGCCCGCCAACCCGCTCCACCTTCGACCCCGGGTGCTTCGCTTCGTAGTCCAGCCTGCAGAGCTCGAAGTCGGTGGTCATGCCGCCGTTCAGCACCTTGCCGGCCTTCTTGACGACGTACTTCGTAAACGGACGCTTCGTTCCCATGCGTCATCCTCCTGTCAATCCGGCTCCGCCATCCGTCGCGGGTCGCTACCGGCCAGAGTACCACATAACACTGGTTGCCGCCGGAGATGACGTGCGCCGATGCGACACCGGTTCGCTCCCGATTCTGGAACGCGACGCAGCCCGCAACGCCATGCCTGCCCGGTCTGCCGACCGGGCGGAAGGCCCCTTGGCGGCACGGCTCCGGTTTGACGCGGGCGACACCGTGCTGCTAACGTCCCTCCCTTATGCAGGAGTCCGGTTCGCTTCTCGCCCTGCTTGCGACTGTCACCGCCATCTCGCTCACCGGCGTCATCGCCCCCGGCCCCGTCACCGCCGTCACCATCACCAAAGGCGTGCAGCGCAAGTGGGCGGGACCGCTCGTCGCGCTCGGGCACGCAATCGTCGAGCTGCCCATGTTCCTGCTCGTCTGGCTGGGATTCGCGACCTTTCTGGCTGCCCCGTGGGTCAGGGTCGTGGTGGGCGTGGCCGGTGGCATCGTGCTCATCTGGATGGGCATCGGCATGCTCAGGACGAAGCAGCAGGCATTTGAACAGCAGCGCGACGTGGGCCGAGGCTGCGTCCTGGCGGGCATGACGACCTCCATCGCGAACCCCTACTGGCTCTTGTGGTGGGCGACGGTCGGGCCCGCACTCGTGATGAGGGCCAGCGCCTGGGGACTCGCCGGAGTCCTCGCCTTCGCAGCAGCACACCTGCTCTGCGACCTCGGCTGGCTCTCACTCCTATCCTGGGGCGTATTCACCTCGCGGCGCTTCTTCAAGGCCGAGGTGTTCCGCGCGGTGCTGGCCGTCTGCGGTGCGGCGCTGCTGGGATTCGGCGTCTACTTCATCGTCAGCGGCGCGCGCTTTCTGTCGCTCTAGAACCGGAAAGACACCTCGCGCGGACTGGTCGGCCCCGCCCACGGCGCCCCCGGTCTAGACACACGTCTCGCTGTCCAGCAGACAGCCGTTCTCGCCGCTGCCCGCCTCGACCTGGATAGTCGAATGGGCGATGCCGAAGCGGTCGTGCAGTCCCTCCTGCAAGCTCGAGAGGAAGCCGTTGTCCACCCTGGACTCGTCCATCACCAGGTGCACGGTGAGTGCAGTCTCAGTGGTGCTCAACGGCCAGACGTGCAGGTCGTGAATTCGAACCACGTGCGGGCGGCTCAGCAGGTGCTCCCGGACGGCAGCCATGTCGATGCTCTCGGGCACGGCATCCATGGCATACCGCACGGAGTCCCGCAGCAGACCCCAGGTGCCGACCAGGAGAACCACCACGATGGCGAGGCTGATGACCGGGTCTATCCAGAGCCAGCCCCTGACCAGGATGATGACACCGGCGACCACCACGCCCAGCGAGACGCCCGCGTCGGCGGCCATGTGCAGGAAGGCGCCGCGGATGTTCAGGTCGTGCTTCCGGCCCCGCATGAAGAGAAGGGCCGTGGCCGCATTCACCACCACCCCGATGCCCGCAACGACGATGACCGTTGTGCCGGCCACCGACGCCGGGTTCATCAGCCGCCCCGCCGCCTCCCGGGCGATGCCGCCGAGCGCCAGGAGCAGCAGGACAGCGCTGACCAGCGATGCCATCACCGTGGCCTTGCGAAGGCCATACGTCCGCCGCTCCGTCGCCGTCCGCGTTGCGAGCACGCTCGCGCCCCAGGCGAGCAACAGGCTGACCACATCGCTGACGTTATGTCCCGCATCGGCCAGCAGCGCCAGCGAGCCGGCCAGCAGGCCGTAGACGGCTTCGACAACGACGAACGCCGTATTCAGTCCGATGCCGATGGCGAACGCCCTGCTGTAGCTGCCTGCCCCGTGGCTGTGGTCGTGATCGTGGTTGTGACTCATGCGCGCTCCACGCCGGCGCGCACGTGCGGGTGCGCGCTCAGGCATAGTCTACTACGCGCACGCAGGAGGGCCTCAGTGGGGAGTGGAGTCGACGGCACCGGAGAGGGACCGCTGACGGCCAATCTGACGGCCCATTCGGCCCATCAGGTCCATCCCATCCATCCCCCCTACAGCGCCGCCGGGGGCACGCGCGGGGTGTAAGTGTTGTCCGCCAGGCACGGCAGCGAGCCTGAGTTCCTCTACCCCGAGAACTCCTTGCCGAAGATCTCCCGGGCCACGAGCATCTTCTGTATCTCGTTGGCGCCCTCGTAGATCTCGGTTATCTTGGAGTCGCGGTACAGCTCCTCTACCTTGTAGGTCGAGCCATCGTGCGAGAGCTCTCGCATGTAGCCGTAGCCGCCGAATATCTGCACCGCGTCGCGCGCCATGTCCACGGCAAGCTGCGTGCCGGTGAACTTGGCCATGGCCGCCTCCGGCTCGGGGAACTCGACGCCAAGGTCCTTCCGGTACGCCGCCTTCTGGTACAGGCTGCGCGCCGCCTCGATGCGCGCGGCGTACTCGGCGAGGCGGAACTGCCAGTACTGGAACTCCGCGAGGCGCTTGCCGAACGCGGTCCGCTTCTTCATGTAGTCGACGCACTCGTCGAAGGCGCGTTGCGCCATGCCGACGCCGGTCGCGGCGATGCCCATACGCCCGTACGTCAGCGTGCCAAGGGCGATGTGCAGCCCCCGCCCCGGCTCGCCCACCAGGTTCTCCTCCGGCACGAAGGCCCCGTCCAGGTAGATGTCCGAGGTAAGCTGCCCCCGGTTGCCCGTCTTGCGGTCCGGCGCTCCCACCCGAGCGCCGTCCTGCTTCAGGTCGATGACCATCTCGCAGAGCTTCCCGTCGGCCGCCACCAGGCAGGTCACGAAGTCGGCCACGCTGGCGTTAGTGATGAAGCGCTTCTGCCCCGTCACCCGCCAGCCGCCGTCGACCTTCGTGGCGATCGTCTTGAGACTGCGGATAGAGAGGTCCGTGCTCGCATCGGGCTCGGTGGTCGCGAAGCTTCCCACCTTCTCTCCGGCGATCAGCGGCTCCAGGTAGCGTGAGCGCAGCGCGTCGGTACCGTACATGAGCACGTGGCCCGCCAGGATGCAGTGGACGTCGATGACGGCCGCGACGCTGTCGCTGCCGTAGCCCAGCTCCTCGAGCATGACACACGTGTCGAGCACCGGGTACTGCAGTCCCCGCCCCCAGCCCTTCGGAAAGGGGATGGCATACAGGCCCTGCCGGGCCATCCGCTCGAACGCGTCCCGGGGGAACGTCTCCCGGCTCTCATCCTGCTGCGCGATGCGCGCCGCGATGGGTTCTATCTCTCTCTCAACGAACCCCTGAACCTCCCCGCGTATCGCCTGGGCCTCCTCGGGGAGGAATACCTCGTGAGACAGCTTCGACTGCGTGCGTGGCGGCTGCATCGTGCGTGACCTCCTGACCGCTCGCCCTGAGCCGGGGAGACGGGCGTGCAGCCATCATAGTACGGCCCGCACCGGCCGTCCAGAGAAGGTGGAGCCACGGGCCGGACGAACGGGATTGACGCGACGGACGCGGTCACGGGTAGCACCGCCTGTCCGGCGCGCTGCGAGAACCGCTGCCGGCGGAGCCGTCTGTCCGCCTCTTCCGGGGAGCCATCCGCACACAGCACTGCACCGTCGGACGCTTCGACTCCTGCCGGCAGAGCCCCACCCCCACATCCGCTTCCAGCGAACGAACCTTTGCCGTTCGCCTGACGGGATCGTGACGGACGCCTGTGACAACTGAATGTCACAGCAACGAGAGAACCTGCGGGAATCCGGGAACCGAAGCCAGGGCCTCAGGCCAGCAGGTGAATCCCGGGCTTAAGCGACGAGAGAGGCGTCATCGGGCCGGGGAACGCCGCACGGCGCGGATCTACGCAACAGCGTGGCAGGCCACGAGGTGGCCGGGGCAGACCTCGCGGAGGGGCGGGGCAGCGTGGTGGCACTCGTGCCGGTGGTGGGGGCAGGCGTGGAGGTAGGCGCAGCCCTCCTCACCCTCGTGCAAATGCTCGTGGACGCCTTCCAGCAGCGGCGTCTCCGGCAATCGCGCCTCAAGGCCGAAGAGGAACCGCGTGTACGGGTGCAGCGCCTGTGGTTCGAAGCTCTCACCGGCGGCCATCTCGACGAACCGTCCGCGGTACATCACCGCGATGCGGTCGGCCGCGTACGAGACGGTCGCCAGGTCATGCGATATCAGCACAAGCGTCAGACCCCGCTCCTGCTTGAGGCGCAGTAGCAACGCCAGAATCTGCGTCGAGACGAGCGGGTCGAGCCCGGAGGTCGGCTCGTCCGCGATGAGCAGCACCGGGTCCAGCAGCAGCGCACGGGCGAGGGCAACCCTTCTCCGCTGGCCGCCCGACAGCTCCGCAGGGTGACGCTCCATGAACGAGGGCGAGAGGTTGACCCGGCCCAGTACCGCCGCGATGCGGTCACGTCGCGCGGCAGCGTCGCCCAGCCCGTGGATGAGAAGCGGCTCTTCGAGTATGTCAGCCACGTGCTGGCGCGGGTCGAGCGTGGAGTCCGCGTCCTGGAACACCGGCTGCACCTCGCGCCGGAAACGCTTCAACTCGGCCGCATCCATGGCGCACACATCCCGGCCGCGGTAGCGCACGCTGCCGCCACCCGGCTCGACCAGTCTCAGCACAGTCCGGGCAAGCGTTGTCTTGCCGGAGCCACTCTCGCCGACGATGCCGAAGACCTCTCCCTCGGTCACGGTGAAGGAGACGCCGTCGACCGCCCTGATGACGTGGTCGGGGTGGTGGTAGCGCGCCAGCGGGTTGTGGCGCACCACGAAGCGGCGCTGCAACTCACGCACCTCGAGCATCATCGGCTTGTCTCCCGGTAGAGGTGGCAGGCGACCGTCACTCCACCCCGGAGTTCACATTCCGGCGGCGCCTGAACCGAACAGACGGTCATGGCCTCCGAACAGGCGGGATGGAAGGGGCAGCCCGAGGGGAAGCTGATGAGGTCAAGCGCCTCCGGGGAGACAGCCGGGAGACGTTCGCCGCGAGCCCGGCGCTGAGCCGCCAGAAGAAGTCTGCTGTACGGGTGGTGCGGCCGATTCAGCACGGCGGCGCACGGCCCGGTCTCCACGATTCGACCGCCGTACATCACCGCGACTCTGTCGCACGCCGCCGCGATGGCGTCGACATCGTGACTGACGACCAGCATCGTGAGCGAGCCGCGCAACTGCTGCAGGGCGGCGAGCGCCTGGCCCCTGACGGCGCGGTCGAGCGCGGTGGTCGGCTCGTCCGCGATGAGCAGGCGGGGCTGCATCAGCAGCGCCATGGCGATGAGCACGCGCTGGCGCATGCCGCCGGAGAGCTGGTGGGGATAGCTGTGCAGCAGCCGGTCGAGTACCGGCCGGGCCTCGAAACCGAGTGTTCCGAAGACACGAGCGAACTCATCCTCGTCCTGCGGGCCGCTGCCGCTGCCACTGCCAGCACACCGCACCCGCAGCGCCTCGGCGAGCTGCTGCCTGACAGTGTACGCGGGATTGAGCGCGGTCGCCTGGTTCTGCGGCACAAGCGCAATCTGCCGCCCCCTGATGCGCTGCATGTCCCGTTCGTCGAGATGCGTGATGTCGCGACCGTCGAGCAGCACCTGACCGCTGACGATGCGCCCCGGCTGTTGAAGGTGCAACAGCGAGAGGAAGAGCACCGTTTTGCCGCAACCGCTCTCGCCCATGATGCCGAGGCTCTCGCCACGGCTCACTTCGAGGCTGACGCCGTTGTTGGCGCGGACGGTCCCCGCCGGCGTTTCGAAGTGTACGTGAAGACCGGACACCGTGAGAAGCGGGGTCATCGGTCGAGCGCCCTCCTCAGGCGGGGGTCGCTGCGCTCCTCAATGCCAAAGCTGACGAGGGTGAGCGCGAAGATGCAGAGTCCGATACAGAGGCCGGGCGGCAGGTACCACCACCAGAGCTCGTTGATGAAGCCTCCGCGGGCGAACGCGTAGTGGAGCATCATGCCCCAGCTCTTGGCCAGGGGGTCGCCGAGGCCCAGGAAACTGAGCGACGCCTCCATGAGCATCGCGGCGGCGACGGTGAGGACGAACTTGGCCAGAACGAGCGGCAGGACGTTCGGCAGGACGTGGCGGCGCATGAGCCAGCCGTCGCCGGCGCCGAGGGCGCGGGCGGCTTCAACGTAGCCGGACTGCCGCACGCTGAGCACCTGCGAGCGGACGACGCGAGCCGTGGACGGCCAGAAGACTAGGCCGAGGATGAGAACCGTGTGCCACAGGCCCGGGCCGAGATAGACGGAGACCAGGATGACAAGCGGCAGCGCCGGGATGACGAGGACAACGTCGGTCAATCCCATCAGCAACTCATCCAGCCGGCCGCGCCGGAAGCCGGCGAGCAGCCCCACGAGCACACCGAAGATCACGGCCAGAGTTCCGCTGAACAGGCCGACCGAAAGCGAGACACGGGCGCCGGTGACAAGCTCGGAAAGGATGTCACGGCCGACGTCGTCCGTGCCCAACAGGTGCATGGTTGATGGCAGCAGGAACGCCTCGAAATGCTGCCACGGGTCGTGCGGCGCCAGCAGCGGCGCAAGCGCCGCGGCGAGGACAAACGCGGCGAAGAGCACCGCGCCGGCAAGCGCAACGTGGTTGTGCCGGACGTGTTCAGTGAGCTGCATCGACTACCTCGTCCTCGGATCGAGCAGCGGGTACAGCACGTCCGCGATGAAGTTGGCCAGCAGCACGCAGACGGCGATGATGAGGAACGCCGCCTGCAGCAGGGGATAGTCGCGGGCCCCGATAGCATCGTAGATGAGCGTGCCCATGCCCGGCCAGGAGAAGACGACTTCGACGAGCAGCGCGCCGGAGAGGACCATGCCGAACTGGATGGCGGTGACGGTGACAAGCGGCGCAAGCGCGTTCCTGAGGACGTGCCGGAACAGCACGGACGCGGCGGAAAGGCCCTTCGCCTGCGCCATGAGGACGTAATCCTCGCCGAGGATGGACACGACCGAGTTGCGCACGATGAGGAAGTCGTACGTCGCCTTGAAGGCGGTGATGACGACGAGCGGCAGCAGCATGTGCCAGCCGACATCGAGCAGGTAGGGCAAGTCCGTTGCGCCGCCGGAGGTCGCCCGCCCGAGCGGGAACCAGCCGAGCCGGAAGCTGAAGACGAACAGCAGCAGCATAGCGAGCCAGTAGTGCGGCATGGCGTAGACGAGCAGGTTGCCTGCGGAAAGGCCGATGTCGGTGCGGGAGCCGCGGCGCCAGGCGGCGAGGCCGCCGAGCACGGCGGCGAGCAGCGCCGCGATGATGATGGAAGGCAACACGAGCGCAAGCGTCCAGCGCAGGTGCAGCGCGATGGCATCGCGCACCGGCCTCAGGTACAGGTACGAGTAACCCCAGTCGCCGCTCAGCAGACCCCGGAGATACCTTCCGTACTGCACCGGGAGCGGCTCGTCCAGGCCCAGTTCGGACCGCAGCTCGTCGAGCGCGCCGCCGGCGGCATAGTACCCTTCCTCTCCTACCAGGTTCATGAGCGGGTCGCCG
>CAZLPP010000047.1:0-16146 GCA_964561465.1 uncultured Dehalococcoidales bacterium
AGCATCGGCCGCCTCCGAGACCGCCGCAGTTGTGGACCGCCTTCGGGGAAGGCGGCACGCCGGACCGCGCGGTCATGCCTCCTCCCCCGTCAGCAGCTTGAGCACGCTCTTGACGAACCAGGCAACCCCCTCGACAAGGACGAGGACCCAGGCCACCAGGATGGCCGTCTTGTACGGGAACATGGGCGGCCGCCATATCCCCACGCCTGAGACCTCGTTGAAGACCCATGCGCGGTAGGCGTAGTGCCAGGAGGACTGCAGCAGGATAAGCACCATCGGCAGGAAGAAGATGAGCCAGAGCACGATGTCGACCACGAGCTTCTGCTTCGTCGACAGCCGTCCGTAGATGACGTCGATCCGCACGTGACCATCGTGCAGGATGAGGTAGGCTCCGCCCAGCAGGGTCATCCCGCCGCCGAGCATGTAGCTGATGTCGTACGACCACACGGTCGGCGCGTTGAAGACGTACCGGGCGATCACCTCGTACGCCATGGTCAGGACGAAGGCGAGCACAAGCCAGCTCAGCAGCTTGCCGCTGCGGTCTATGAACCAGTCCAGCCGGCGTATCGCCGCTCTCAGCATCTTCACCTGCCGTGTCCTCCCTTCACGCACTGCTCCGCACGGAGCCGGGGCTTACTTCCATGCCCTGGCTGCCAGGTAGTCGGCCGTCATGTAGGTCAGGAACTCGGAGTACGTCTGCATGAACGACTGCTGCGCGTCGTACACTTTCTTGAACTCCGGATCGGAGGCCGAGAGCTCCTTCCACAGCGCATCCGCGCCGGTAACGATGGCGTGCTGCACGTCCATCGGCATCTCCACCAACTGGACGCCCTGCGTCTGGTAGAAGTCGAACACCTGGGCGGACTCCCACTCGCTATCGGTCCAGTAGTGGATTATCTGTGCCTTGGCCGCCTCTTCCACGATGGCTTTGAGGTCGGCCGGCAGCTTGTTCCACGAGCCCTTGTTCACCCACAGGAAGTAGGTGCACGCGGGTGAGTGGAGCGCCGGGTAGTGGACGAACTTCGCCACTTCGTAGAAGTGCATGTCCTTGTTGATCTGCGGCGTGCTGTACTCGCAGGCGTCGATGACGCCGGTCTTCAGCGACTGGTACAGCTCGGCGCCGGGCAGCGTCACCACCGACGCGCCGAGTCGCTCGACGACCTTGCCCCAGTAGCCGTACGTCCGGATCTTCATGCCCTTGTAGTCGTTGAGCGAGGTTATCTTCTTCGTGCTGACCAGCTCTTCCTCGCCGCCCTCGTTGGCGAAGAACGCCAGGACCTTGGTGTTCTTGAATCCCTTCGCTTCGTACAGCTCCTGCAGCAGTTGCATCGCGTTGCTCGTCTCGAGCCAGACGAGGTACTCCATCGGGTTGGGGCTCAGCGCGAACTGCGTGAAAAGGTCGGCTGCAGGGCCGAGCACGCCCGAGTTGTCCGTCGGCTGGCCGATGTACGCGTCGAGGGAGCCTTCCTCCACGGCGAAGACCTCCTCGTACTCCGGTACCACGCTGCCGCCGGGCAGCACGTTGATCTTGAGTCTTCCGGCGCTCATGGCGTCGACCCGTGTCGCGAAGCTGGACCATGAGTCAAACTGCATGATGCCGGTGGGAATGGGACACTGGCATTTCCAGGTAATGGTCTCGCCCGCCGGCGCCGTCGGGGTGCCTCCCGGCGTCGTCGGCGTTGCCGGAGCGCAGCCGCCTATCAGCAGGACTGCGATGGCAAGTAGGGAAGCCGTGATTGTTGCTGTCGTCTTCCTCAGCATCCTTCACCTCCTCAATCGTGCAATCCAGGCAATGGCAGGCGGATTCACGTCGCGGTCACTCGCATCCCATCGGCGCACCCCCTGCCCAACCGACCGGGGAACGCGTGCACGACAGCGTGGAGCCTGTCGTGGTGCGATTGCTGAAAGAGAAGCCGGACGGAGAAGGGACACACGAGGTGGCGGTACAGGTTCGCGCGAAGCTCCCGGGAGGAGCCACAGCCCCTGCCGCCGGACGCCGGCACGGCCTCAACGGCCCGCCTCCCATGCTCACCCCCTCCCGACCGGTGCAAAGAGCGGATGGGGAACGACGGTCGGAACACCCGTCCATCTGCGAGTGTATTCTCGACCGTTTCCGGTGTCAATGAGTCCTCGGGACGCTTTGTCCACCGGAGTTCACGGGGGCCGTGCGGCACGTTTGTCTTGCACCCTGCATGATGATAGAGTTGCGTTCGCTGGATGGGGATGGAGTTCCCCGATAACCGCCCGCCGGGCTGATGACTCCTGCTTTTGAGACTCTCGTGGCAGTGGCGTCGGCTCGACCGGTACCGTAACCCGCTGCAAGGCGGGTTTTCTTGTGCCCTTGCCACGAGGCGCGGGCGTGCCTGAAAGGATGACTCACTGATGGAACAGGTGTTCTCTATTGCTGCGATCTGGCTGGGACTTGCCGTCATCTCGGCCGTCATCGCGTACCACATACGCATCTCCATTGCTCTCGTCGAGATCTGCGTCGGCGTGGTCGCGGCAGCCGTCGCAGCGTCAACAGGGCGAACGGAGGCCCTCGGAGCCAATCAGGAATGGCTGCGTTTCCTCGCGGCTTCGGGCGCGGTGCTCCTGACGTTTCTCGCGGGTGCGGAGCTTCAGCCTGAAGTGATGCGCTCCAAGCTGAAGGAGGTCTCGATGGTGGGACTGGTCGGCTTCTTTGCCCCGTTCATCGGCTGTGCGGCCGTGGCCTTCTACCTGCTGCATTGGGACCTGAGGGCCAGCCTGCTGTGCGGAGTTGCGCTCTCGACCACGTCCATGGCTGTGGTCTATGCGGTCATGCTCGAGACCGGCCTGAACAGGACGGCCTTCGGCAAGGGACTCCTGGGCTCATGCTTCATCAACGACCTGGGGACGGTCATCGCGCTGGGCCTGCTCTTTGCGCCGATGACGTGGAGGTCCGCCGTCTTTGTCGGGGCGACCATCGTTGTACTGGCGCTGCTGCCGGCGGTCACGCGCTGGCTCACACGCGTCTACGGTGGACGAACCGCCGCCATACGGACGAAGTGGATCGTCCTGGTGCTGTTCGGTCTCGGCGCACTGGCGATATGGTCGGGTAGCGAGGCGGTGTTGCCCGCCTACCTGGCGGGCATGGTCCTGGCGGAGTTCTCCAGCAAAGATGCCGCCTGGGTGCGGCGCCTTCGCACGCTGACGGTCGGGTTCCTGACGCCTTTCTACTTCATCCGCGCGGGAACATTCGTCTCATTGCCGACTCTCGTCTCGGCGCCGCTGGTCTTCGTGCTGCTGCTCGCCGGCAAGGTGTTCTCGAAGATATTCGGGCTCTATCCGGTCATCGGCAGGTTTCGCCGGGAACGAAACGAGCGCTGGTACTACACTCTGCTCATGTCCACCGGCCTCACATTCGGCACCATCTCCGCACTCTACGGACTCTCCAACGGCATCGTGACGCAGGCACAGTACTCATTCCTTGTCGCAGTCGTGATAGGAAGCGCCGTTGTACCGACGTTGATTGCGGGAATTGCCTTCATGCCGCGGCACCTGCTCCGTCCCGCGCCGCAGGCTGGTCATGCCGCCGGTGAAGGATTGAGTGACGAAGGCTAGCTGGCGCGGCGCCGGAGGTGCGATTCGCTCGGCTTCGGTCTGGACAAGGTCCCGCGGATTGCGTATCGTCACTTCCGGGCTCCTGTGCCGGAAGCGCGCTGCAAGGATGCGTGACGCATGGACCACTCTGAGCTGAGTTTCGGACTGGCTGAGACAGTGAACGAGATCGTCGAGGTCTCGCAGTACATCTGGGAGTCGGGCTGGTCCGCCGCGAACGGCGGCAACCTGACGGTGGACGTGACCGATTTCGCTCACGCCGAGGATATGGAGGACTTCGCCTCTCCTCCTGCTTCGATGCCGGTCCCGGTGCCGGCCCTGGCGGGACGAAGCCTCTTCGTCACGGTGAGCGGGTCGCGCTTCCGTGACGTGCCGAAATGTCCGGAGAGGGCGCTCATCCTGATGCAGGTGTCGAACCGGGGCGACCGGTACCGGGTGCTGTGGGGAGGGGAGGGAGGCGGAACGCCGACGATGGAGCTCATCCCGCACCTCAGGGTACATGAGAGCCTGTACGCGGCCGGCTCCGCTCAGAAGGTCGTCCTGCACACGCACCCCATCCATCTCATCGCCGCAACGCACCTGCCGGAGTACGGTACACCGGCCTTCGACCGCCTGCTTGAGGTGTCACTTTCGACCGCCCGGGTGTTCCTGCCGGCCGGGGTTGGCATGGTCGGCACGATGACGATGGGCAGCGAGGCGCTGGCCGACGCCACCGTCGAGGCGCTCAAGGGGCGCAAGGCCGCTTTGTGGCAGCGCCACGGCTGCGTGGCTGTGGGCGCGGACGTCTTCGAGGCCTTCGACCTGACCGACATGCTCGAGAAAGCGGCGCAGATGTTCCTGCTGTGCCGCTCTGCGTAGCGCCTTCAGATGTGACGCCGCGCCCGACCTCTGGACTTGCGCAATGGCGTGTGACACGCCGTTTCTGTCCGGCGAAGAAGGAGGTGCACCCATGCCGCATCTCGGGTTTCTGATGGCGCTGCTCGCGCTCATCGCGGGCGTACTCATCCTGATCAAACCGCGTCTGCTCAACTACGTCGTCGCAATCTACCTCATCGTGGTCGGTGTGCTGGGACTCATCGGTGGTAGTGGAGGCTTCTCCCCGGGGGCTGTGCTGGCGATCGTGGCCGGGATTCTCATCCTTGCCGCGCCGGGCATCCTGAACTTCGTGGTCGCCATCTACCTCATCGTGGTCGGCGTGATGGGGCTGGTATCGATTCAGGCGGTGGTTGCGCTGGTGGCCGGCATCATCATCCTGGTGAAGCCGCGCATGCTCAACTACATCGTGGCCATCTACCTGATTGTGGTCGGCCTTCTGGGCCTCATCTGAGGCGTGCAGCCTTCCAGACGGGATTGAACGGGACTGCCTGCGCCCGTCGGCGCAGGCAGTCCGGGTTGTGGCTGTCGCGCCGGCTCAGGGACGACAGGAAGATGCTGCGGAGACGAGCGCATCCTCGAACAGAGCGCGAACATGCCCGTCCACCCGTCTCTCCGGCCGGGCGCAGCACGCACAGCGACGTTGGGCTGCGCGGTGACGCGCGTCAAGGTGGAGGTGGAAGACTTCGCCCGGCGTGGAAGCAGGGCGCTACGGAGCAACGGCCAGTTCGGGCTTCCAGAGCTCCATGACCTGCATGTCGGCGTACGTGCCGTCGGGCAGTTCCCACACTTCCTTGAGCACCTCGGTCTTGACGAAGCCGATGCTCTCGTAGGAGCGGATGGCGGGCGTGTTCGACGGAAAGACGGTCAGCGCCAGCATGGAGAGCTCAAGGTCTTCGAAGGCGTAGGCGACGGCCTGCCGCAGCGCCTCCAGGCCCAGGCCTCTGCCGCGGTAGCGCTTGTCCATGATGGCCAGGCTTATCTCCGCGCCGGTGCCGCCGTCCCTGATGCCGTTCAGCGAGATGTAGCCGATGGGCATGTCATCCTTCGTGCTGATGATGCTGAACGTCAGGGAGTAGCCGCCGATAAGGTTCGGAACCGTGATGTTCTCGGCGTAGCGGCGGAACCGCTCGCTCTCGTCGAGGTCGAAGGGACGCCAGCCCATCGTCTCAACCAGCACAGGGTCGTGTGACAGCGGGAGGAAGAGAAGGACGTGCTCGTCTTCGAGGGGGACCAGTCGTATGGGAGGCTCGTCGTCCATGGACATGCGTACTTTAGCACAACAGCAGGGGGGTGTGTCACTGCTTGCGAGTGAGCCGCGTTGACAGGTTCAGAGAGGCGGGCGTACGATGGCCGCACCTGCGCGAGAGGAGGGACCCCGCGGAATGTCTCAAACCGAGCACTTAAAGGCTCTGAAAGACGCGATCACCGGCATGGACCTGGAAGGTATCCAGCGGGTGGCACAGGCGGCGATGGATGCGGGCGTCGATGCCCGAGCCGCCATCACCGAGGGGATGGTGCCGGGGATGGTTGAAGTAGGGCGGAAGTTCGAAGAGGGAGAGTACTACCTCTCGGAGCTGGTTGTGGCGGGGGAGGTCATGAAGGACGGCATGAAGGTCATCGAGCCCTACCTCACTGCGGGCGGTTCCGGTGAGAAGAAGGCGCGGGCCATCATGGCCACGGTGGAGGGCGATTACCACGACATTGGCAAGAACATCGTCGTGACGCTGCTCGGCGTCCAGGGGTTCGAGGTCACGGACCTGGGCATGGACGTGCCGGCGGCGCAGATAGTGGAGCAAGTGAGGAAGGTCAGGCCGGCCGTGGTCGGCCTTTCAGCCCTGTTGAGCACGACCATGGCCCGAATGGGCGAAGTCATCGTGGCGCTCAAGACGGCCGGGCTGCGCGACGGCGTGAAGGTCATCGTGGGCGGCACGCCGGTGACGCCGGCGTTCGCGGACAGGATTGGCGCCGACCACTGCGCCGCCAACGCAATCGAGGGTGTGCACAAGTGCGCACAGTGGGTCGACGAGGGGGCAAGGTGACATGGGCGAACTGACGAGGCGGGAACGGATACTCACGGCGAGCCGGCGGAAGATGGCCGACCGCCTGCCATTCCTCCACAACTGGCGCCACAGCCAGCAGGGCTCGGTCGAGCGCGAGTGTCGCAACCGCGGCATGGGTCTGAGCTGGGCGCGACCAGGTCACACGGTGACCTGGCACGGCGTCGACGTCACCGAGACGTACGAGACCTACACCTCCGCCGCGGTCACCTTGCGGCGGACGTTCCGAACCCCCGTGGGTGCCATCTCGCTGGTCGAGAAGCGCGAGCCCGGCGTCGGCGAGTGGCACGGACTGCGGAGTTGGCGCGACGTGACCCCGTGGCAGACCGAGCGGGCCATCAAGGGGCCGGACGACTACAAGGTGCTCAAGTACATGTACGATAACCTCGAGGTCAAGCCGGACTACTTCCCTCTGGAGCAGGCGAAGGACTGGCTTGGCGACGACGGCGTCGTGCTGCAGCAGGTGGTGCACGTCGGACTGCAGTTGCTCATGATCGACTGGGTCGGCAGCGAGGGCGGCCGCTTCTTCATACATCACGCCCGGTATCCCGACCTGGTCGAGGAGGTCTACCACTCCATCTCGAAGGCGTACGAGCCGCTCTGGGAGATAGGCGCTGACTCGCCGGCGGACGTCTTCTGG
Source organism: uncultured Dehalococcoidales bacterium (assembly GCA_964561465.1). Taxonomy (GTDB): domain Bacteria; phylum Chloroflexota; class Dehalococcoidia; order GIF9; family AB-539-J10; genus SKVJ01. The sequence continues at coordinate 7,153 of CAZLPP010000047.1, forward strand.
CTTTGCGACAACGTCGATGCGGTGCTCGTGAACCCCAGGCTCTTCCGGAAGTACTTTATGCCTGAGTGGGAGAAGTGCTGCGCGGCGGTGCGCCGGAAGGGCAAGCTCGTGGCCGCGCACTGCGACGGGCGTATGGCTCCCATCAAGGACCTGGTGCCGCAGACATCGGTCGATATCATCGAGGCGCTGCACGTGCCGCCGATGGGCGACCTGACGCTCGGGCAGGCGCTGGCTCTGTGGCCGGAAAAGGTCATCTGGACAGGTTTCCCGGGTTCGGTGTACGCGCTCGGGCCGCAGGATACGAAGGCACAGGCGCTGAGCATGCTTCGCGATGCGGGCACGGGAGAGCGGCTGTGCTTCGTCATGTCGACGGAGAACCAGGTCTCCAACGAGAACCTGCTGGCGCTGACGTCGGTGCTCGAGCACGCCACGCTGCCGTTGACGGCTGAGAAGGTCGACGCCATCGAGCGTTCACTGGCCTGATTCGCGCCCCTCAGGCCGCAGGGGAGTAGCTGCCCGGGCCTCTCGCGGAGTACTGCTCGCTTGACAACCACCTGACTGTGTTGGCACTATATGAGGCGGTCATCTAGATGACCTGGTCATATAGAGGCCACGCCGCAATGTGCACCGACTCATGTTCGTCACACCACGAAAACGGCAACTGCTGCATGGCAGGAACCGGCCACATGCGCGGCCTGCTGAAGGCATGGCTGCTGCTCTCGCTTTCCGAAGGACCCGCGCACGGCTACCAGTTGCTGGAGAGGCTGAAGAGGGAAAGCGCTGTCGAAGCGGTCGACGCCGGTCTGCTCTATCGAACCTTGCGGCAGTTTGAAGGCGAAGGAGCGGTAGAGTCGACATGGTCAACCGGGGGCGGTGGACCCGCCCGGCGGGTGTATCGGATCACCGACCTCGGCCGCCAGCATCTCGCCGCCTGCACCGTCCATGTCCGGGCAGCGAGGGAGAGGCTGGAGCGCTTCCTCGACGCCGCTTCGGGTAGGTGCGAGCCGGCGCCGAACGGCCGTGGCGGTCCGTCACAGGAGACACAGTGAGCTCAACAGCGGTTCTCATCAACCTGCTGGCCCTGACCGGCCTTGCTTTCGCCCTGTCGAGAGATCGTCACAAGGTGCGACAGGCGCTGCGGATGTCGCTCAAGACGTTCATCGGTATCCTGCCTCCCATCATCACGATGATCGTCGCTATTAGCCTGATGATGGCCTTCCTGCGCCCGGACGACATCTCTCGATTCATCGGCGAACAGGCCGGTTTCCGCGGCACGCTGGCCATCGCCGCGCTGGGAGCGGTCTTGTTCATGCCCGCCATCATCGCCTTCCCGTTTGCCGCTTCGCTGCTCGACAACGGGGCGTCGGTGCAGGCGGTGGCAGCGTTCATCACGACGCTGACCATGATCGGCGTGGTGACGCTGCCGCTGGAGATAAGGGAGTTCGGACGGCGGATGGCCCTGCTGCGCAACGCCTTCAGCGCCGGGATAGCCCTGCTCATCGCCGTCGTGATAGGGGCGGTGCTGTGAGCCAGGGGCAACCGGCGAAGCCGGGCGGCCAGGGCGGCCCCGCAGTAGGTGTGGCCAGGGGATACGCCTTCGCCGGCGCCGCCGCGCTTGCCGGCGCGCTGCTCCTGCTCCGCTTCCCGGCGAAGGCTCTCCCGGCGGTGTCGACGGCCCGCGACTATGTCCTGGAGATGATGACTATCCTGCCGGCAGTGATGGTCATCGTCGGACTGGTCGGAGTCTTCGTCTCGAAGGATGTGGTGGTCAAGTACATGGGAAAGGCCTCCGGACCGCGGGGCATCCTGCTGTCCATCGTCGCCGGCGCCCTGCCGACCGGTCCCCTCTACGTCGCCTTTCCGCTGGCTGCAGCCCTGCTGAAGAAGGGAGCACGGGTCTCCAACGTGATGATCATGCTCTCGGCCTGGGCCTGCATCAAGCTGCCGCAGGAGCTCATGGAGCTTCAGTTCCTTGGATGGCGCTTCATGCTGCTTCGGCTGTCCCTCACTATCGTTCTCGTGGTGGCCATGAGCCTCGGCATCGAGCGCATCATCGAGTGGGGCGAAGTCCGGAAAGCAACTCCGGGAGCCTGAGTGCCGTCCCTCACGGCGCGTACGCTCGCCGCAGGTTCCGGTGAATTCTGCTGTGCTATATTCGTGTTCGACTTCTCGCGGAGGTGACATCCTGATATGAGAATCGCGGTTGTCGGCGTCGGTGGTGTCGGGGGGTACCTCGGTGGCAGGCTGGCGAACGCCTTTCCTCCCGGCAGTGCGCACGAGATCCTGTTCGTGGAGAAGAACCGGACGCACCTGGATGCTATCCGCAGGGACGGACTCAGGCTCAGCGCGAAGGATGGCGATGCTGTGGCAAGGCCGTCGCTGGCGACGGATGACGTCAGCAGGCTGGGCAAGCTCGATGCCGTCCTCATGTGCACCAAGGGCTACGATCTGCTGGCCGCCGCAAAGATGATGGCGCCGGTTGTCGGCGAACGGACGGTCGTCATCCCGCCGGGCAACGGAGTCGGGAATGCGGACATCGTGAAGGAAGGGCTCGGCGACAGGGGCGACGTGCTCAGCGCGTGCATCTACATCTCCACCCACATCAGCGGCCCCGGCGCGGTGGAGCAGATGGCCGGACCACGCAAGTTCTTCTTCGGGAACCCCAACGGCAAGGTTGAGCCCTACCGGGCGCTCGAGGAGGTCTTCAAGGGTGGGGGGCTCAACGTGGAGCTGACCGCGAGCATCCTGCGCGAGGTCTGGTCCAAGTACCTCTTCGTGGAGCCACTCTCCGTACTGACGTCGCTCTACGCCGTGCCGCAGGGCGGCCTGCTGACTGTGGCCGCCCGTAGGTTACGGGTCACCGCGATGATGGTCGAGTTGCTTGCCCTGGCGAAGAAGGTGGGAGTGCCGCTGCCCGAGGACATCGTGGCCCAGTCCATGGCCAAGGCCGACGGCTTCCCCTATGAGACGAAGACGTCGATGCAGCTCGACTTCGAGCAGGGCAAGCCGACCGAGGTGGAGACGATGATTGGCTACGCCGTGAGGAAGGGCCGGGAGCTGAAGGTACCGATGCCGGAGCACGAAGACGTGTACGCCGAGCTGTTGCGCCGGTCGAAGTAGAGACAAGCTACCGGCGCGGACCTGACGGAACGAAGGAGGCAGCCTGTGTTCGGTCGACCACGGTACACTATCAGACCTGTTTGTGTCGGCACGTTGACGATTGACAAGTCGCATCTGGTCTTCGGCGTTGGCTACGGTGAGAAGATAGACAGCGCCGTGTGCATGTGGTACGTCGAGGGGAATGGTCGACGCATCATGGTGGACACGGGCTGCTGCGATGCCGATTGGTCGGCGAAGTACCACTACCCGCTGAAGCGGACGCCGGAGCAGGAGCCGCGGAAGGCGCTCGCCGCCATCGGAGTCGACCCCGCCGACATCGACACGGTGGTCTGCACGCACCTTCACTGGGACCACTGCTACAACCAGGAGTTGTTCACCAAAGCGCGCTTCTACGTGCAGAAGACCGAGTTGCAGTACGCCGCCGCGCCGCATCCGATGAACTGCAAGGCGTACGAGTCCATCACCATCGGCATGACGCCGCCGTACCTGAAGACGAAGTTCGAGGTGGTTGACGGCGATCTCGAGCTGGGGCCGGGCCTGAAGCTCTACTTCGCACCGGGCCACACGCCGGGCATGCAGGGACTGGCGGTCGATACGAAGGCCGGCGTGTACTTCATAGCGAGCGACAACCTGCCGCTATACTTGAACTGGGAGGGGAACCAGTTGCAGAAGCACATCCCGGGCATCAACTTCGTGAACGTGGACGACTACTATCGCACCTTCAGGCTCATCGAGCGCGTGGCAGATTTCATCCTGCCCGGCCACGACCCGAAGATGCTCGAGAAGTCGGTCTATCCCTAGGTGAGGCGACACGCGAGAGAGCAGTGCTTCTCCCGCAAGACATTGGCACGGGAATCGCATGCGTTCCGGTCACTGCTGAGAGGAGGCGCTACATGGGCGGCACGAAGTACACCATCACGCCGGTGAGCGTGGGCACGCTGACAATCGAGAGACCGCAGTTCGTCTGGGGAGCGGGGTGGGGCACAGAGGTACAGTCGCCGGTGCTCGTGTTCTACGTGGAGGGCGGCGGCAGGCACATCATGATTGATACGGGCTGCGCCGACCCGGTTCAGGCGGTGAAGTACCACAAGCCGTTCGTCCGCAAGCCGGAAGAGGAACCAGCCGTTGCCTTGAAGCGTGCCGGCATCGACCCGGCAACGATTGACACCGTCGTCTGCACGCACCTCCACTGGGACCACTGCTACAACCAGGAGCTGTTCACGAAGGCGCGCTTCCTGGTCCAGAGGATAGAGCTGCAGTACGCGGCCGCTCCGTATCCCATTCACGCGAATGTGTACGAGGCGCCGACCACCGGCATGGTTCCCGCGTACAGCAAGACGAAGTTCGAGGTCGTCGATGGTGATTTCGAGCTGGCTGACGGCTTCCAGGTACTCTTCGCGCCCGGACATGCGCCGGGGATGCAGTGCCCGCTCATCGATACGGCGAAAGGAAAGTACTACATCGCGGGCGACAACGCACCGCTCTACGAGAACCTCGAAGGCAACAAGTTCGGCCGTCCCATACCCGGCATGATCTACGCCGACCTCGGCAAGTACTACGAGACGTTTAGGCGGATGGAGCGGCTGGCCGACCACATCCTGCCGGGGCACGACATGAGGGTGCTCGACCAGGCGAAGTACGGCTAGGGGGAGGCGGGCCTCTCCCGTCGGGTACGTCGGCGGCGGGCGCGGAGGAATCGTGGGCGCCGTTTGTGCGGCGCGATCTGAAGGAGGCGGCATATGAGCGGGACGCACTACACCATCACGCCGGTGTGCGTGGGCATGCTGACGAACGACCATGCGCAACTGGTCTGGGGGCAGCAGTTCGGCACCAAGGTGCAGATACCCGTGCTCATGTTCCTTGTGCAGGGGGAAGGCCGGCGCATACTGGTGGACACGGGCTGCTCGGAGCCCGCGTCCGCGGCGAAGTACCACTACCCCTTCACCCGCACGCCGGAGCAGGACCCAAAGGCGGCGCTCAAGGCGGCCGGCGTTGCACCGGAGGAGATCGACACCGTCGTCGCGACGCACCTGCACTGGGACCACTGCTACAACCACGAGCTGTTTACGAAGGCGCGGTTCATCATCCAGCGGAAGGAGCTGCAGTTCGCTGCGGCGCCGTATCCCATCTTCGCCAACGCCTATGAGGCGCCCACGACCGGCATGACGCCGCCGTACGGCCGGACGAAGTTCGAGGTGCTTGATGGCGACCTGGACCTCGCCGACGGCCTGAAGGTAGTCTTCGCGCCCGGCCACACGCCGGGGATGCAGTGCCTGCTGGTCAACACTGCGCGAGGCGTCTACTACATTGCGGGCGACAACGTGGCGCTCTACGAGAACCTGGAGGGGAACAAGTTCGGCCGGCCCATCCCGGGCATCAACTTCGTGAACCTGGGCGAGTACTATGCGACGCTGCGTCGCATGCTGACTCAGGCCGAGCATATCCTCCCCGGCCACGACGTGAAGGTGCTGGACCGGAAAGCCTACCCGTAGTAGAGGCATGCCTCTACCGTAGCGCTGCGCCCGGACGGCGTCGGGCCAATTGCCACGTGCACTGGCGCTATTCGATTCAGGGGCGGGCTCCTATGCCCACCCGTCACCAGGTTGTTTGACGCCCACCTTCGTTCGCCACAACCGTGCTCGATTCCTCTGCTACGGGCGGGACATGTCCCGCCCCTGCACATACCCCGCCCGTCCCCGCCTGTCGTGTGGTGAGGTGGCGTATCCGCAGGCGAGGCGCACGCGCCTCGCGTCGAGTTGGTGTGCGCCCGGACTGCGCACGGTCGAGCCGCGACGGTGTTGGTTGTGCCGGATGCCCGAGGGCTACGGCGTGCCCGAAGGGAACACGAGCAGCGGCAGGGCGTGGTCGATGGCGACGCCGAACTGCATGCCCTCTATCTGAATGTCCGCTATCTTCCACGAGGCGACCGCGACGACCCTGCCCCGGTTGTTCACGATAGGGCCGCCGCTGTTCCCGGGGTTCATCGGCGCATCGGTCTGAATGAACGCCACATCGTCTATCCAGCGAATGGCTGACACGATGCCTTTGGTCACCGAGGCGTCTCCCTGCAGGGCGAGGGCGTAGCCGATGACCCATAGCTCGTCGCCCGGCCGGACGTCGAAGACGCTGCCTAAGGTGACGACGTCCGGAGTGGAGATCTTCCCCACCGGCACGAGGAGCGCAAGGTCTGTCGCGGCATCCCAGGCTTCCACGGTGCAGTCGTAGGAATACCGGTTCTGCACCAGAACGCGCGGCACATCGCACCCCTCGACCACGTGCCAGCAGGTCAGCACGCGGCCATCGGCATCGATGGTCATGCCGGTTCCCTGTTCGTCATTGCCCCGTACTTTGACGACCGCCGGCCGGATCTGCTCGACGACGTTGGCAGGCGACAGGGTGGGTTCAGGCAGCCCCAGCAGCCAGTCGGCATGGGCGATGTCGGTCCTAATCTCGCGGTAGAGGGACCTGGTGTAGCCGGAAACGGGCTCGACACCGAGCAGTGTGGGGATCAGTACGACGAGGAAGGCGATAGCCACGACGACGGGGAATACCAGCTTGCCTCCGGTCCTGATCCGCCGGAGCAGCAAGCCCAGCGCCCAGACTACGCCGACTGACTCGAGCACCACCCAGAGCAGGGCTGCGTTCTGGTCCAGTCCCGGCTCGGACGGCACGAACGCCAGTCTCCTGACGGTGTCCGCGAAAAGGGCAACGACGATAAGGCTCAAGACAAGCCTCGAGAAGGTGCTGCCCTTCCGCGGGCGGGGCGGCTCGGATGCCTTTGGCGGCTCCGCCGGCGACGATGGTTCAGCCGGCGCCGACTCCTGTGGAATCGTGCGGGAGGCCTTCGCCTCTGAGGCGTCGTGGATGGCGAGTCCGGCAACGACGACTGCGGCGACCAGAGACAGCGGGCCGATGACGTCCGGCCCCTGCCAGATCCTGAGGAGAAGCACCACGGATACGACGGCGGCGACGACTCGGATGCCATTCACGAGCAGCGCCGTCGGCGGCTGAGGCGCCCTTATTCTGCCGAGAAACCTTCGGACCGCTGGCTCGTAGGTCACGACGAGTTCGATGCCCGAGCCGGCGAGGAACCAGGCTATGGATATGACGACGATGCTCACCACAGCGCTATTGACGATGGCGACGACTGGTTCGGCGAGGACGGAGAGCCGGGCTGCGACGGATACCCCGAGCGCGAAGCACCACGTCACCAGTGACTTCCGCAGGCGCCGGAGCACTATCTCTCCCGGACGCCACATCGTGGTTGTGCGCGAAGGGGAGAGCATCTCAACTGAGAGGCTGCGCAGCCAGAGACCGACGACGATGGCCACGACAACGAGCAGGGACGGCCCCAGGATGTCGAACCAGTGCTCGTTGAGCCACTGGACCGTCGCCGTTGTCACCATCTTCTCCTGTTCCTGTGGCGCGTGACGGAATTGCCGGACTTGCCCCGCATTCGCATTATAGCCGCGGACAACGGGGAAGGGAATGTGCGAATCCTATGCCGCAGACTCCCACGCTTCCCACAGCCAGGCGCGAACCTTCGCGTCGATGTCTTCGGGGCCGTGCAGCTCGAGGTGGTGTGTGAACCGGCCGGGCGCAGGCTCGACGACCTGCGTCCAGCGTGGTGAGGCATCGTGGCGTCGCAGCGATAGGGTCAGCACAAGTGGAGCGTGCGCTCCGTGCAGGTACCGGTCCGGAATCCATGCCCAGGCGAAGGCGCGGCGACGCGTGAAGGCGACCTGACTCTTGCCGGCGCGCAAGCCCACCGGGCCGAACTCGTCGACAGCGCCACGAATAACCTCGAAGAGCCTCCGGGCTTCGTCCCATCCCTCGAAGAACCCGTCAAGCGTCATGCTGTGTTCCTGTGGTCGACCCTGTCACCGTGCACGTGTGTTTGCCTCGCCCTTGTCCTCCGAGGCCGATGATTGTCTGCGCCGGGACCGCTGGCTCAGTACAGCCACTCGGCGTACGCGGGGACGTGCTTCATGTCTTCGTAGAGCCAGACCATGCGGTCCAGGTACCAGCTCTTGCCGATGTAGGCGAGCGCAACGCCGGTCACCGCCGGCCAGACGGAGAGCGCCACGATGCCCCAGATAGCCAGCAGCATCCCGACCGCGGAGACAGCGTTGAGGAGCTTCGGTGCCCTTGTGTGACGGGCGGGCACCGCTATCCTGTTCCGGTTTGCCCAGACGCGCTCTCCCAGCACGGACTTCGAGGCCCAGTTGTCGGTAGAGCGGGCCTTCTTGAAGGCGATGGGATTCAGGAACATCCAGACGAGGGCGAGTACCCCGGGCACGAGGCACCACCACCCTATCCAGACCCGGCTCCAGAAGGCTAGCACGATGAGCGGCAGGACCGAGTATCTCGTCCACACGCTCCACGGGTTCGCGTGCTTCATCCAGTTGTCATCCGTCAACCTGAACGCCCGACTCAGCTTCGTCTCGAACGTCATGGACCGTATTCTCCCTCCGGCTCGCTCGCGCCGCCGCCGTCCGGCCTCAATGCTGTCACACCCGCGAGCGAAGGACAATGGCGAGCCTTCTCAGGGCTGGAGCAGGATGGTAGAATCGCATACGACCAGCTCCCCGCGGCCGCCGCGGGCGGCCAAACGTGCTCGCGGCGGAAGGGTGTTGGTGTCGTCTCACCTGAGTGCAGTCTTGGCTGGAGAAGGAGGAAACGTGGTCTCACAGAGGACGGTTCTTATAGTGACCTGCATCGCGGCAGCCTACCTGATTGTGGTTCTGGGGATGCTGGCCATCTACCCGCACATAGCTCCAAATTGGATGATTGAAGGGGGGCAGCAGGCGACCCAGCAGCTAGCGGACCACATGACGGCGATGAACCGGTATCTGGTGCAGCTCTTGTGGTGAC
>CAZLPP010000048.1:0-16097 GCA_964561465.1 uncultured Dehalococcoidales bacterium
ATGAAGCCGGAGTTGCTAGTAACCGCAGGTCAGCTATACTGCGGTGAATACGTTCTCGGGCCTTGTACACACCGCCCGTCACGCCATGGGAGTGGGAAACGCCTGAAGTCGGTGGGCTAACTTGCCTTGCGCAAGAGGCAGCCGCCGAGGGCGGAGCCGATGACTGTGACGAAGTCGTAACAAGGCAGCCGTACGGGAACGTGTGGCTGAATCACCTCCTTTCTAGGGATTCTCGGGACGCTGTCCCGAACTCCCAGGTCGTTCGATGGGTCTTCGACCTGTCGTTTCCTAAGCAATTTCCTTCCTTCCACTATTCAGCAGTTAAGGTGCGTTTTCATTTGTGCGCACCCCCCTGCCTGCCCTCATCCGCCGGCCTTCACCCTTCGCATCAATCGCCTCCGTTCTGTTGACCTGCTGTCAACAAAGGTCGTACCATTCGGTCAACCAGGGTTCGACCCGTATGGACAATAGAGCGATGAGAAGGGAACATGGACTACATATATATACTCGTGGGGCTTTCCCTCGTGTTGGGGGGCCTTGTCGGATACTACGTTCGCCAACTGGTCGCCAATCAGCAGATCCTCAGCACCCGCAAGGAGGCCGAGAGGCTTCTAACTGAGGCCACCACCCGGCACCGTGAGCTGCTTCGGGACGCCCGCGAGGAGGCCCGGAAGGTCCGGAACGCCGCCGAGGCAGAGAACAAGGAACATCGTCTGCAGTTGCAGCGGCTCGAGAACCGCCTTGACCAGAAGGAGGCTGCAATCGAGCGCAAGCTCTCTGCCATCGGCCGGAGAGAGCACGAACTCGACGAGCGTGCCAAGGAGCTCGACCACGAGCACGATGAGATTGAGGCTCTGAAGGGGAAGGAGGTCGAGAAGCTCGAGCAGCTGTCCGGAATCACCACAGAAGAGGCCCGGCGCCTCCTGCTGGAGGCCCTGGAGGGCGAGGTCAAGGAAGAGGCCGCTCGCAGAGTCCGCATCTGGGAGAGCCAGGTGCGTGAGGAGGCGGACCGTTCAGCGCAGTTCATTCTTGCCACGGCGATACAGCGTTGCACGGCGGATGTCGTCTCCGAGACGACCGTGTCCACCGTCCCCCTTCCTTCCGATGAGATGAAAGGCAGGCTCATCGGCCGCGAGGGAAGGAACATTCGGGCGCTTGAACAGGCCACCGGCGTGGACCTGATTATCGATGACACGCCCGAGATGGTGACCATCTCCAGCTTCGCTCCGGTCCGGCGCGAGGTGGCCAGGATCGCTTTGAACAAGCTCATCCTCGACGGTCGTATCCACCCGGCCCGTATCGAGGAGGTCGTCGAGAAGGCCAAAGCCGAGGTGGACGCTACCATCAAGACCGAGGGCGAGAATGCCTGCTTCGAGGCCGGCGTCCCGGGACTGCATCCCGAGCTGGTCAAGCTCGTCGGCCAGTTGAAGTACCGCAGCAGCTACGGCCAGAACGTCCTGCAGCACAGCCTTGAGGTTGCGTACCTCGCCGGCATGATTGCGGATGAGATTGGGTTTGACGGCCTCATGGCCCGCAAGACCGGCCTGCTTCACGACATCGGCAAAGCGGTCGACTTCGAGGTCGAAGGCTCTCACGCCGCCATCGGTGCGAATTTGGCGCGTCAGTGGGACAAGTCCGAAGAGGTTGCGCAGGCGATAAGCGAACACCACGGCGAGGTGTCGACCACGAGCACACTCGGGTTCATCGTCGCCGCAGCCGACGCCATCAGCGGTTCGCGACCTGGTGCGCGGCGGGAATCACTCGACCAGTATCTGAAGCGCATCAGAGAGCTCGAGGACATCGCGACCGGGTTCGATGGAGTAGACAAGGCGTATGCCATCCAGGCGGGACGTGAAGTGCGAGTGCTCGTGAATCCCGAGGAGACTGACGACCTCGGCGCCATGCGCCTGGCCCGGGACATCTCAAAGAGAATCGAGGAGTGCCTCACCTATCCCGGTCAGATCCGAGTCGTCGTCGCCCGCCAGACGACAGCCGTCGAGTATGCCAAGTAGCAGCCGCCGGGTTGAATCGTGAGAGTACTCGCTATCGGCGATATCATCGGCAGCCCGGGACGGCGAGCCGTGTCCGAGTTGCTGCCCGGCCTGCGTCGCGACCACGCCGTTGACGTGGTGATCGCGAACGGTGAGAACATTGCCGGCGGCCTCGGCGTCACGCGGAGCACGCTCGGCGAGTTGTGCGCCGCCGGTGTCGACGTCGTGACGTCCGGCAACCACATCTGGCACCACTCAGAAATCGTTGACTACCTCGCAGATGACCATCCTCTCGTGCGACCGCTGAACTACCCACCGGCGGCCCCGGGCCGGGGCTACCACCTTTTCGGAGGACTCCTGGTGGTCAACCTCATCGGCCGGACCTTCATGGCCAGCTACGATTGCCCCTTCCGGGCGATGGACGCCCTTCTGGCCTCGCCGCCGGAGGGCACGCGGGCAGTCGTGGTGGACTTCCACGCCGAGGCAACATCGGAGAAGTTGGCGCTCGGCCACTACCTGGACGGCAGGGTCGCCGCGGTGCTCGGCACGCACACCCATGTGGGCACCATCGATGCCCGCATTCTGCCGCGGGGCACGGCACACGTGACCGACATCGGGATGGTCGGTCCCGTCGACTCCGTCATCGGCGTCGAGCCGGCGGAAGTCATCCAGCGTTTCCTGACACAGATACCCGGCAGGCTGACAGTCGGCAAGGGACCGGTCGCGTTCGACGCGATTCTCGTTTCCATCGACGATGCCACCGGCCTGGCGACCGACATCCAGCGCCTCAGGCAGATTGTCGCGTGACCTTCCCGCCGCTGCTGCAAGTGAGGCGGCCCTGCACCACGCGAGGGATGCCGTTGAGGTCGGGGATGGCAGCCAGGGCGTCCCAGCGCGGCCGTGCCGCCATCATACTCATCACCTCTTGGGCCTGACCCTCTCCCACCTCGAGCAGGAGCCAGCCGCCGTCGAGGAGGAGGCCCGGCGCCTCTTCAACCATGCGCCGGATGAGGTGCAGGCCGTCCGGTCCGCCGTCAAGGGCGGATATGGGTTCGTGGTCGCGTATTTCACGGCTCAGCAGGGGAATGTCCCCGGTCCGAATGTAGGGCAGATTGCCAAGCACGCCGCCGAATACGCGTCCGCATGGAGCGCCGAGGTTGCACTGCAGCAGCGATATGCGGGCTCCTGACGAGGACCGGACCCTATTCACGTGCGCGACGGCGAGCGCATCCCGCGACATGTCGCATCCCACTACGCGACAGTCATCCACTCCCTCAGCAAGCGTGACAGCAAGCGCACCGCTCCCGGTGCCGATATCCGCAAGGAATAGCGTCCCATCGATGCGAGGCATGGCGCCTCGCAGCGTCATGGCGGTTTCGACCAGCAGTTCCGTCTCGGGGCGGGGGATGAGGACGCGACGATCCACCGTGAATCTTCGACCGTAAAACCATGACTCGCCGAGCACGTACTGGAGAGGTTCACCGGCGAGCCGCCGTTCGAGCAGAGAAGCGGCCGAATGGAGAGCAGCCATCTCAGGCCTGGCCTGGAACTCGCACAGCAGTGCCTCGCGGGTGAGTTCGGTCGCATGTTGAAGCATCAGCGATGCCTCCTGCTGCGGGGAATCGACTCCTGCATCTCTCAGGATGCCGGTTAAGCAGCAGAGAGCTGCTTGTGTGCTAAGACACCGAAGCAGCTTGCTGCAGAGCTGTGGCCGCCAGCGCGTCGATGAGTTCATCGATTTCGCCATCGAGCATACGCTCGATGTTGTGGAAGTTCTGGTCGAGGCGGTGGTCGGTGATGCGGTCCTGGGGGAAGTTGTACGTGCGGATCTTCTCTGACCGGTCGCCTGTGCCGACCTGGCTGCGCCGGTCGCGATCCTGCTGGTCCAGGACCTCGCGATTCTTCAAGTCGTAGAGGCGCGCACGCAGGACTGCCATGGCCTTGACCCGGTTCTTGAGCTGCGAGCGCTCGTCCTGGCAGACAGAAACGATGCCGGTGGGTATGTGTGTGAGACGGACGGCCGTTGCCACCTTGTTGACGTTCTGGCCGCCGGCGCCGCCCGAGTGGAATATGTCGGTCCTGATGTCATCAGGGTTGATGTCTATCTCCACTTCCTCCGCCTGCGGCAGCACCGCGACCGTGGCCGCGGATGTGTGTATCCGCCCCGATGCCTCAGTGAGAGGGACTCGCTGCACTCTGTGCACACCCCTCTCATACTTGAGCCGGCTGAATGCTCCTGTACCTCGTATCTCGAAGATGATCTCCTTGAAGCCCTTGGCGCCGCTCAGTGTGCTGTCCACGACCTCCAGGTCCCATCCCTGTCGCTGGGCATACCGTGAGTACATTCGGAAGAGGTCCGCGGCAAAGAGCGAGGCTTCCTCTCCACCGGTGCCGGCACGCACTTCCACAATGACATCCTTGCTGTCGTTGGGGTCCGTCTCGACGAGGAACTGCCGCAGGTCCGCATCAGCAGCCGCGTATCGCGCCTCAACCGCCGTCAGCTCTTCCCGGGCGACGTGTCGCATCTCGGGGTCCGTGGCTTCACGCAGTAGCTCGCGGACCTCCTCCAGCTCACGTTCGACTGTGAGGTATGCGGAATACGCATGAGCCGCCTCTGCGAGAGAGGCGTGTTCGCGGGCCAGCGACTGCAGCCGAGCGGGATTCGTCGCAACGGCGGGGTCCGCCATCTGCTGCTCTGTCTCGCGGTAACGCGAGAGCATCTTGCTGAGCTTCTCGTAGGCCATGAGGACTCTCCCTGGATCGAAAGCGGATTCTAGTATACAGCACGAAGGGGCTCGCCGCTTCGGCCGGCAGAGCCTGTGCTACGGATCCGTTCTTTCTGCTTGCACCGATGTCAGCGCTCGCTCGTAGGCCTCCTTCGTGTGTGCGTCGTGGAGTACTAAGGTGACCCTCAGCACGGATCCGGGGTCGCCGCGAAGGAAGCGGGTCACCGCTCGCAAGGCGGTGTCAGCCGCCCGGTCGACCGGATACCCGAACGCTCCCGTGCTGATGGATGGAAACGCGACGGACGCGAGCCCAAGGTTCCGCGCGAGAACCAGGGACTCGTGGTACGCGCTGGCAAGGATGTCCGGCTCGCCGCGATGTCCCCCGCGCCAGACAGGTCCGACCGTATGGATGACGTACCTGGCATGAAGACGGCCCGCCGTGGTGGCTACGGCGCGACCCGGTGGCAGCGGTCCCGCGGCAGCCACGATGGACCGGCATTCTTCGAGGATTGCGGGACCGCCGGCGCGATGGATGGCTCCGTCGACGCCACCACCTCCGAGCAGTCCTGAGTTGGCGGCATTCACGATGGCGTCAGCGGTCACGGACGTGATATCCGCCATCATCAGCGCCAGAGTTCCGCGGCCGATCCGAATAGTAGTCACGCAATCGTCCTGTGGCAACGCGCCGGCGTATGTGCGCCATGCGACCGGTTCGACCGGCCCTCCCTAGGGCGGTTGCCTCGCGTTGCCGCCCGCCCTGACACCGAATATAATACGGCACTGAAGCGCGCCACCGCGCACAAGGAGGAAGGCACTCAATGGCTCTAAAGACCGCTCAACAGTACATCGACAGCCTGCGCAAGCTGAAGTCGGATGTGTGGCTCTTCGGCGAGAGGCTGGAGAACTTCGTCGACCATCCCGTCGTTCGCCCGTCCATCAACGCCATCGCGCTCAGCTACAAGGTGGCGCACGAGCCGGAGTACGAGGACCTGGCCACCACCACGTCAACGCTCACCGGCGAGAGAATCAACCGGTTCACGTCCCTGTTCATGAGCACCGACGACCTGGTGAAGAAGGTCAAGCTGCAGAGGCTACTCGGGCAGCGGACCGGCTGCTGCTTCCAGCGGTGCGTCGGCATGGACGCCATCAACGCAGTCTTCAGCACCACGTTCGAAACGGATGAGAAGTACGGTACCTCCTATCACGCCCGGTTCCGGGACTGGCTGAAGTACATTCAGCAGAACGACCTCTGCGTCCAGGGCGCGATGACCGACGTCAAGGGTGACAGGGGGTTGAGGCCGAGTCAGCAGCCTGACCCGGACATGTTCGTCCATGTTGTCGAACGCCGGAAGGACGGTATCGTCATCCGCGGCGCCAAGGCCCATCAGACCGGCAGCGTGAACTCCCACGAGATGCTCATCATGCCGACCCTCACCATGCGCGAAGGGGATGAGGACTACGCAGTGTGCTGTGCGCTGCCGTCCGACTCGAAGGGCGTGCACTTCATCTACGGTCGTCAGTCCTGCGACAAGCGCAAGTTGGAAGCGGGCGACATCGACGTTGGCAACTACCAGTTCGGAGGACAGGAAGCCCTCACGGTTCTAGATGATGTCTTCGTGCCGTGGAGCAGGGTATTCATGTGCGGCGAGGTCGACTTCTCCGGGATGGTGGTCGAGCGCTTCGCAAGCTACCACCGCCAGAGCTACGGTGGCTGCAAGCCCGGCATCGGGGACGTGCTCGTGGGCGCCACCGCCGCCATGACCGAGTACAACAACGTGGCCAAGGCAGGGCACGTCCGAGATAAGATCGCGGAGATGAATCACCTCATCGAGACGCTGCATGCCTGCGGCCTGGCTGCTTCAACCCAGGGCACCAAGACCAAGGCAGGCAACTACCAGCCGGATATCCTGCTCGCCAACGTCTGCAAGATGAATGTGACACGGTACCCCTACGAGCTGTGCCGCCTTGCCGAGGACCTCGCCGGCGGCGCCCTGGTTACCATCCCGTCCGAGTGCGACCTGCGCAGCCCCGAGGTCGGCAAGTACGTGCAGAAGTACTTCAAGGGCGCAGGCACCGTGTCGGCTGAGGAGCGTCTGAGGATGCTGTCCCTCATCAACAGCATGACGTTCGGCCTGACTGCGCCGAGTTACCGGACGGAGTCCATGCACGGCGCCGGCTCGCCGCAGGCACAGAAGGTCATGATCGAGCGCCAGTCGAACATGGAGAACAAGAAGAAGCTGGCGCGGAAGCTGGCCGGCATCGACGAGCGCGAGAAGCTCAGCGACTGAGCCCCTGCACAGTTGTCTTCCGTGAGACGGGCGGCTGCGGCCGCCCATCTCTGTGTATAATGGCTCGAGGCGCGTCCGCGTCCGACCCCAGGCTGGGGGGCGCGCCCTCGATTGGAGGCTGACATGGCTGCCGAGTATCGTGTCGAGGTGAAGCTGCTGGCCATCACTCCTGATGCTGAGCGCCTCATCGAGTCAGCCGGGCGTCTCTGCTGGAACACACAGGACAAGACCGGAACCGTCCCAGACCGCATCCAGAAGTGGCTGGACATCGGTCACGAGTCGATGATCGAGCATGCCTCCGCCTCCTTCCTCATTCGCGGGAGCAGGGCGATGACGCACGAGCTGGTGCGGCACCGCCTCGCCAGCTACAGCCAGCGAAGCCAGCGGTACGTGCGCGAGAACGAGCCGTCTTATCTCGTCCCGCCTGAGGTCGAGTCCTCCGCCGAGGCGACGCTGGTCTTCTCCCACGCCATGGAGGCAGCCTGGCAGGCCTACAGTTCGCTGCTGAAGGCCGGGCTGAAGCCCGAGATAGCCCGCTACGTGCTGCCGAATGCGTGCTATACCGACATTGTGTGCACCTGGAACTTCCGTGAGCTGCGGCACATCATCAAGCTGAGGACGTCCCCGCGGTCGCTGCCCGAGATTCGGGCTGTGGCCGGAGCGTTGCGGGACATCATGAAGACCGAGGCCCCGCAGGTCTTCGCTGATCTGTAGCTGGTGAAGGCATTGCCTTGCGGCCAGGCTACTCCTGTGCGACCGCGATGTCGCAGATTGTGCCGCCGGAGAGACGCAGGATATCGTCCGGCCTCAGGCGCACCAGCCGGGTGCGCGCCCCGCCGCCGCACCAGACGTGCTCCAGGGACGCAACGTGCTGGTCGACATAGACCGGCAGGCGGCGCCTGTGTCCGATGGGCGGGATGCCACCGGTCGGGAAACCCGTGGCTCTCTCGGCAACGACGTCGGATGCAACCTCAAGACGACGCACGCCGGCGGCTTCAGCGAGCTTGTGGCGGCTGACCATGTGGTCGCCGCGCACGACGCCGACAACGAGCCGCTGGTCGTCGCTTGAGAACACAATCGTCTTGCCTATCTGGGAGAGGGAGAGGCCACTCGCCTCTGCGGCTTCGTTGGCGTGGTGCGTGGTGCTCTTCTCGATGAACTCGAACTCGGCCTTGTTCGCCTTCAGAAACGCCGTCAGATTCACGTTGCGCCCACCTTGCTCTCTACGAGCCGTTGCCCGGGTACGGACCTCCGCTCCGCCAACATGGTAGCAGACAGCAGGGAAGGTCAGCCCGCCCGCAGACGGAATACGCCGACCACTGAAACAGTCAATCTGCGCGTCCCGCGGTTTCGGCCCGTGAGCCGGTTGTACCGCGGGCTTGCGTCTGAAGGTATACTAGGGAATATGCTGATGAAACGGGAGGCTGAGGGCATGCCGACTGAACGCGTTGCCATCTTCATCGACGGCAGCAACCTCTATCACGCGCTCGAAGCTATGCTGAAGCGCCACGATTTGAACTTCACCGAGTTCGTGAAGACGCTTTGCGGCGATCGCGGCCTGTTCCGGACCTACTACTACAACGCACTTCAGGATGCCGTCGCTCGACCGGATGCCTTTAAGGAACAGCAGGACTTTCTCGATTCGCTGCGCAAGACGCCTTACCTCGAGGTACGCCTGGGAATCATCAAGACGGCTCAGGGCACACAGATAGAGAAGGGAGTCGACATAATGCTGGCGACAGACCTCCTCTACTTCGCCTGGAACAACTTCTACGACACAGCGGTTCTCGTGAGCGGGGACGCGGACTTCGCGTATGCGCTGCAGGCAGTCAAGAACATGGGAAAGCACGTTGAGGTGGCGTACTTCGAAGGCGCTACCGCACGCGAGTTGCTGAACGTGGCGGACGCACGGCATCAACTGGACCGGGAGTTCTTTACCAACCTGTTTACCGCGCGACGCCGCAAGCGGCGCAGAAGAGGAACCGGCGCCCAGCCCCAGGCCCAGTCTCAGGAGACGGGTGGGGCCGCGGAGGGGCGCACTGCCTAACCTTCCCAGCGCTTCATAACGAGAACCGCGTTCATCCCGCCAAAGCCGAATGACTGTGAGATGGCAGTGGTGACCGCCGCTTCTCGCTTGATGTTGGGCACGTAGTCGAGGTCGCACGCCGGGTCGGGGTTATCGTAGTTGATGGTGGGCGGCACCACTCCTTCGATCAGCGTCAGCGCTGTGAAGATAGCCTCGACGGCGCCAGACGCGGCCCACATATGGCCGATCATCGATTTGTTGGAGCTCACCATCAGCCGTGATGCGTGGCGTCCGAAAGCCTTCTTCAGAGCCATGGTCTCGGAGAGGTCGCCCAGCATCGTCGCTGTTCCGTGCGCGTTGACGTACTGCACGTCCGAAGGCGCTATCTGGGCGTCCTCGAGGGCGAGAGAGATACACCGGGCCTGGCTTTCGTAGTCCGGCTTGGTGGCGTGGTACGCGTCGATGTTGGAGGCGAAGCCGGTGAGCTCCGCGTAGATGTGCGCACCACGCTCACGGGCGCGTTCGAGCTCTTCGAGCACGAGCACGCCGGCGCCCTCGCCGCTCACGAAGCCGTCGCGGTCCCTCTCGAACGGACGGCTGGCGCGTTCCGGCTCGGAGTTCCGGGTAGAGGACGCCTTCAGACGCGCCAGGCACTCGATGAATATTGGCACTATCTGAGCCTCGGATGCACCGGCGACCATGACGTCTGCCTCACCGTGCTGAATGAATCGCAGGGCGTCCCCGATGGCGTGTCCCCCGGTGGCGCACGCGGTGCTGATGCCCCGGCTCGGTCCCTTGATGCCGAACACAACGCTGATATCGTTTGCACCCGCGCTCGGTATGTACATGGAGGCGAGCATCTTGGAGACGCCCTCGATGTTGCCTTCGGCGGGCGATTTCATGTTGTGGTAGAGCGTGCCGATGCCGCCCACCGCGCTGCCGAGGATGATTCCGGTGCGATACGAGATGGCCTCGGTCATCTCGATCCCCGAGTCATCGAGGGCCATGCGCGTAGCTGCGATGGCGTACTGCGCGAACAGGTCGGACCGGCGTGCGACCTTGCGCTCCATGTAGCGCGTGGCGTCGAAGCCCTTGACCTCGCCGGCGATCTGGGTTGATATGCCGCTGGCATCGAATCGCGTGATGGGGCCGATGCCCGATTTCCCCGCACACAGGGGCTCCCACGACTCACGAACCCCGACGCCAAGCGGAGTCAGGGCGCCGGCTCCAGTGATGACGACTCTGCGTCCGTTCTTCATTGCGCTGTCCGCTCCTTCGTCAGTTCCTGTCTGAGCCACTCCCGGCACCGCGGCGATTCAGGCACCAGGACTTCAGCCGTCCCCATGGTGGTGACGACTGCGCGCTCGTTGCTCACCTGCACGCGGCACGTCACGGGCGCCGGGAGCGAGACGGGAAACGGCGACATGATAGCACCGCCGGCCGTGAGGGTGGCTCCCGCGAGGTCCATCCGGCGATGCTGCACGGTGAGACGCCGGACGGCGCGCGGGTCGCCGAGCCAGTCCTTCAGCATTCTCCCGATGAGCGCTGTCTTGTACAACCCCTGGATGATGACTCCGGGCAGGCCGGTCGACCGGGCGTAGTCCGCATCGTAGTGGATGTCGACCGGCTCGGCTGTGGCAACGGCGAACATCGACAGGTAGCGGATGGTCACCGGGCCGACCGTCACCGGCGGGAGTCCGCTCGGGAACTCCATCCCCTCGGCGCCGGCCGACGCCGGCGTCGCGCCCGAGCCCAGGGGACGGGTGACGCAGTGCAACGTCCGCCGGAGGACCAGAGTCCCGTCTATTGTCCTGAACTCCTTGCTCACCTCAAAGAAGATGAGGCGGCCGGTCCGTCCCTGCTTCTCGCGGGCATCCTCGAACCGCTCGTGGCTCACGAGCGTCATGCCGGTTCGCACCGGGTGGAAGAACTCGAAGTCATCTCCGGTGGCGATAGCCAGCCACCCCTCAGGCACGGGAAGCGGCAGGCTGAACATGCCCTTGGGATCTCCGGCGCGTATGGTGGACAGCCCTGTGGCGCCGCCGAAGAACGTCGGTGGAGCTATCACCCGGCCCCCGCCGGAAGGGTCCTGCGACGGGTCCACGCGGAGCGCCGGGTCGGGGTCCATGAGTGAGTCGGCGAAGAGTCTCACCGAGCCGGAGTCGATGTAGTATGGTATCGGAGCCGCCTGCATGCCGCGGCAGCGTCGCATCAGGTCGAGTTCCTGAGACATCTTCTCCTCGTTTCGGTCTTCCGGGAAATGAGCATAACTGTCCGGGCCGAAACGCCGGGAGCCGGAGCGCCGCCCCTGCACGTCTGGTGGGGAAGGAGGGATTTGAACCCTCACGCCTTGCGGCACATGATCCTAAGTCATGCTCGTCTGCCGGTTCCGACACTTCCCCGGAGGACGCCGGTTGCACGCACCTCTCGCGTCAGGCCGACGCGGAGGCCGCAGTCCATTCGCCGCAATTCTAGCAGATGATGCCCAGCCGAACGTCGAGGTGGCGGTGGCAGCCGGCCATGCTATCATGTGGCCTCGTCATCGCGAACGACCCGGGTGGGGACCCGGTCACTCGAAGGGAGGCCCAGTTCGTGAGCCAGAGTTTCAAGCGCGCATCATCGGACGAGCTGCAACAGACCATCATCACCTACAACAACGTACCGGTCGTTGACCTGGCAAAGGGGGCGACCAGTCACATCGTCGCGGGCCGCAACATGACGCTCAGCTTCGCTCATCTTGAGGCGAAGTCGTACTTCCCCGTGCATGTACACGCTTCAATCGAGCAGCTCATGCTCGTCCTCAGCGGCGAGTTGGACGCCATACTGGACGGCAAGCTGTTCCGGATGAAGCCGGGCGACATCATCTTCTTCCCGGCGGGTCGGGAGCACGGCTCGCAAGCGCTTGACGTCGACTGCGATATCGTCGACATCTTCAGTCCGGCGCGGCCCGAGTATGAGGACAAGCTGAAGGCCGTGCTCGCCCGGAAGACGTAGCCACTCCTGCCGGTTCAGGCGGTCGCGGATTCGGCTTCATCGCTGGCTCGGCCAGCGGCCCCGAACGTGTCACGGCAGGGGCGGTGTCTCTCAGGCGGCCGAAACCAATCGCGCGGCGGTCACCATGGCGGTCAGCTTCGCCTTTGCGGCCTCGCGCGGGAGGGCCCGCAATCCGCAGTCGGGGTGGAGGACGATTCGCTCGGGAGGGATGAGCGTGCGCGCCTTCTCGATGAGCGCCACAACGTCGGACACCGGCTCGACTGTGGGAGATTTCGTGTCGATGCATCCCAGGCCGAGCATCTTGGATGTGCCCTTCAGCTCGCTCGACACGAGAACGTCGTCGTTCTTGTCGCCCATGAACGCATGCGAGAGGAGGGTCAGTCCCTCCCACTGCACTATCTGCGGGAAGATGGCTCCCACTTTGCCACACACGTGCATGGCCACCGGCACCTTGAGACCCGAGGCCAGGAACTCAACTGCCTTGCGGGCAATTGCCATGGGCGCGCCAACGGAGAGGTACGGCTCATCTATCTGGATCCACTCGGCTCCCTCGCGCTCGAGGGACTGCGCGATGTCGAGCAGCGCGCGCGCGGTGTCCACATAGACCGCCTCATCGCGGTAGCCGGCGTACCCGCTCTTGATGCGGGACGAGAAGACGAGGGTGACCGGGCCGGTAACCAGACCTTTGACGCGTGGCGCGAGGCTCTTCGCCAGTCGGAAGTCGGACATGAACTCGTCCGGCCTGCCGTGCCCTATCGTGCCGGTAATGATACTCTTGCCCTCGAAGGAGTATCCCTCGATTGCGCGGGCAAAGTACTCGATCATGTCGTAGCGCGTCTGGCCGTCGGTCACGAGATCGATCCCGGCCGCAAGCTGGTCTTCCACTGCCAGACGGATGGCATCGGCTCCCAGTTCAGCGTATTTCAGGGGGTAGCTTCCAATGACTGTCGTGAGCATCCGCGTTCTCTCCTCGTGCTGCGATTCCATCAAGAATAGCTGGAAACCGGCTCGGCCGGACGAACCTAGCCTTGACCGCCCTTGCCGGCCTCATTTCCGGCTTCTCCCCGACGGCGCGTCTTCTTCACCGGTGGCGAGCCGTTACGAAGCTCGGTGAACCGTCCGATAGGGGCGCTGCAGACCTCGCCGTTCGCCCGCTCGAAAAGGATCTTTGGCAGGCCCTCCCGGTCGACGAAGATGTCGAGCACCTCGACCTCTTCCTCCTCGGTCCGGTTGGGATGGTACTGCGCCTTCATTGCCCTCGCACCGGCGCGGCCGTCACGCCGTCCATGAATGCGCGCCCGCTCCCCGAGAACCAGGAATGGAGCGGGATGAGGTCGACCCCCGCGACGGCGCTTGACGCGTACTTGAGTCCAATCGCATTCATAGCCCGCTCCAGCTCCGGAGCCGACATTCCGTTCTCACGCGCAAGGTACGCCTCCATGAAGGCCGCGAGGTCGTCGACCGCCTTCACAAGTTCACCGTCCCGCGGATTGAACTCATCGCGGTTGTAACGCTCGTCCATCTCAAGAGCCGACGCATGCACGACACCGCCACCTTCGAACGCGACGTTGCAGAACTCATCCTCGGTGAAGAGACGGAGGTCCGCGTGCCATTCCTTCGGAACCAGAGGGTAGACCTTCTCCTCCATTTCGTCGCGCTCGTACGTCTTGATGAGCGCGCTCAGACCCTTCACGGAGTGCTTCACCGGCGAGATGATGTCTCTCGTGAGGGCCTCGGGCAGGTCGTGGAACAGGCCGGTGAAGTAGTTGTTGACGCAGCGTCGCGCACAGCAACCTCGTTCAAGCGAGAGCAGATACGAGACCATGGCGACAATCAGCATGTGGCCGAGAACCGAGGTGCGGGGTATGCGGTGTATGTGGCTCCAGCGGACTTGAAAGCGCAGCAGGCCGCACAGGTCGATGAAGCTGCGCAGATTGGACCTCAGGAGTAACTCGCGCAAGCCGGGCAGGTCGAGATACGTCTCCTGCTGCGACTCGAGGCGCGCACCGATACGTTCCATCTCGTGCCCGTCCGGATTGGCACGGCGGATGATGTCGAACTCCCACCGGGTCGCGAAGAAATGGGCTGCGTGCAGCACACGCTGGTAGTGGCTTTCCGCGCCATCCGCGAAGTAGCGCCTGAACCGCTCGCAGAATGCAGTCCCTAGAGGCGCGATGGCACCTTCCATCTCGGTGTATACCCAGTCGTTCAGCTCCTGATACCGGACGGGGTCCTCCTTGATCTTGTAGAAGACCTGAGGCTTGAGGTCCGTCAAAACCAGGCGCTGCAGGTACTCGAAGATGCCGCCCTCTATGAGGGCAGGCCAGTCCATGCAGCGCGACTGCTCCTCGAACTTGCCGAGAACGTACGCAACGACCATCTTGTGCGCCTGCTTGTCAAGCTCGGTCAGCTCAACCGGACGTATCTGGTCGTTCCAGCGCTGCATGTAGGCTGCGTTGAACAGCCTGATGAGGAGCTCTCGTGTCACCATCGGTCAGAGGACCTCGAGAATGGCGCGCCCTTCGCATTATACACCGGCTCCCCGTCCGTGAACGTCCCGTGTACCGGGGAGGACGGTCCGTGTCGCCGTGTTAGAATGTCTGGCCTTTGGCCCGAACTCAGAAATCCAGGAGGAGTTGGCATGTGGCTCAAACAACCCTGCAAGGTGAACCAGGTCGTTGACTTCATCGGCACCCACGAGTTGTGTTCGTACGTCGTGAAAGGCGATGACATTCTCATCGTCGGCGGGAGCATGAGCCACGCGACTCCCGCTCTCAAGAGCCAACTGGACGAACTGGCTCTTGACCCTGACCGCGTCAAGTACGCGGTCGTGACGCACTCTCATTTCGACCACTGTGGTGCGATTCCGTTCTTCCGCAAGCGGTTCCCCAGGCTCCAGGTGCTGGGTACCGCGGCCAGCGCGGAGGCACTGGCGAAACCGAAGGTGGCCGGCTACAACGCGCGGATGAACGACGAGGCCGCCGAGCAGGCTGCGGTTCTGGACCAGTGTCTGCATGTCTGTGACTGCCCATCCGACCTCGCAATCGACCGCACGGTCACCGACGGGGAACGGATAGACCTGGGTCGCGGCGTCACGGTCGAGTTCTACGAAGTGCCGGGCCACAGCAAGTGCTGCGTTGCGACGTGGGTTCCTTCGTGCAGAGCGCTCTTTCCGACGGATACCAGTCCGCAGCCGGTCTCCAGCCACCTCGACCTGTCCTTTCCCTCTGCGCAGTTCGATTTCTCTCAGTATGTCGCTTCGCTGCGACGCCTTCTCGAGTTTGATGTGGACATCCTCGGGATGGACCACTATGGCGTGCTGCTGCACGAACAGGCGCGCGACTACCTGCGACTGGGGCTTGAGAAAACGCTCTCCTTCGGAGATGAGGTGCGCCGCAGGTATCAGCAGAGTCAGGACCTCGATGAGGTTTCCCGCCAGTATGCCCGGGAGGGACTTGCCAAGGTCCGACTGCCGTTCATCACTGATGAGTTGATGTTCATCATCACGCGAGCGATGATCAAGTCCATCGTCTCCGCGGTCTGACCCCGGTTTCGCCCGCAAAAGAAACGGGGCCCCGTCAAGGGGCCCCGTGGGTGTCCGAGTGGCTCTGGAGAGCTACCTGCTGCGAAGTCGTCCGAAGCAGTCACTGCAGTACACCGGGCGACCATCGCGCGGTTCGAATGGCACTTCGCAATCCTTGCCGCACTGAGCACAAGTCGCACTGTACATCTGCCTGCCCTGGAATCCGTCTCCACCGTCGGTCCGCTGAGACCTCCGGTTCCGGCGGCAGGTAAGGCATCGCTTGGGCTCGTTGGTGTAGCCCTTGGACGCGAAGAACTCCTGTTCCTCAGCAGTGAACACGAATTCCGCGCCGCAATCCGCACATTGAAGCGTCTTGTCTGCGAAACTCACCGGATGACCTCCTTTCCTCGGGATTTGGTCCTAGTTTCGGTCATCCAGTGCACCCAGGGGATCGCTTTGTGGAATCGGAGGACTCGATAACCTACGCTGGCCAGCAACGAGCGGAAGTATAGAGAATGGAACATGCGTTTTCAACAGATTCGGCTCGAC
>CAZLPP010000049.1:0-16046 GCA_964561465.1 uncultured Dehalococcoidales bacterium
CGCTACCGGCAGATAGCTGGATGCGCTCACCCAACGCAAGACGGCACAGTCGATTCGGATTATTGACACTCCGGTGCGACGGGAATACACTTGCCACGCGTTGCTTCTGCAACTAGTCGTCGCTGCACCAACAGTACAGTATGCAGCTTGACACGACCGACGAGGAGGGCTGTCGGCGCGCAGGCGATATGGCGTTCAACGCCGCAGAGCAGAAGGAGGTAGACAGGTATGGCGTGCTTTCTCGTTCCCATGGGGGAGGCAATCGTAACAAGCGTGGTGCAGAAGGCTGTCGAGAAGAGGGAGAGGAGACCCGGTGGCGCCGCTGCAGGGGAGCGCGGCCTGACCTGGAGTCGAAAGCTCGGCTGGTTGAACAAACTCCTGTGGGGTGGCACGGTGCTCCTGGCGTTCGAGCACCTGTGGCACGGCGAGATCGTTCCCTGGCCGCCGTTCCTGACGGCGATGGAGAACCCCGCCCATGTGGCGCCGATGCTTCACGAGGTGGCGACCTTCGGCACGGCCATGGCCGTGTTCGTGACTGTGCTCTGGCTCGTAATCGTGGCCATCGCCGAGCGGAAGGCTGCTGCGCCGGCGGAGCTGCGGTTCGACTCCGCCAAAGGGGCGAAGTGATGTTCCTGATCATCACAGCACTGGCGGCAATCGTTTCCACTGCCGTCTGGTACTCACAGGCGCCGGGCGACAAATACAGGGTGGGACTTCTCAGCTTGATGTTCTGGGGCGCCACGATGATGTGGTTTGTTGACCACGTGTTCGCCTACCTCACTGAGGGAGGCGAGTTCTTCGAGGTCAATCTCGACGCCACGATGCTGGGCGTGTGCGTCGTCATCGTCGGCCTCCTGGTGTGGCAGGTCATCCTGCTCATCAGCGATCCCAAGCGAGTGTTTTCCAGGCGGTAGCTCGCTGCGCTCCGGCTCGGGCACGGTCGGCTGAGGTGGGCGGCCGCCCTGCTGCCCGGGCCGTCCGGCCGACAGCGGCAGTTGGCTCCATCTGCAGCGTGGCACGCGGGTGTGCAGGCATGTCGTGCGCCTGGCTCCATGGCGCTGCGGTCCCTGCAACGAAGCTGCCGAAAAGTCAGGCGGTTGACGCCGCCGGTAGCGTCGCCTAGACTGGGCGAGACCGGTTCGCTCTGGAGCCAACTGCGAACACATCGCCGAAGCCTCGTGCCTGGCTTCTCCTGTCGTTCGTCTGCGCGCGGAAGGACGAATACGGGCGCCCGGCCTGTTGAGCTCCGGCCGCAGGGCGGTCCCCCGGGATGGAGCGAGCAGAGGGGTCACGTGATGAAGCTCGTGGTTTCGCTGGTACTTGCCCTGTGCCTCGCGGGATGTTCCCCGCGTGCAGTCTCTCCCGACACGGAGTACGCGTCGCACGGAACGCTGATGCTGCCTGCTCCACAACTCAGCGGCGATGTGTCGGTCGAGGAGGCAATGTCCGCACGCAGATCGGTGAGAGAGTACGCGACCGAACCCATCAGCCTTGCGGAGGCGTCGCAGTTGCTCTGGGCGGCCCAGGGCGTCACGGCGCAGTGGGGCGGCCGCACCGCGCCTTCGGCCGGCGCACTCTATCCGCTGGAGGTCTATCTGCTGTCGCTGGCTGTGGACGGCCTACCCCCCGGCGTGTACCGGTACATTCCCTATGGGCACCAGCTAGCCCCAATCAGCGCCGGGGACGTTCCTGCCGAGCTGAAGCGGGCCTGTCCCGGACAACCGTGGACCAGCGATGCCGCAGTCGTGCTGGCCATCACGGCCGTCTATGAGAGGACGACGGGGAAGTACGGGGAGCGCGGCGTTCGCTACGTGCACCTTGAGGCCGGTCACGCAGCACAGAATGTATGCTTGCAGGCCGTCGCACTCGGCCTCGGCGTGGTGACTGTGGGCGCGTTCGACGATGACGCGGTGGCGGAGCTTCTCGGTTGCGAGGAACAAGAGACTCCCATCTACCTCCTGCCACTGGGGAAGTTGCCGGCGGATAGCCGGTAGTCGCGCGCACCTGTGTTGTGCGGGACCGCTATTCGCCCCCGGATGCCCCTTCCCCGGTACGCCTGCGCAACTGCCCGCAGGCCGCATCGATATCCGAACCTCGCTCGAGTCGCTGTGTCACAGGAATGCCTGCATCTTCGAGCACTTCGCGGAACGCCCTGATGCGCTCACGCGACGGTGCGCGGAAGCCCAGTCCCAAAACCGGATTCCAGGCAATCAGGTTGACGTGGGAGTTCAACCCGCGTAACACCCTCGAAAGCTCACCCGCCTCCGCCGGCGCGTCGTTCACACCGCCGAGAAGGCAGTACTCGAATGTCACCCGGCGTCCAGTCCGCCGCACGTACTCACGACACGCTTCGATGATCTCGGCGACACCCCATCTGGTCATGCCTGGGACGAGCTGACGTCGCAGCTCGTCAGTAGGGGCGTGAAGAGACACGGCCAGAGTGAACTGCGGCTTGTCCTGTGCCAGCCGGCGGATGCCGGGAACGAATCCAACAGTGCTGACGGTCAGTTGCCGCATAGCGATTCCGAGTTCCGCATTCAGCAGTTGCACGGCTTTGGTGGTGGCGTCGTAGTTCAGCAGCGGCTCTCCCATGCCCATGAAGACGACGTGGTCCACGCGGGAGGGACCGCCACGGTTCTGCTGCGACTCACCCTGCACGGATTCCCGCACGCAGAGAACCTGGTCCACGATCTCACCCGCCGAAAGGTCGCGGGTATATCCGCTCGAACCAGTGGCACAGAAGGCGCAGCCTATCGGACAGCCCACCTGCGTCGACACGCAGCAGCTCACGCGGTCCGGATACGGCAGGCCGACCGTTTCGATCCTGGCGCCGTCCGCCATCTCGAGGAGCAGCTTCGTTGTCCCATCCTTGCTGTGCTGGCTGACGACGACGTGTCCACGGCCTATCCGGTACTTCTGACTCAAACGTACGCGGAACGCCTCTGGCAGATTGGACATCTCTTCATACGTCCGCACCCCATGCAGATAGAGCCAGCGGGCCAGTTGACCGCCTCGATAGGCCGTTTCGCCCTCCTGCTGCGCAAGGGTGCGCAGCTCCTCTGTGCTCATTCCCAGTAGCGAGGCCGACGCCGTCATCTCATCCGTCAGCATGTTCACCCCGCGGCATTCATTGCGGCACAGTCAATCATTGCTCAGGTGGTCATAAAGGGTCAATGCGCGTGTAACGACAGAAAAGAGGCGCACCGCACCTGAGCTACACCGCGCTGGTGCGGAAGCGGAGCGCCGCGATGCATCCAAACAGAATGCCGAAACCCAGCACCGCCACCATCTCGGGAACAGCCGCGCCGAAGTCGGCGCCGAAGATGAGCAGCTTGTTGAATCCGGTCGTGGCCCAACCATGCGGCGTGAACTTGGCAAGGTACTGCATCCAGCGAGGCGTGATGAACAGCGGCCACCAGCATCCCCCAAGCGGAGCCAGCACGAGCGAGGTGACGGTGGCGATGGACCCCGCGCTGCGCTGGGTGCGCGCCAGGGTGGCGAGCATGAGCGCGAAAGCCGCGGACATCACGACCATCGTCACGGAGAGCAGAACGACAGCGGCGGGAGACGCTCCCAGGTCGAGGTTGAAGAACAGCACTCCGACCGTCCAGAACAGCGCAATCTGAACCAGACCCTTGAACGCAATGCCTCCGAACATCCCGGCGAGTATCGACTCTCTCTTCACCGAGGCGGCGAGCAGGCGCTCCAGCGTGCGGTTCTGGCGCTCGCGAACAATGATCTCCGCTGAGTTGGCCGCCGCCATGAACGTGAACATGACCAGGTAGCCGGGGATGACGTACGTGGCGGGTGCCTCCGCCTCGACGTCGCCGACCTTCTCAACCTCGTACTCGACCAGGGAAGGCCTCATCGGGACTCCTGCCTGCACGGAGAGGTACGCGGGCATCTGCTCGCCAATTCGAGAGCTGTCGGCGGCTGAGTCCAGCAACGGCTCCAGCATGAGGCTGGACATCGCGCCACGTACGACCTGTTGCAGCCCTATTTGGTAGGCTATCGAGTCTGCCACGGAGGTCAGCGCCGCTCTATCGTAGATCGCCTCGGAGTCGGTGACGACCTCGATGACGGAGCCGTAGCCGCGTGAGATACCCTCGGTGAAACCGTCCGGCAGCAGCAGGAAGCCATCCAGTCTCTTCTCGGAGACTGCGCGGAGAGCCTCATCGTAGTCCCTGTCCCAGACAATCAGCGGTTCACCCGCATCCAGCTCGGTCTCGTCGTCGGTCTCCATCATCCTGGCTATCCGGTAACCAAGGTCCTGGCTGTCCTCCTGCGTGACGATGTGCAGTTCCATCCGCGAATCCTCGCCGCCTATTCCGGCCATGATGTAGCCGAAGAGAGCCACAAACAGGAAAGGGAACAGGAGGTTGAAAAACACGGTCGTACGGTCGCGAGCCGACCCCTTCACATCCTTGGCGGCGATCACCCACGCGTGTTTCAGTGCTGTCATCGGAATCACCGGCCTCCCTGAACCGCACGGAAGAGGCTGCGACTCAGCACAAGCGCGACGGCGGCGATACCCGCCAGGACCACGAGTTCATATGCGACCGACGTGAGGCCGCTTCCGGGCGTTGTGGCGGTGGCGAACGCGCGGTTCACGTACGTGTTCACGGAGGCTCTGCCGATAGCTTCGAGGAACGAACCCTCGGGAATCTCGAAGAACGTCCCGCCAAGCATCACCGTCGCCATGGTAAAAACGACGCTGATGGAGACAGCCTGGTCGTCGTTCCGCGACACCGAGGCTATGACGAGCGACAGGGCGCTGGCAGCTATGGAGAAGACGAGCGCCACGACGAGCATCAAGAGGAAGGAAACCGGTGTGAACAGCCTGAAGACTGCGTAGGCAAGTGCGAGCAGGATGACGGTCTGCGAGAATCCCCGGGCCGCACCCGCGACGAACTTGCCAGCGAACAACTCGCTCACGGTGACCCGCGTGGAAAGGAGTCGCTCGAGGGTGCCCTTCTTCCGCTCCTCCACAATAGCCCGGCTCCCCAGTGTGACGGCGAAGAGAACGAACATCGAAACGATGCCGGGCATGAACTGATGCACAAGACTTGCCTCACCGCCGATGCTGGTCTCCTTCACCGTGATGATTGGGGCTTCCTTCTCGCGCTGCAACAACCCCTGCACAGTGGTCGTCGCCTGCTCGCCGCCGATGCCGCTGGCAGCCAGAGCCAGGCGGACTTGCCTCTCAGCCTGCAGTTCCTGGCTGAGCGCATCAGCCTCGCCACGAACCATGCCTGCGACGATCTGGCCTTCCATTCCTCCGTTGCCGCGCTGCCGGAAGGTAATCTGCGTCGACCAGCTCTGGCTCAGACGGTCGGAGAATTCCTCGGGAATGATGGACACCAGCAGGATGTCAGAGTCGCTCAGCTTGGCCTCCGCCTCTTCGCGGCTCAGCAGGGTCACCGTGAGGTTCTCCTTTGCATCCAGTCGCTCGATCAGCAGCCTGGAGTAGGCGCCGTCCGGGTCCTCGTTCACGATGTATGCGGTGCCGTTGAAGAGAGACCCTCCACTGAAGGCCCCGTACATCAACGCGAAGACGGCGATCGGCAGCGCCAGACCGAAGACCAGGTCGGCCCTGTCCTGGAAGTAGCTGCGGACCTCCCTAACGGCGATGGCGAGGACTCTGCTCATACTGGACTCAATCGCGAAGCCCGCGCCCCGTGAGCTTCAGGAAGACGTCTTCAAGCGTGGCCTTCTCCGAGCGTCCGATGAGGTGCTTCAGTCCCCGGGGAGTATCCAGTGCAACCACCTTGCCGCCGTCCATGATGGCCACCCGGCTGCACAGTCGGTCGGCTTCCTCCATGTAGTGGGTGGTGTAGAGAACAGTCATCCCGCCATCCCGCAGCCTCTCGATGGTCTCGTAGATCATGTTGCGCGATTGCGGGTCGATGCCGACGGTCGGCTCATCGAGGAACAGAAGCTGCGGATGGCCCATGAGCGCGATCGCCAGATTGACACGTCGCTTCATCCCGCCTGAGAACTTGTCTACTTTGCCGCGGGTCCGCTCGCTCAGCCCCATCAGGTCGAGATACGTGACCGCCTGCGCTTTGGCCTCGCCACCATCAAGGCCGACCATCCGGCCGAAGAAGACGAGGTTCTCCAGAGCCGACATGTCCGGATAGAACGCCAGCTCCTGAGGACAGACGCCAATCAGGCGACGCACTGCGTCCGCGTCCCGCCGAACCGAATGGCCGCCGATCGTGACATCCCCACGGTCCGGCGGCAGGACAGTCGAGAGGATGCGTATGGTGGTGGTCTTCCCCGCACCGTTCGGGCCGAGCAGGCCGAATATCTCGCCCTTCTCGATGCTGAAAGAGACGCCGTTCACGGCCTTGTGACCGTTGAAGCTCTTGTGCAGGTCGTCCGCTACGAGAAACGCATCAGGCATTGCAGTCCAACCTCATGTATCGGCGATCGGCGGCCAGCGCACGTCCTTCCAGCCCTGCGAGCCACCAGGGGAGCGAGCCAAACCACATACAAGATACACTGTCCGGCGCCCTCGTGGTACCGGATTCCGGTGGGACGGGAACATTCTTCGCCGGCAAATCGGCCCAAACCGCACGAGCTCCCGATGCGGTGCCGTCTTGCCCCTTGGGTGGCGCGACGCTTCAAGCGCCAGACAGGCGCCACCTGCCGCACCGGGCAGCCTGACGGGACTCCCGCAGCCGGCGGAACGACGACATCGGTCTTCGGAGTCTGACGGAATACCGTAAACTACTTCCGGCCTTGCGGTCATCCGCGGAAGGAGCCTCAGCGATGTTCGTCGTTTCGGAGTCATGGACGGCCACATACCCCACCGCTCTCGTAGCCGCTCTCGTCGTGCGGGGCGTCACGAATGTGCGCGAACACCCGGCGCTGGAGCAGCGGAAGAGAGACCTCGAGGCTGAGTTGAGCGCGAGGTTTCGGAGTCAGGAGGACATCAGGTCGTCCACCGAGATACGAACGTACACGACCTACTACAAGCGTTTCGACAAGACGTATCACCTCACGCAGCAACTTGCCACCGTCGCACTGAGACACAAGCCGCTGCCCACGGTGTCGGCACTGGTGGATGTCATGTTCATCGCAGAGCTGAGCAACCTCCTCCTGACCGCAGGGCACGACCTGAGCGCCGTCGTCCCTCCGGTGACGCTCGATGTGGCCACGGGCAACGAGAGTTACATAAGACCGAACGGGGAACCCCAGTTGACCAAGGCGGGCGACATGATGGTCGCTGACCGGGAGGGGATACTGTCCAGCATCATCCACGGCCCGGACCGCCGAAGCAGGATCGCGCTCGAGACGCGCGACGCCCTGTACGTGGTGTATGCGCCGGAGGGCATTGAGCGAGAGCGAGTGCGGAAGCACCTCCGGGACATCAGGGACGCCATACTGCTCACCTCGCCGACAGCCTTGTTCGAGCCAGCCAGGATGCTCTCCGCACGCGGCGTCGAAGAGGGACTGCTGTAGATACCAGCCCGGACTGCAAACGGGAGAGGCGCCAGGCCGATCCTGCCCAGACTCGCGCGCAGCTACAGGCTCACTGCGGCGGCCTGGTCAACTGACCCACGACCCGGGAGGCGGCAGCCCGCGGGCTGATCTTCCTTTCCGTCAGCTCCTCGACCAACCTCTCGTGCGCTGCACTGTCCAGACCGGAGTCGATGAGGTCCCTGAGGGAGCTCTCCACCGCTTCCGCGAGCTCAAGACGGGCCCGCTCCAGTGCTCGCTTTCGGAGTCCACCGTCAGAGACGAGCGTCTGCCGGTGCTTCCATATCTCCCGGACCAGGTCTTCGACCCCTTTTCCGTTGAACGCTTCCGTCAGCAGGACCGGTGGCCGTCTCACAGCCGAGGAGGGACCGCCCATGTTCAGCATCGACTGCAGGTCAGCCTTCACGCGCAGGGCGCCTTCCTGATCCGACTTGTTGATGACGAAGATATCCGCCACCTCCAGTATGCCCGCCTTCATCATCTGGATGGCGTCCCCGGAATCGGGCGTCAGGACAAAGATGGAAGTCGCCGACAGCCGGGTTACATCGACCTCCTGCTGCCCGATGCCAACCGTCTCGACGAGCACCACGTCCTTGCCCATCGCATCCATGACGTGGATGATGCCCGCGGCCGCCCGCGCCAGTCCACCGAGCCAGCCGCGGGTCGCTACGCTCCGGATGAACACGCCGGCGTCGGTGCAATGCTCCTGCATGCGCACGCGGTCACCGAGGATGGCTCCGCCTGTGAGGGGACTGGTGGGGTCTATCGCCACCACACCGACCGTCATGCCGCCGCGCCGCAGGACCGCGGTCAGGGCGCCGACCAGCGTACTCTTGCCGCTGCCGGGCGCGCCGGTGACGCCGACTACGTAGGCGTGGCCGGTGTGGGGGTAGAGCGCCTCAAGGGTGTCGAATGCCTCGCGGTCGCCGTCCTCGATACCCCGCATCAGCCGCGCAGCCGACCGGACATCCCCGGAGAGAATCCGGTCGACCAACCCGGCGGTCACCTCGCGGGCTCCTGGCTCTCCTCTACGGGACGGACGTTGGCTTCGGTCCATTGCACAATCTCATCCAGAGAGGTCCCAGGCAGGAACACGGCTTTGATTCCCGCATCCATCAGTTTCGGGATATCCTCCTCCGGGATGATGCCGCCGCCGATGACGGTGATGTCTGCCGCGCTCTTCTCTCTCAGCAGCCTGACTACCTCACTGAAGAGGAAGAGGTGTGCGCCCGACAGGCAGCTCAAACCGACGAGGTCGACGTCCTCCTGTATGGCCGTGCTGGCTATCTGCTCTGGGGTCTGATGGACGCCGGTATAGACTACCTCATAGCCGGCATCCCGGAATCCCCGGGCTATGACCCTCACTCCGCGGTCGTGGCCGTCCAGTCCCGGCTTGGCAACCAGCACTCGAAGCTTCCTCTTTGGGCTCATCTGTCTTCAGCCTCCACACTCGAACGCAGTCGTTCCGGCGCTCCGTCGTCTAGAAGAAACCGGGATCCTGATATCTGCCGAACGCGTCCCGGTAGACATCGCAGATCTCCTGCTCCGTGGCGTACGCCTTGATGGCCTCGATGACGTGCGGCATGACGTTCCTGCCGCCATCGCACGCGCGGCGGATCTCGCCCAGCGCTCGCGCTACCTCTCGATTGTCTCTCGTGCGCTTCACCTCGCTCAGCCGCGCGACCTGCTCCTCTTCCAGCTTCTCGTCTATCTTGAGGATCTCGATCGGCGTCTTCTCCTCAGCAACGTACTTGTTGACGCCGACAAGCGTCTTCTCCTTCCTGTCGAGCTGTCGCTGGTACCGATACGCGGCGTCCGCGATCTCGGTCTGCGGGAAGCCCTGCTTGATGGCCGCAAGCATGCCGCCCATCGCGTCTATCCTGTCGAAGTACTCCAGCGCCTTCTCCTCCATCTGATTCGTCAGCGCTTCGACAAAGTAGGAACCTGCGAGCGGGTCGACAGTGTTGGTGACACCCGTCTCCTCGGCGATGATCTCCTGCGTCCGGAGAGCCACAGTAACCGCCTGGTCAGAGGGCAGGGCAAGCGTCTCATCATACGAGTTGGTGTGCAGGGATTGCGTGCCGCCCATGGCCGCCGCCATCGCCTGGGTAGCCACGCGCACGATGTTGTTCAGCGGCTGCTGGGCCGTAAGTGAGCAGCCCGCCGTCTGTGTGTGGAATCGCATCCACCACGAGCGAGGGTTCTTCGCCTTGAAGCGCTCGCGCATTATCCTGGCCCACATGCGCCTCGCCGCTCGCATCTTGGCTATCTCTTCGAAGAAGTCGATGTGCGCGTCGAAGAAGAAGGACAGACGGGGAGCAAAGGCATCGACATCGAGCTTCGTGTGGTCAAGCACGTCCTGCACGTACGTCATGCCGTCGGCAAGCGTGAACGCCAGCTCCTGAACCGCCGTCGCCCCCGCCTCCCGCATGTGGTATCCGCTGATACTGATGGTGTTCCATCGCGGCACATGCAGGGTTCCGAACTCGATGATATCGCGGACGAGCCGCACCGAGGGCTCAGGCGGCAGCATGAACGTCTTCTGAGCGATGAACTCCTTGAGCATGTCGTTCTGCAGCGTGCCACCCAGACGGTCCCAACTGACTCCCTGCTTGTCCGCCGCCGCCAGGTTCATTGCCCAGGTCACGCTCGCCGGCGGATTGATGGTGTGAGAGACCGTCACCTCGCCGAGCGGAATCCCGGCCATGAGCACTTCGAAGTCGGCCAGGGAGTCGATGGCGACGCCGCATTTCCCGACCTCGGCGTGGGCGCGAGGGGCATCGCTGTCGTACCCCATCAGGGTCGGGTAGTCGTAGGCGATGCTGAGGCCGGTCTCGCCGTGCTTCAGCAGATGATGGTACCGGCGGTTGGTATCTCGGGCGCTGCCGAATCCGGAGAACATCCGGAACGTCCACACGCGTCCGCGATACATGTCGGGCTGACAGCCTCGCGTGAACGGATAGGAACCGGGAGTCCCGAGGTTCTCTGCGTAGTCGAGGTCGCGAATATCCTCCGGCGTATAGAGCGGCTTCACCTCCATGTCGGAGACGGTGGAGAACCGCCTCATACCCCGGCCATTGTCGACGGCCGCCTTGACCTTCCCCCACCACTCCAGCATCCCATCGTGCACTTGCTGCAGGGTCTTCTCGTCGAACATAGCACCCCCTGGACGGACCACCTGCGCTTCGCCGGCACCAGTCGGTCTCACCGATGGAGCGATGCCGGCAAGGTGACAGGGCCACACGAGCCTCAGGCGATTGTACCTGAACCGGGTCGCTGTCCGTCAATCCCCTGCATTGCGGGGAGGACGACACACGCCGGAATCCGGAGAGTCCGATGCGAAGGCAATCCGGAGCCGGCTAGATGTAGACCAGACGGCCTTCAACCTTGCGGCCGATGTTCTGGTGGCCTTTGAGGTACTCTTCGAGCACATCCGTCACGTTGGTGGCGATGACCCTGCTCTTGCCCGCGGACCGCAGTTCATCTATGGTGACACCGAGATACGCCTGGCAGTTCAGGATGTGATAGCCGATGAGTCCGACTGTGTAGAGCCTGTCATCCGCAACCGGCTGATTCTCGAAGGTCAGTGACTCCAGCGTTCTGGCAGCATCACGGTAGACCGCGCGTATCCGGCCGTTGACCTGGTAACACTCGCCTTCCGCGTTCCGGTTCTCGGGTCGCATGAAGCGCGAGAACATCGTCTTCAAGGTCTTGCCGGTGACGGTGAAACGCGACATGTAGTCCTCGTAAGGGAAGCACGCGCGGTAGTCCCGCAGGGTCACCATTGGGCCCAGTTCCTTGCTGCGAATCGAGCCTGAGCCAACCATCATGACGTCGCACTCCCCCATCTCTGCCAGGGCATCGGCGAACAGGTTGCCCAGCGCAGTCTCTTCGTAGCGCCTCGGATGGGTCAACGCATCAGTGAACTTGCAGATAGGAGCCCCGTACTTGCGGTCGACTACGGTCGCAAACGTGCTGATGTACTCCTGCAGCGCAACGTCGGGCTCCGCGATGCCCTCCACGATGGGCACCAGTTGCCACTTGTAGTCGATGATGCTGTTGGTATCGTCGTCCACGACGATGTCGAAGCGGCCTATCTGGTTGGTTCCCACACCTGCCTGCGCGATGAGAACGTCGTTCACTTTCGCAGGCTGCTCCAGAACGGTATGCGAGTGACCGCCGATGATCATGTCAACGCCGTACTCCGGCTTCAGCAGCTTCGCCAGCTCGATGTCGGACTCGAAGCCGATGTGTGTCAGCAGAATCGTCAGGTCGATGTCGTCGTTCTTGTAGGCGTCGGTAATGACACCGACCTCGTGACTGGCTTCCTCCAGAGAGATGAAGCTGCTGATGAGGGGGTCCTTCTGGACGGCATCGATGACCTTCTCGGTGACGATGCCGATGAACATGACGTCGAATCCGGCCTTGTTGATGATGTGGTACGGCCTCATGAGCCGCTTGTTGTATCCCTTGACATAGAGATTCGCGTTCACGATAGGGAAGTTCGCCACCTTCTCGAGGAACAACAGGTGCGGCAGCCCGTAGTCAAACTCGTGGTTTCCCAGCGTCACGACGTCAGGCGCCAGGTAGTTCATTATCTCCATCGTCGAGATGCCCTTGTATTCGGAGTCGATGAGCGATCCCTGCACCATGTCGCCGGCGATAACGAAGAAGACATTCTCCTCTTCGCGCCGTACTTTGTTGACGTACCCGGACAGGAGCGCCAGGCCTCCGATGAGCTCTCCCTTGCCGGCCGCGACTTCAGCAAGGAAGTCGCCATGCATGTCATTGGAGTGCAGGATGGTGAACTTCTTGGTCACTCCCACGTCAATCCTCCGAAATCCGTCATCGTCCGGGCGTCCGTGCTCCGGCCATCGCATCAGGGTGACATGATAGCTGATTGCGGTGCCCTCTAGAAGTCAGGGAGAGTCTCTGGTCCGGCATGGGGATTCCGTCGGGAGAAATCGTATGCGATTATTCCATCCAGCTAGCGGGGCGGGCTTGACAGGGCCTCTTTGACCGGTTACCTTACTGACTGCCCCAGGTCACCAAGCGGCGACAAAGGGCGCAGACAACCCGAGTGTTGAGCGGTGTTCGAGTTCTGAGGTCTCCAAGCCAAGGTTCGAGGAAGCCTGAAGCGTCGAGGGGAGTCTGAGCCGGAATGTAAGCTGCCAGGTCGCTTGGGGCTTTCTGTTGTCTGAGGCGCGTCACATCCACCGGCGCCGGTCCGCTGTCCGCCTCCACACGGTCCCTTCAACCATTCGGCAACCGCGCCTGCCTGACCACTCGTGCTGACGCCTCCCTTGTGCCCAGTCGTCTCGCGCGGCTCACGCTGACAAGCATCGCCTGTCACGCGGGCTGAGCGCCGGGGCGGTGGCTGACAGACCGGTGTGTGAAGCAGTACCATGCATTCGCCGGACGGGAACACCTGCCAGGGAGAGAGATATGGCACGCAAGGCGGGCATGATACACGTCGTGGCTGACAACGTGCGAGTCTTCGGACAACTGGCGTCGGAGCTGTTGCCGGATGTCGAGATTGTCCACTTCCTGGACTCCGGCCTGCCCGCGATGTCTGCTCCGCCCCTTCGCCCGGAGGTCGTCGAGCGTCTCAGAACGTACGCCTCCTTCGCGCGTCGCTCCGGTGCGGACGCGGTCTTGCTCACCTGCACCGCGTTCGGTCGACTCGTCGATGAGGTCTCCGGAGCGGTTGACTGCCCCGTTCTCTCGGTGCTTGAGATAATGGTGGATGAGGCGTTGAGGCAGCGCGGCAGAATCGGCATCATCGGCAGCCATCCGGGAACAGTGGCCGGCATGGAACGTCTCTTGCGGGAACAGGCAGCGCGGGAGGGCAACGTGATTGCCATCGAGTCGCGCCTCTGCGCCGGCGCGTTCGATGCGATGCGCCGCGGTGACCTCGCGGCACATGATCGCGTCGTCCTCGTGACGCTCCGCGAGCTGGTAGAGAAGGTGGATGTGGTCGTCGCGCCTCAACCGTCCATGGAGGCAGCCCTCCTTCAGTTCGAAGGCGACCCGAAGAACGTACCCGTGCTGACCAGCCCGCGCCTGTCGGTGGAACGTCTGAAACAGACTCTGAATTCGCTCTGCTGAGTCGTCCACCCTGACCAGTGAACGCTATCGGTGGGCTGCGGCTTCGCTCGCAGCCACTCCGGGGCCGAGTGCATGAGTCCATGGTGCGGCCGCACGGGTTTCGTGTAGCATGAAGGCCCGATTCACGGCTGCAGCGCATGCGTCCTGGAAAGAACGGCCGAGGCGGCGGCCCTGCGGTGCCGGCGCCCGGCACACTGAATCCTTCTGCAGCATGAAAGGAGACAGCGGATGCCTCTAATCGACTCACAGACGGGAACCGTGCGTTCTCAACTCAGTATCCCACAACTGAACGAAGCTGCCGGGCTGATGCGGGCTTACGCGCTCGCGGCACTGACCGCGGCGGGCTCGGGCCATTCGGGCGGCTCCCTTTCAATCATGGATGTCGCTGCGGCCCTCTACCTGAACGAGCTGCGTCATGACCCCCGCAACCCCTCATGGCCGGACCGGGACCGGGTGTTCTGGTCCGCAGGGCACAAGGCGCCCGCGCTGTACGTCAGCCTCGGCATCTCGGGCTATTTCGACATCGAGGACGTCGTGACGCTCCGCAGGCTCAACTCCCCCTTTCCCGGCCATCCCCACTGGCCCAAGCTGAAAGGCGTCGAAGTGTCCAGCGGCTCGCTCGGTCAGGGGCTCTCTGTGGCAGTGGGGAGCGCCCTTGCCGCTCGGTTGGGCGGGCAGGATTATCGTGTGTACTGCTTCATGGGCGATGGCGAGCAGCAGGAAGGGCAGGTCTGGGAAGCGGCGATGGAGGCCGCCCACTACGGGCTGGACAACCTCTGCGCCGTCATCGACTGCAATGGGCTTCAGATCGATGGCCGCGTCGACGACGTGATGCGTATCGAACCTCTGGCCGACAAGTACCGCGCTTTCGGTTTCCACGTCCTCTCCGTCGATGGACACGACATCGAGCGGATCCTCGATGCCTTCCGTCAGGCACGGGAGAGCAAGGGGAAACCCAGCGTCATACTGGCGCAGACCGTGAAAGGCAAGGGTGTCGCCTGCATGGAGAACGTCTGCGGCTGGCATGGGAAGGCTCCCGGCGTAGACCTGACGACCGAGACGCTGCAGTCCTGCGGACTCGAATCCAGAGTCGATGTACCGCGCCTGCTTCAGAAGGCCCGAACGTGGCAGACAGAGGTTGATGCACGCCTCGCGGCCAGGGAGCCGAAATTCTCCCGCAACTACTGGTGGAACAGCGGTCCCGGCATGCGGGTGACCATGTCTCCCACCCGCCTCGGCTTCGGCCGGGCACTGGCGAAGCACGGAGACGACGAACGAGTCGTGGCGCTCGGAGCGGACATCTCGGATTCAATCACCATCAGCCAGTTCTACGCGGAGCATCCGGAGCGGAAACGGAGATGGCTCTCCATGGGGATTGCCGAGCAATCAGCCACCTGCGTCGCCGCCGGACTGGCAAAGGAAGGCAGGTTGCCGGTGTTCGGCACATACGGCGTGTTCGCGTCCGGAAGAAACCTTGACCAGATACGAACCACCGTGTGCTACGGCAACTACAACGTGTTCATCGCCGGCGCGCACGGCGGCGTGTCGGTGGGACCGGACGGCGCCACCCATCAGGCGCTGGAGGAGCTGTTCCAGATGTGCGGGCTGCCGAACATGCACGTTGAGGTACCGTGTGACGCGGTCGAGACCGAGCGGGCAACCGCGCACCTGCTGTTCAACGTGAACGGCCCGAAGTACCTCCGCTTCGCGCGCGAAGCGACCCCCGTCGTCACGGACGAGAACGCGCCATGGGTCTTCGGACAGGCCAACGTCATCCGCTTTCGCGCCGAAAAGCCGGAATTCAAGGACGCCTTTGAGCACGCCCTTGCTTCCGGCTACAAAGGCGAGGGTGAACGGCTCGCCATCATCGCCTGCGGCCCGGCGGTGGCCGAGGCGATGCGAGCCGCCTGGATACTCCGCATCGAGTACGGCATCGAGTCCCGGGTTCTGAACCTCCACACGATGAAGCCGCTCGACGTTGCCTCCGTCAGGACAGCGGCCCGTGAGTGCGGCGCCGTGCTCACCGTGGAGGAGCACCAGGTCGGCGGCATGGGCAACCAGGTCGCAGCCGCCATCCTCACGTCGCCGGAACCGCGCGGCACGCCGGTCGTGATGGACATGGTGGGAGTCCCGGACAGGTTCGGTGAGTCCGGCGCCCCGTGGGAACTCATGAAGGAGTTCGGGCTCTCGGCGGAGTACGTCGCGGATAAAGCGAGGCGCCTACTCGGCCTCCACAAAGACGGAAACGGGAGAGGCTGAGTTCGCGAAGACACGGGAGAGTACCCGCGAAGTCTCGGCGTGGCGGAAGGCCTCGTAGCCGGACCATTCGGTTGCAGCGCACTGCCCGTCGCCGGAAGTCGCCCGGCGCAGCGGCAGAACAGGACTAGGCCGGCTTCCGCCACTCGGCGGGGCCCCAGCGTTCGGGCAATGACGGTTCCTCGGGCCAGTCGGGA
>CAZLPP010000050.1:0-1281 GCA_964561465.1 uncultured Dehalococcoidales bacterium
TCGGCCGCCTGACAGAGCGGGTCATCTGGGAGGCCATCGAGAGCACCGGCGTCCCATACATCGACTGGACCGCGCGGAAGGAACTGGTGGGCGAGCAAGCCGTCCTCCACGTCTACATCGAGCCGGGACGGCTTCCTGCGCCTTCCGAGTCGGCGTATGCTGCGGCCCTCTACCGTCAGTTCAGGGAGTTGGACAAGCGCTATGACTTCAACATCTACGCCATCTTCGGCGAAGAGGAGCAACCGCCCGTAGACCTGCCTCTGCGCATCACCTATCTGCCTTCGGGCGCCTTCTCGCGATACATCCTGCGGCGCCAGAACGAGGGCGCGGACCTCGGCCACCTGAAGCCGCCGCACATCAACCCCTCGGACACGGTCATCGCGAACCTGGCCGAGCCGGCCGTCGAGGTCGAGCGTGTGGCAGCCGAAGTGAGGGACCGCGTCACGGCCTAGCTCAGTTCCAGTCCGGGATCTCCGGGGGCGGGCGCGAGCCCGCCCCCTTCCTTGTCCTGTGCCGGCGGAGTAGGACCGCGGCCGCAGCCCATGTCTTCCTCCGGCTGACGTTGTTGCAGGAGAGCACACCCACCGCACGAGTGAGGCAGTACTTTCGTTAGCCTTGACGACGTGTACCTTTGTGCGATAATTGCCGCATGAACACCCACGTGGTGATTCCGTTCATCGCGTCGGTTGCTTACCTCATCCTCTTCGCAGTCCTCCTCATGAATCGCCCCTGGGCGAAGCGTGAGAAGCTCTTCATCGCTTTCATTGTTGCCGCGTTCATGTACAGCATCGCCGACCTGTTCGTTCGCGGCGACTTCCTGATGGACCAGAAGCGGCTGCTTGCGCAGATCGGCATATGCATGGCCATCTGGACAGTCGTGCAGTACCACTACTTCATCCGGCCCTACTTCAGCAAGACACCGGTCCGCGTGCCGCTCGCGTACGTCTTTCTCCTGGCCACCATCGTTCTCTGCTTTCTGGGATTCATCCCCCGGCTCACCACGGTGAGTGACGCCGGCGTGACCGTGTACTACGGCTTGCCGCTGCTCGTCATCGGCGTGTCAGTGTTCACGATGCTGGGGGTCCGCGACGCCGTCCTCCTGCTGCGTTGCCACCGGCTGGCGGCCGAGGCGGCCGAGCGGAACCATATCGCCTATCTCATCACCACCATCGTAGTGTTCAGCTTCTTCATGCTGCTGTCGTTCGTTCCCTCCGCCGGCAGCTACCCCTGGAGCCTCATCGGCAATCTGCTGGCGGCGTGCGTGCTGAGCTATGCCGTGGT
>CAZLPP010000050.1:1381-15913 GCA_964561465.1 uncultured Dehalococcoidales bacterium
CCTGGAGCCTCATCGGCAATCTGCTGGCGGCGTGCGTGCTGAGCTATGCCGTGGTGGCGCACCGCCTGCTCGATATCGGAGTGTTCATGCGCCGGGCGCTCGTTCTGGCGCTGCTCTATGGTGGCGGCGTTATCGTCATCGCTGTCCTGCTCCTGACCGGACAGCGACTGTTCGGCGTGCGTTTCGACTTCCGAACCGTGGTCGCCGTCGTCCTCGTCGGTGTGCCGGTCGTCCTCTTTCTGACGCACATCGTCCGCGATGCGCTGCAGCAGAAGATCGAGGAGGCCTTCGTCGGCAACCGCTATGAAGCTCGGCGTCAACTCTCCGAGTTCGTGGAGCGCATCTACGACGTGCCTACGCTGGAGCAATTCGGGCGGCAGCTCGTCTCCCTGATGGTGCGCGCTGTCGATGCCCGGTTGGCCTACCTGCTCCTGCCTGATGCCGAAGCGGGCGACTTCGTCGTCCGGTTCGCGCAACCGCCCGTGAGCGCTGAGGACAGTCGGGGCAAGCTGCGCATCAAGAAGGAGAGCCCGGTGCTGCAGTGGCTCCGGAGGGAAGGGCAACTACTGCCGGTGCGCTACCTGAGTGTCATGCCGGAGTTCCAGGCACTCTGGAGACAGGAGCGGGACGACGTCCGGTCGGCTCAGATCGAGCTGTTCCTGCCCGTCGCAAACCGGGGAGAGATCGTCGCCGTCCTCGCTGCCGGCGCGCGAGCCGGCGGACGCCCGTACTCCGTGGAGGAGCTCGAGCTCATGCGCGTAGTCGCCAGCCGTGTGGCCGCAAGCATGGAGAAGCAGTACCTGTACGAGCAGCTTCAGAAGCAGGAGCGGGAGCTCACGCTGCTGAATCGCATAGCATCGGTCGTTACCTCGAGTCTCGACATGCGCGAGGTCTTCCACCGATTCTCGCTCGAGCTTCAGAAAGTGGTTCCTCTCGACTTCGCCGGAGTCGCCATCGTGGACGGCGATAGGGTGAAGTTCCAGGCCCTGTTCGGCGAAGTCGCCGCGCAGGACCTCGCCGAGATGTCTCACTCGGTACAGGGCACCGCCACCG
Source organism: uncultured Dehalococcoidales bacterium (assembly GCA_964561465.1). GTDB lineage: Bacteria > Chloroflexota > Dehalococcoidia > GIF9 > AB-539-J10 > SKVJ01. Next base: position 2,435 of record CAZLPP010000050.1, read on the forward strand.
AGTGGGTCATGAAGCACCGCAAGTCGACGTACCAGTCGGACCTTCAGGCTGCGACGACGTACTGGCCCGATACGCACTACGTTCGCGAGGGCATCCGGGCGCTTGTGCATCTGCCCCTCATCGTGCGCGATCAGGTCATCGGCACCCTCCTCGTGGCCAGCAGGCAGCCGCAGGCGTACCAGGACGAGGACGTGCGGCTGCTGGAGGAGGTGGCGCGCCAGATCGCGACCCCGGTTGAGAACGCGCTCCTCTACACCAGGGCGGAACAGCGGAGCCGCGTCGATGAGTTGACCGGGCTGTTCAACCGGCGCCATTTCGAGGAGCGCATCAAGGAAGAAGTAGCGCGCCATTCCCGGCACGACGGTGTGTTTTCCGTGCTCATGGTCGACCTCGACTCGTTCAAGGCCTACAACGACATGTACGGCCATCCCTCCGGCGACAAGCTGCTCAAATTCGTCGCCTCCCTTATCGGCTTCGCCGTTCGCGACTCGGACCAGGCGTTCCGTTACGGCGGCGACGAGTTCGCCATCGTTCTCCCTCGTACCTCCCCCGAAGACGCGTACGTGGTTGCCGAGCGCGTTCGCATGCGGGTGGCGCGCGAGATGGAAGCGCGGCGCAGCGGCGTGACGGCCAGCATCGGGCTTGCCAGCTATCCCGCTGACGGCGTCATGTCGGGTGAGCTCGTGGCCACTGCCGACACCGCTCTCTACTATGCCAAGAACACCGGTGGCAATCGGACCTACGTCTCGTCGAAGATATTCGCGGAGGCTGAGGCCGGGGTCGAGGCGAAGAGCAACCACAGGGGCAGCGGATTGAGCGCCGTGTACGCCCTGGCCGCGGCTGTCGACGCGAAGGACCACTACACCTATGGTCACTCCCGCAAGGTGAATACCTACGCGGTGGTGCTGGCTGAGTCCATCGGTCTCCCGCCGGACGAGGTCTCCAGGATAAGTACGTCGGCTCTGCTGCACGACATTGGCAAGATCGGTGTCCCCGACAGCATTCTGAACAAGAAGGGCGAGCTCGATGAGCAGGAGTGGGAGGCTATCAAATCACACCCGCGCCTTGGGGCGAACATCGTGGGTAACGTGCCCGACCTCTCTCCCTGTGTCGGCAGCATCCTCTACCACCATGAGAGATGGGATGGGACCGGCTATCCGGAGGGACTGCGCGGCAAGTCGATACCCCTGGGAGCCCGCATACTCGCGATAGCCGATGCTTTCGCGGCCATGGCGTCAGCCAGACCGTACCGCGCCGCCCTTCTGGACGAGGAGGCGCTCGAACGATTGAAGCAGGGCGCGGGAAACCAGTTCGACCCCGATCTGGTGCAGTCGTTCGTTGAGGAGGTCGAGGCGGGCCTTCCACAGAAGGACAAGGTCAGCCGTGTGCCTCCCATCCAGCCTTGACGTGTGCCGGCGTTCCCTGGTCTCTCCTCGCAATGACACAAAGGTTGCCGCGGCCGGCCGCTGCTCCTCCAGAGGGGCGCACATCGGGTTCCAGTCTCAGGACGGTGAAGCCGCTGTCATACAGCATCGAAGCAAGCTCCTCCGGCGTGAAGAAGTGGTAGTACCGCTGTAGCACTTCGCCACCGCTGTTCCAGGAGACGAGACCGTCTTCCGGTCCGGCTGCCGCTGCTCCGCGCGGGTTGCGCCAGACCGAGAGGAAGACCTCTCCGTTCGGGCGGAGCACCCGGTGCAGTTCGGCGAACGCGCGCCTGCGGGCCTCCTCTCCATCCAGGTGGTGGTAGCTCGCGACAGCCACGGCGTGGTCGAACGAGCCGTCTCGAAATGGGAGAGCCCTGAGGTCCGCTTGCACGAGCTCCGCCTCGAGGTGGTGCTTCTCCATGTAGGCTCTACCTTGCCGCAGCATGCCGCGGGAGAAATCGAGTCCGGTCAGGCGGAATCCCGACGAGAAGGGGATGAAGTCGGCGCCGTGCCCGCAACCGAGGTTCACGATGTGGCCGCCTGACCACCTCGTCGCCAGTTCCTCCAGTTCCCTGCGCAGGAGCGGCCAGTGCCGGAAGCCGTACCAACTGTCCGCGATGCGGTCGAAGACCTCCCTGTTTGTGGCCATCGTACCTGCCTGCTAGACTCAAGCCTAGCATGAAGAAGGCGACGCGAACCATCTCCGGCGTTACCCCCGTCGCCGTGATGGCGAAACCTCACCCCTGCCCCGGCAACTGCGTCTACTGCCCCTCCGCCGCCGGAGCTCCCCGCAGCTACACTGAGGAATCACCCGCCGTGCTGCGCGCCGCCGCATGTGACTTTGACCCCGGGATGCAGGTCCGCGTTCGGCTCGATACTCTCAGCCAGATGGGGCACCCGGTGGACAAGGTCGAGCTCATCATCATGGGGGGCACCTTCCTGGCCTACCCCGTCGAATACCAGTACCAGTTCGTCAAGTCATGCTACGACGCGCTCAACGGTTCGGTGTCCGCTGACCTCTCTTCGGCCAGAGAGCTGAACGAGTCGGCTCCGCACAGGTGCGTCGGTCTTTGCGTGGAAACCAGACCTGACTGGTGCGGGGAGAGCGAGGTCTCCCGCCTGCTGGACTTCGGGGCAACCCGTGTCGAGCTTGGTGTCCAAACGCTTGACGAGCGAATCCACGAGTTGACGCGACGGCGGCACGGCGTCGCGGAGGTCGTCAGTGCCACCGCGCTGTTGCGGCGTCATGGTTTCAAGGTGTACTACCACTGGATGCCCGGCCTGCCCGGCTCTGCGCCGGAGTTGGACCTCGAGCTGACGAAGCGCCTCTTCGACGAGCCGCAGTTCCGGCCCGACGGCCTCAAACTCTATCCGACCCTGGTTGTGCGCGGCGCCGAGCTGGAGACGTGGTACCGGGAGGGCCGGTTCGTCCCGCGGACCACCGCCGAGATGTGCGACCTGCTCGTCAGGATGAAGCAGCTGATGCCTCCGTACGTACGTGTGGCACGCCTCATGCGCGATATTCCGCGCAAGTTCATCGTCGCCGGGTGCGACGACCTGGCGCTGAGGAGCACCGTTCGCGACCTGATGCGCGAGCGCGGCCTTCAGTGCCGCTGCATCCGCTGTCGCGAGTACGGACACCGTATGCGTGACGGCTGGACCATAGCCAGCCCATCGCTGCGCCGGCGCGACTACGAGATTGCCGGGGGGCGCGAGGTGTTTCTGTCCTGGGAGGATCCCTCCGATACGCTGTATGCGTTGCTGCGCCTATCTCTGATGGGAGGGGACAGCGCGGGCAAGTCTTGCACCGCCACTGTCCGGGAACTCCACGTGTACGGCCCCGAGATGGCGCTTGGAGAGAGAGACTCTCTGGCTGCGCAGCACCGCGGCCTTGGGGCGGCGCTGCTTTCCGAGGCGGAGAGGATTGCAGCCTCGGAGGGAGGGGCATCCGTCTTGCGTGTGCTGAGCGGCGTGGGGGTCAGGGACTACTATCGGCGCTCCGGCTACATGCGCGAGGGTGCCTACATGTCGAAGCGGTTGCCTCAGCCCGCCGTTGCGGCTCCCCCTAGATGAAGCCGTCCTTGAGCCGGCGGATGACGTCTTCGACGTTGTCGCCCCGCTCCCGTATCCTCCGCAGTGCGTCCGCCATCCTCTCGTGTCTGCCCGGGTCCGCCAGGTCGCCCAGCGAGGAGTAGAACCCCATCCTCCTGCCGAGACGGAAGATGAGCCGTTCGTCGTCGGGAAGAGACAGGTACCGGTCGATGATTGCCAGACAGTTGCCTTTGTCGGCGGGCAGCGTGCCCTCGATCTCCATCAGCAGGTTCAGGATGTGGTCGCTCTTGAACTGGCTCGTCACGTCGAGCAGCTCGAGCAGACCCCGTATCTCCCGGACGACATCGTCTTCATCCTGCAACTGGAAGTCGCCGTCCTGCAGCCGAGACCAGAGCGGCATCGTCGGCGTGACGTGCAGACTGCGCAGCCGTATGAACTCGGGGCGAATCTCGTTGAGCGCTCGTGCGGTCTCACGGACATGGCCCTCCGCCATCGCCCTGCCTCCCAGCCCCGGCATCACGTATTCAGACAGAGAGAACCCCGCTTCGTTCAGCCGCCGCCCGGCCTCTATCTGCTGCGCCGCCGTCGTTCCTTTCTGCATGTACTCCAGCAGAGGGTCGTAGCCCGTCTCCAGACCTATATGGATGCGCACGAGCCCCGCCGCGCGAATCTCCTTCAATTCGTCCAGCGTCTTGTGCGCGGCCGTGTGGGAGCGGCTGTACGAGGTGACTCGAGTGAGCGAGGGGAATGACGCGTAGAGGTGACGCAGCACTCGAACGAGGTCGGGAGTGCGCATAATGAGTGTATTGGAGTCCTGCAGAAAGGCCGATTGTCCGCCGGCGTAGAGAAAGAGTGCGACGTCTCGAAGACACTGGTCGCCGTACGGCTGACTGAGCAGCGCCGCGGCCGTCGCCTGGACGTCGCCGCCGAAGCCGAGCCGCGTGGATGCTTCCACGATCTGGTCGCGCACCGCGGCCGCAACGTCGATGTCCCGCTCTATCTCTTCGACCGTGCGCAGAGAGAACTGCGTTCCTTTGTAGCAGTGGCAGAAGAGACAGCGATTCCACGGGCAGTTCCGCGTGGCCCGTATGAGCAGAGAGTAAGCCTCGCTCGGAGGACGTATCGGTCCGATTTCGAAGCCGGCGACGGATTCGCTGGTCGTGTCTTCTTGAGCCATTCGGCGCATTGTAGCTGTGAGAGCTATGAGTGGCAAATCGGCGCACGCCATGCCCTGTGGTACGATTGCCGGGACAGATGGCTCAATCGGGCGCTCGCATCACGGTTGTCTCGCTGGACGCGGAGGGCACGCTGGTTACTCATGCGTTCTCGAGGGCAATCTGGCGTGAGGTTGTGCCCGAACTCTACGGCCGCGCCAGGGGGCTCTCCCCTGATGAGGCTGCCGCTCGCGTCTTCGCCGAATACGAGTCTGTCGGACCGCAGAGGGAGGAGTGGTACGACATCGGCTACTGGTTCCGCAGGTTCGACCTCGGTGACCACCGTCCCGTGCTGGAGCAGCACCGTTCGCGCATCGTGTTGTATCCCGACGTTCCGGCTGTCCTGAAGGCGCTCGGCCGGCGCTACAAGCTCGTCGTTGCGTCTTCCACGCCCGTCGAGTTCCTGGAGCCTCTGCTGCGTGATGTGCGCCATCTCCTCGGCCGGCTCTTCTCATCGACGTCCGAATGCGGCCGTCTCAAGGATGCGGCTTTCTTCAGGTGGCTCGCCGCCGAGATGGAGGTTGATCCCGGCGAGATTGCACACGTGGGCGACAACTGGGAGCGCGACTACGTGAGCGCCTCCGCCGCGGGATGCACGGCTCTGTTCCTTGACCGGACGTCGGCGGCAGCCGGCTCGATTGTCACGCTGCGGGAGCTGCAGGCCAGACTCGATGGACTGACGCCTCAGGTCGCGGATGGCAGGGCGGATTCTGCGGCGGGGTGCGTTGCACTCGAAGGCGGAGACGTCCGGACCCGCCAGTGAGTTGCCCTCTCACTTGACAAGCGGGTGCCTGCGCTCTACCATGATACGCAATCGAATAGGCACAGGCTCTGATCGGGAATAGTACAACCACAGGCGGGGTCCAGAGAGTCGGGTCAGGTGTGAGCCGATACCTGCGCAGGGTTGGAATGGGCCCGGGAGCCCCGAACCGAACGGTCTGAGCACCAAGTAGGCTTCGGCGCAAGGGCAGCGTTACCTCAGCCCGGGGTATAGCCGTGAGGCCGTACCCGACGAGATGGTCGCAAGACCAAATGAGGGTGGCACCGCGAAGCACGAGCCTCTCGCCCCTCGGCGAGAGGCTTTTCTTTTGTACGGGAGGATGCGATGAACGAATCAGGCAGGAGATGGCGCCGCCCGGCGCCACAAGATTGACGACGCACAGACTCCGGCAAACCCACTGACGATTTGAGGAGGGTTCAAGTGTCCGACGATATCGTGAAGTACACGCTCAATGAGAGGGATATCCCCCGCAAGTGGTACAACGTCCAGGCCGACCTGCCCGTGCCGCTGGCGCCGCCGCTCCACCCGCTGACAGGCAAGCCGCTGACCCCGCCCGACCTCGCACCGCTGTTTCCGATGGAGCTCATCATGCAGGAGGTCAGCACCGAGCGCTGGATCGAGATTCCTGACGAGGTTCGCGACGTCTACAAGCTGTGGAGGCCGACGACGCTCTTCCGAGCCCGGCGCCTCGAGAAGGCTCTCGGCACGCCGGCGAAGATCTTCTACAAGTATGAAGGTGTCAGCCCCGCCGGCAGCCACAAACCCAATACCGCGGTCGCCCAGGCGTACTACAACAAGAAGGAAGGCATCAAGCGTATAGCAACGGAGACCGGAGCCGGCCAGTGGGGCAGCGCTCTTTCCTTTGCGGGCGCCTGCTTCGGAGTCGAAATCAAGGTCTATATGGTGAAGGTCAGCTACGACCAGAAACCGTACCGACGCGTCATGATGGAAGCCTGGGGCGCGCACTGCGTGCCGAGTCCCAGTCCCGATACGGAAGTCGGGCGCAAGGTGCTCGCTGAGGATCCCGGTTGCCCCGGCAGCCTCGGTCTGGCTATCAGCGAGGCGGTCGAGGACGCCATGTCCCGGGATGACACGCACTATTCCCTGGGGAGCGTGCTGAACCACGTGCTGCTGCATCAGACGGTCAACGGCCTCGAGGCCAAGAAGCTGATGGAGGAAGCGGGCGAATACCCCGACATCATCATTGGTTGCGCCGGCGGCGGCTCGAACGCGGCCGGGATGTTCCTCCCCTTCCTGAAGGACAAGCTCGACGGCAAGAAACCCAAACTCAGGGTCATCAACGTGGAGCCGTATAGCTGTCCGACGATGACGAAGGGGCCTTTCGCCTACGACTACGGCGACTCGGCCAAGCTCGCTCCTATCGTCAAGATGTACACACTCGGCCACAAGTACATGCCGCCGCCCATCCACGCCGGTGGACTCCGCTACCACGGGATGGCGCCCATCATCTCCCACCTGCTTAAGCTCGGGCTCGTCGAAGCCAGGGCGGTGCACCAGCTCGAGACGTTCGAAGCCGGCATCATGTTTGCCCGGACCGAGGGCATCCTCAGCGCCCCCGAGACCATGCATGCTATCCGGGCTGCCATCGATGAGGCGCTCGTGTGCAAGAAGACCGGCGAGGCCAAGACGATTCTCTTCAACCACAGCGGTCACGGCCACGTCGACATGAATGCCTACGATGCGTATCTCTCCGGCAAGCTGCAGGACTACGAGTACCCGTCAGAGAAGGTCAAGGAAGCGCTCGCGGACCTGCCGAAAGTCGGCTAGTCGCTCTGTTGCCGGTGGGGTGGCGGAGCCGCCCCACCGGCTCAGCCTCCGCCCGGAGCATCGCCTTTTTCGCCGTCCGCGCGCTGCCGTTGCGGCGGCTCGGCTCCAATGTGTATCATTTCGGGTTAGACACATCCTGCAGCTATGCCCGCAGGGCTGGCGTCGCGTTCAACCCCATCAGAGAGAGGAAGGTAAGATGAAGAAAGAAGACATACTCGCCCGGCTCAAGGAGCTCGCCGTTGAACTGCTTGAGATTGACGAAGCCGAAGTGACCCCTGAGGCCTCGTTCATGGATGATTTCGGGGCGGACAGCCTCGATATGATTGAGCTCCTCACCGCTGTCGAAGAGGCCTTCAAGATCGAGATTCCCGACGAGGATGCGAGCAAGCTGCAGACCGTCCAGGACGCGGTCAACTACATCATGGCGAAGGCCGCATGACGGGTCGGCGCCGTGTTGTGGTGACTGGTGTCGGGGCAGTGACGCCTCTCGCGACCGGCGCTGAGCGGTCCTGGCGGCGCCTGCTGCGTGGTGAGTCCGGCGTCGGTCCCATCACCCGGTTCGATGCCACCGGTTTCAAGACGCGTATCGCGGCTGAACTGAAGGACTTCACCCCCGAGGACTTCATCGAGAAGAAGAAGATCCGCCGGACGGACCCCTTCATACACTACGCGCTGGCAGCCACCGCCATGGCGGTGGAAGATGCGCGACTCACCATCGACGAACACAACGCCGACCGCATCGGCGTCGTGGTCGGCACATGCATCGGCGGGATGACGACGTATGAGAAGAACCTCGATGTCCTGGCTGATGAGGGCAGCGACAAGATCTCGCCATTCTTCATCACGGGCTTCATCCCCAACATGGCGCTCGCGGAAATCGCCATCGCCTACGGCGCAAAAGGGCCGAGCCAGTGCGTGGTCACCGCCTGCGCCACCGGCGGCAATGCCATTGGCGACGCGTTCCGGCAGATCCAGTATGGAGAAGCCGATGCCATGATTGCCGGCGGCGCGGAGGCATACATCCGTCCGGTGGGCATCGCCGGCCTCGCGCGCATGGGCGCTTTGTCCACCCGCAACGACGACCCCACCCGGGCGTCCCGGCCGTTCGACAAGGACCGCGACGGCTTCGTCATGGGCGAAGGCGCGGGCATCCTCATCCTTGAGGAGCTTGAATCCGCGCTGCGGCGCGGAGCCAACATCTACGGCGAAGTGCTCGGCTACGCAACGAACATCGACGGGTTCCACATCACCGAGGCCGATAGCGCAAACCAGGCCCGGTGCATCCGAACGGCTCTCCGTGATGCCGCTCTCGCCCCGGGGCAGGTTGACTACGTCAATGCCCACGGCACCTCGACGCCCAGCAACGACCGCTCCGAGACCGCGGCGCTGAAGCTCGCCTTCGGCGACCATGCCCGGAAGCTCGCTATCAGTTCCAACAAGTCAATGGTCGGGCACCTGCTGGCGGGTGCCGGCGCGGTTGAGGCCATCTTCACCCTGCTGACCATCCGCGACTCGATGGTTCCGCCTACCATCAATCTGGAAAACCCCGATCCCGAGTGCGACCTCGACTACGTGCCCAACGTGGCGCGCCCAATGAACGTCAACGTCGCCATCTCGGAGTCATTCGGATTCGGTGGCAGCAACGCGGTGGTTGCCCTGGGCAAGTTCCGGGGCTGACCGGACTGCATGGAGTTGGCAGGAAGCATGCGGGCATCCCCGCTTCGAAGCGGGATGCCCGTTCTCTTCTCTCCGCTCAGTCTCGCGCGTTCGCGAGAGTCCGCCGCCACGCCGCTGCCACGTCTGCGAGCCGGGCGACGGGATCCTGTATAAGTGCCCTCGCCGTGTGTCTGACGAGGTTGCGGTCCTCTTCCCGAGTGACGTACTCGACGGGCGACTTGCCGTCGATGCGCGCGAGGAACAGCCCGGGCAGAAGGCGCGCGGTGCGGGCCTCGATGCCGGCGACCGGTTCCCAGTTCACACCGTCGAGGTAGGCCTCGGCCAGGGCAGAGAAGCAGGCGAAGAACCCATCTCGCGCGGTTGCGTTCCAGAGGCACTTCAGCAGCAGGTGGTTGAGGCAGAACGCCAGGTCGAATGCGGGGTCGCCGTAGAAGGCGCATTCGGGGTCCAGCATCACCGGACCTCGCGGCCCATTGAGGATGTTCTTCGGGCTGACGTCCCCGTGCACTAGGGCGTGCTTCGTCTCCATTGTGGTCTGGATCAACTCGAACAGCGGCTGCCGCAGGTCGGCGTGCACGGCCGCCGTCGCTTCAAGGTATGACTCCATCCTTGATGCGTAGAAGATGCGGTCGGTCGGAAACTCCTCGGCCATCTGCGGCCGTGCCGCTGTGTACGCGTGTATCTTTGCCAGGCGCTGTCCGACCTCGGCGGCAAACGAAGCGTCGGCCTGCCCGTCCCGAAGCTGCGCCTTCCAGAGAGGGTACTCCTCCGGACGCAGATACTCCATGACGAAGAAGTACGCTTCCCTGTCCTGAGCCACCAGCCCCGGCGCTGCGCCGGGAGTTGCCCGTCCAGCTATCTCGTAGTACTTCCACTCGTAGAGGTTGCGTTCGATGGGCACGAACCAGTCTGCCTTCACCTTGAGGCGGTGCAATGCACGCTTGATGCAGACGGTCCGTTTCGGCAGGTCTACTTTCCAGATGTCCGAGGCGATGCCCCCGCCCAGTGGCGTGAGCAGTGCGTCGTCGCCCTCATTGAGGAGACCGAGACGGATGAGTGCCTGCCGCATCGGCGCCGGGTCGGGAGCGGCCTGCCACGCCGGCTGCGCAGCTTCGCCGAGAGGCCGGTCGGGAGCCTCTTGCCTGCCACCCGGGACTGGGCCCGTCTCGGTCATGCCCCCTCCTGCTCCTCTGCCATGCTGTGGCCGGGTGCGAATCCGTTGCGCCTGGCGGCGGAGGGCCGTGTCCCATGAGCGCGGTCAATCAGCCGGCTGACGGCTGCTACGCATCTCGGCCCGGCTTCGAGGCGTTGCCAGGCTCTTCCTGGATGAGCGCGATGCAGAGCGTGTTGGGTCCCAGGTAAGTCCCGAGCGTTGCGCCGCAGCGGGACCTCAGGATGCGGTCGGCGGGGAAGAATTGCGCCAGACGCGCCCGGAGCCGCTCCATTTCCTCCTCGGCGGTGGTGTGAGCTATGGCCAGACTCGAGATGCCGCTGTAACCCGCCACCATCTCGCAGAGGCGGTCGAATGCCTTTTGCCTGCCACGCACCCGCTCGATGGGGTGGGCGACGCCGTCCCGCAGTCCGAGCAGCGGCTTGACCTTCAGAATGGAGCCCAGCAGGGCCGTCGCCATTCCGATGCGGCCGCCCTTGTGCAGGTACTCAAGCGTGTCGACCACGCCGAAGTAGTGTGTGCGAGGTATGGCCGAGTTGATGTCCTGCACGATGGCGTCGAGCGATGCTCCCTGCCGGGCGAGGACAGCGGCCCGGACGGCCAGCAGACCGAGCCCGATAGAGGCGGAGTACGAGTCGATCACCGCCACCCGGCAGGGCGCGGTGACAGCGTCGCGACCCAGCAGCGCCGACGAGTGCGTGGCGCTCAGCTTGCTCGAGATGTGAACGGAGACAATCTCACCGGTCTCTCGCGCCAGTCGCTCGTAGACATCGGTGAAGGTGCCGGAAGCCGGCGCCGAAGTCTTCGGAAGGTGAGGCTCGCTGGTGAGCCGGCGGTAGAACTCCTCGCTCGTGATGCTGACGCCGTCTTCGTACGTCTCCTCTCCGAAGTGGATGTGGAGAGGCACGACGGTGATGTCGAGCGCGTCCGCAACGTCTGCGGGAAGATCCGCCGTGCTGTCCGTCACGACGCGGACGGTCACGCTAGGCGCCCCCGGCGAGCGTGAAGGCGATGGCCGCGCTCACATCGATCGCTCTTTCAAATGCGCCTACCTTGACGTAGCGGACGATGCCCGACTTGTCGACGAGGAACGTCGTCGGAGTGTAGCCGACCGAGTACTTCGCAGCCGCATTCGCCTGGGTGTCCAGCGGCACGAGCATCTGCAGGTCACCCTTGCCCACGAACGCACGCGCACCGGTGGCATCTACTGCGATGCCCACCGCCATGATGTATGCCTCACCATCGTACTGCTTGGCGGCCGCCTCGAGATAGGGCATCTCCTCCTCGCACGGAGGGCAGTTCACCTGCCAGAAGTTGATCATCACGACCTTGCCCTGGAGGTTCGAGAGCGTGACGTCTCCATCTTCGAGCGTCGGTAGCGTGAAGTCAGGCGCGGCAACCTCCACCGCCTGTAGCCCGATCTCTTCAGGGCTGGCAGGCGGTGTCTGCGACGGGGTGTTGCCTCCGGAGCAACCCGCGCCGGCAACCGGCACGACGGTCGCCAGTACGAGTAGAAGCGCCTTGCGCGCTGCAGATGTGCGAAGCCAGTGAGTCATGACTCCCCCTTTGATGAGTTCTCAGATGATGTTGGCGAACATGAGCACGCCGACCACTGCGAGCGTGACCGAACCGATGGCGGTCGCCAGGTGCGCTCTCTGGTTCATCCAGCGCATCAACCTCGCACCCGCCGGCGTGCCCAGCAGTGCGGCCATGACAAGGAAGGGAACGCCGAGCCCAACGCTGTATGCAGTGAGCGGCGCGACGGCCGCAAGGGCATTGCCTCCGAAAGCAGCCATCGCCAGCACTCCGCCGATGATGGGCCCGATGCACGGAGTCCAGCCCACGGAGAAGATGCCTCCAAGCAGGAACGAACGTACATATCCCGTGCCCCGCGCGCGGTTCATCCCGAGCCTGCGCTGGAAGTTGAGCTGCGGGATCTTCGTCGTCGCGTACAGGAACACGCCGAAGACGATGAGCAACGCGCCGGCGATGCGCTGTTTCACGATCATGGTGATGCCGGCGAGAGCCGCGTTGAGTGCAGTTCCCATCAGGATGAAGACGAGCGAGAACCCCGCCACGAAGAGCAGCGTGCTCATCATGATGTGCCGGCGCGACGGAGGCGCATCGGTCAGCACGGAGAGGCCGGCGATGTTCGCCAGGTAGACGGGCACCAGCGGTACGACGCACGGCGATGCGAACGAAGCTATGCCCAGGGCAAAAGCGACCGGAAGTGTGACGCTGCCCATGCTTGACCGTTTGCTGACTGTTCGAGCCCCGGCCCCCGGGGCAAGCTTCAATGATAGCACATGCTATACTATCGGCCTGATTCCGGGGCTGTAGCTCAGCTGGGAGAGCGCCTCCTTTGCACGGAGGAGGTCAGGGGTTCGAATCCCCTCAGCTCCACTTGGTACTGCCTCTTTCGCGGCCCGCCGAGTCCACATCGTTCTTGCCGCGTCTCGCGTCTGTCTGCGCCACGTCCCCGCGCGCAGGAACTCCTTCGACAGGAGAAGCCGAAAGGGCTCGCCCTCATCCCGGCGGCGCAGCCCTCGATAGCCGCCCCCTGCTAGTCCGCAAGCTCCCGGCCAAGCCTCCCGATTCTGGCGGCCAGCGCCAGAATCGTCAGTATGGGAGGGTTCCCCAGCGAGTTGGGCAGCAGAGTGGCGTCGGCAACATAGAGGTTCTCGGGAAGCCGTGAGTGGTGCAGTGTCCGGGCCTCCTTCTCACTCAGCGGCAGCATGCCGCCCGGATGACCCGCGTTCAATGTCCCCCGGAAGACGTCGGCATCCTTCACGCCCATCCTTCGCAGTATCTCTTTGCACCACTTCACACCGTCTTCCAGCCGCGCCCGGTCGATGTCCGTCAGCGTCTTCCCTGCCCCCTTCGAGCAGACCGTCCCCTCGTTCGTGTCGGCCAGCTTGATCATGAGGCTGAAGATATCCCCGGCAGGCAGTCTCCACGTCGGGTTGAAGAAGTAGCTGAGGAAGTCGAAGTAGGGCGAGATGATGAAGTGCTCCTGCTGAACGATGAACGGCATGGGCAGCTCACGATTCTGCAGTGTCTTCGCCCTCCTCGCAGCCACGCACAGCACCGGGTCGACGAACAGAGTTGCCTGGCACTCGATGCCCGATTCCTGCAGGATGTCCGGCGTGCCCAGTCCGCCCGCCGCCAGGACGACGAGGTCCGCACGGTGAACCTGCCTGTGCCGGCCCTTCGAGGCGACGACTCCCACTGCACGGCCCCGTTCGATGACCACCTCGTGCACTCTGTGTCCGCAGAGCAGTTCCGCGCCCGCTTCGACAGCCTGGTTCAGCAGGCGCCGGCTGTCCCATTTGGCTCCTCTGGGGCAGCCCAGTACGCATCTGCCGCACCCCG
>CAZLPP010000051.1:0-15644 GCA_964561465.1 uncultured Dehalococcoidales bacterium
TTCCCCTCTCCCTCGACACCTTCAGGACGTGTCCCTCTCAAGCATACAAGGGGAGCGGCATGCCGCTCCCGTTGGTACGGTTTCCGACGCGACGGGTGCACAGACCGTGCGTCATCTCAGGCGCGTGGAGTTCGTTCGGTGCATCGTCCCGCGGAGCTATGGGAGGCGCGATATGAACCCGCGCCTCTGTGTGACAGTCGGGTCACAGGCCAATCGAAGCGGAACATGGGGACACCATTCCCTATCCGCATCGAATCGAGGTGTCCATGGTGTCCCCACAACAACGGCGTGTTCATCGGCGGCACCGGCACGGTGACACTATTCCCGAAACGTCTCGCATCGCGGTGTCCGTGGTGTCCCCGCGGTGGCACGTGCCTGCAATAGCGAAGGGCCCGCCGGAACTCCCGGCGGGCCCTCTTTCGTTTCGTGTGTGAGATGAGCTAGCTCTCGACGACCACGCGGGCGTCGACGGCCACGACGCCGTCCTTGTAGGCGAACACGGGGTTGAGGTCCAACTCCTTGACCTGCGGGTTCTTCTCGACGAACTCGGAGACCTTCACGATGGTGCTCTCCAGCGCGCCCAGGTCCGCCGGCTCGGCGCCGCGGAAGCCCTGCAGCATCGGGAAGCCCTTTATCTCCCGGATCATCTCGGCCGCGTCGAACTTCTCGACGGGTACGATGCGGAAGGAGACGTCCTTGAGCAACTCGACGAGGACACCGCCAAGGCCGAACATGATGACCGGACCGAACTGCGGGTCCTTGCTCATACCGACGATGACTTCGACGCCCTTGCGGGCCATGCGCTGCACCGACACGCCGTGAATATCAGCGCCCGGCACCTTCTCCTTCACCGAGGCCATGATGGCGGCGTACGCCTTCTCGACCTGAGCGGCGTTCTCAAGCCCCAACTTGACGCCTCCGGAATCGCTCTTGTGCACCACCTGCGGGGAGACGATCTTCAGAGCTACCGGAAAGCCCATCTCGCGACTGATGGCTACGGCTTCCTTCTGGTTCCGGGCGAGCTTCGTCTCTACGACGGGTATGCCCGCGGCCTTCAACATGTCTTTCGATTCGATCTCGGTCAACACCCGAGGCCCCTGAACGGTCTTGCTCTGTGACATGGCGCCCGTACTCCTTCCGTCCGCCCGACAGCGGAACGCAGTGCGACATTCTACATCATCTCCGCACGGAGCGAGAAGTCAAACAGAGGACGCGCTGCCGCGGGCTTTCGGACCTCCGGCTGTACACTCCGTCAAGGTGCTTCTCTTCTGGCGGCCACCGGTCACGCCCCAGAGTGGATGCTCGCTGCTGCCGCGGGCCCAACTGAATCGGATTCCACGTTGCCAATCCCGATCCGCCGGGCACGCAGCGGAGCCTGCCTCTCGGCCCAGCCACCAGCGTCGCGGAACGAAAGAACTGGGCCCGGCCGAAGCCGCACGGTTGCGTTGCGCCGCCGCACCACCTACAATCCTCTCCGCACCACAGTGCAAGCACCCCACGAGCGAGCCACACGTTGAAGAAGGGAGAGTGCCATGAGCAGTGACATCCTGGCAGGCCTGAAGAAGGCCATTCTCGACTACGACCCCGATGCTTCCGCCGCAGCCGCGCGGAAGGCGGTGGAGGCGGGAATCAACCCGTCCGAGACCCTCGCGGCCATGACCGAAGCCATCAGGGAGATCGGCGAGGGATTCAACCGGGGCGACCTCTTCCTGCCCGACCTCGTGGGAGGCGCCGACGCCATGTCGTCCGCCACGCCCATCATCCAGGAGCAGATACAACGCCTCGGCGCGAAGACTCAGAGCACCGGCACCGTCGTCATCGGTACGGTCTTCGGCGACATCCACACTATCGGCAAGACGATGGTCGCGACGCTGCTTCAGGCCGAGGGATTCACGGTCCACGACATCGGCATCAACGTCACCTCGGACCAGTTCATCGAAGCCACTCGCAAGTACAAGCCAGACATCCTGGCGATGTCCGCCCTCATGACGATGACGGCCCCGGAACAGCGCAAGGTCATCGAGACTCTGAAGGCCCAGGGGCTGCGGGACGGCGTGAAGGTGATGGTCGGCGGCGGCGCGCTGACGCAGGAGTTCGCGGACTCCATCGGCGCCGATGGCTACGATCCGACCGCTCCGGGCGCAGCCAGGCTGGCGCGCCGGCTGATGGGGAGGTAGGCACATGCCATTCACACGTGGATTCACACGGCGATTCCCTCCTCTGCGCGTCCTCAGTGACGAGCAGGTTGAAGACATCCACCGGGGCACACTCCGCATCCTCTGGAGCACCGGCGTGCACATCGAGCACGAGCGCGCGCTCAAGTTGTTCGAGCAGAACGGCTGCAAGGTGGACTACGACGACATGCGCGTGCGCATCCCGCCCGCGCTCGTAGAGGAGTGCCTGCGGAAGGCCCCCAGCAGCTTCCCCGCACCGGCGCGCGACCCGAACAAGACGCTCATGATAGGCGGCAACAACCTCTGCCTCGCCGTCGCCCCGGGTCATAAGACGGTCGACTCGCAGACCTGGGAGCCGCGCGAAGCAACGCGCAAGGAGAACTACGATGCGGTGCGCGTCCTCGACGCGCTGCCCACCGTGCACTTCTTCTCGCCCTACACGCCGTACTTCGGCTTCAGAGGCGTCCCTGCCTGCATGGCCATGCCGGAGAGCCTCGCCGCCCGCATCCGCTGCTCCTCCAAGTTCCAGTGCGTCGGCTTCTCCAACGACTCCGAGATGTTCGCCATCGAGATGGCGAAGGCCGTGGGCATCGAGATCCTCGGCACCTGCGCCTGGGCGCCGCCCCTTGCTCTGTACCGCGACGCGGTCGAGTCCACCTTCCGCATCGTCGAGGCCGGCTTCTGCCTGCGCGTGGTCACCGGCCAGGTCATGGGAGGCACCGCCCCCGCGTCCATCGCCGGCGCCATCGTGACCAACAACGCCGAGGTCATTGCCGGGCTCTGCCTGGCCCAGCTCATCCGGCCAGGCACACGCGTGCTCTGCAAGGACTTCACCGCACCGATGAACATGAACTCCGGCGCGCCCGCGTTCGGCGGCATCGAGATAGCCATCCACAACGCCGCCTCGAACCAGATATTCCAGCGCTACGGAGTGCCGCTGGACAACACCACCGCGTACCCCAACGCAAAGGTGCCCGACTATCAGTCCGCGTCCGAGAAGGCGTTCCGCGTCATGACCGCCGGCATCTCCGGCGGCAACACCCTGCTGTTCCATGGCAGCGTCCACGGCGAGCTGACGCATCACCCAATCCAGGCGGTGCTGGACGATGACATGGCCGGCATGGTCGGCCGGTACATGGAGGGCGTGAACACCTCGACGGAGGCCCTGGCGCTGGACCTCATCGAGCAGGTGGGGCCGGTACCCGGACACTTCATGAGCGCACCTCACACCAGGAAGTGGTGGAAGCTGGAGCAGTTCCTGCCGCAGGCGGCCGACCGGTTGACCTACCCCGAGTGGCAGGCCGGCGGCAAGCGCACGTGCCTGGACTATGCGCGCGACCGCGTGCAGCAGATCCTGGCAACGCACAAGCCCATGCCGCTGACTCCGTCTCAGGAGGACGCCGTCGAGCGCGTGCTCGAGGAAGCCCGAGCCTACTACGTGAAGCAGGGGCTCATCACCGCCGACGAGATGCGCGAGTACCGCGAGAGCATGAAGTCGCCCAACTACCCGTACGAGTAGCACCGAGGTTCGGAATGTTCTGAGCCGCCCCGCCCGGGGGGCGGCAGGAGGAGACGTTGGCTCTCACGGGATACCCGCGCCGCTTCCCCGCGCTGAAGGTGCTCACCGACGAGCAGATAGAGCGCATCCACAGCGGCGTGTTGCGCGTGCTCTGGACGACCGGCGTCCACATGGAGCACAGGGGCGCGCTCGACATACTCGCGCGGGCCGGATGCCGCGTCGATTATGACGACTGGCGCGTGCGCTACCCTCCCGCACTGGTGGAGGAGGCGCTCCGGCAGTGCCCGAGCTCGTTCAGCATCAAGACCCGTGACCCCTCCATGTCCCTCCAGGTGGGCGGCAACTGCCTCTACATGCTCCCATTCCCGGGGCACCACACGGTCGACCTCGACACCTGGGAGCCGCGTCACCCGACGAGGAAGGAGTTCTACGACGGGGTCAAGGTGCTCGACGCGCTTGAGTCGGTTCACGGCCTCTGGAGCTACACTCCCTACTTCGGCTTCGAAGGCGTGCCGCCTTCCATGTGCCTGCTCGAATCTATGGCCGGCAAGATACGAAACTCGGGCAAGTTCCTGACCGAGGGCTACTCAAAGGGAAGCGAGCAGTACACCATCCGCATGGCCCAGGCGGTCGGCGCCGAGGTCTGCGTCCCCTGCCTGCTCTCGCCGCCCCTGACCTACTACGAGGACGCCATCGCCGCAGGGCTGCGCGGCGCGGAGGCGGGCTTGCCGGTGCGCATCTCAGAGGGCGCCGTCTACGGCGGCACCGCGCCCGCCTCCATCGCCGGGGCGCTCGTCTCCGCCTGCGCCAACCTCATCGCGCCGATAGTGCTGCTGCAGCTTCACCGTCCCGGCACGCGCATCTTTCTGAACGACTTCACCTTCCCGCAGAATATGACGACCGGCGCTCCGGGCTTCGGCAACATCGCCATCGCGCTGCACTCCGCCGCGTTCAACCAGATATGGCGCCGCTACGGCGTGCCTGTGTGCAACGGAGCGGCCGTGCCCGGCTCGAAGCGCATCGACTTCCAGAGCGGCTACGAGCGGGCGATGAACGCCGTGCTGTTCGCCGTCTCCGGCGCCAACTTCATCCTGCTGCACGGCGGCGTGGCCGCTGAGCTGACGCACCACCCGCTGCAGGCCATACTCGACGACGACATCAGCGGGATGATAGGCCGGTTCCTCGAGGGCATCGAGGTGAGCGACGACTCGCTCGCCCTTGACGTCATCGAGGCAGTCGGTCCCGTCCCCGGACACTTCCTCTCCAGTCAGCACACGCGGAAGTGGTGGCGCGCGGAACAGTACGTGCCAAAGGCAGCCGACCGGCTCACCTACCCCGAGTGGCTCAAATCCGGCAAGAAGGACTGCCTCGCGTACGCGCGGGAGCGCATGGAGGACATCCTGGCGCACCACAAGCCGCCGGCGCTCACCGCTTCACAGGAGGAGGAGATAGAGCGCATCCTCGAGGAGGCGCGCGCCCACTACGCGAAAGAGGGGCTCATCACGGCGGACGAGATGGAAACCTACCGCCGCGGGATGAACGCGCCCGGGTACCCGTACGAGTAGCGCCTCCCGCCGGCGCGAGCAGGAGAAAGGAGAACGCACATGGCGATGCGAGGGTTCGTTCGCAACTTCCCGCCGCTCAACATCCTGAGCGAAGAGGACGTCGAGAGCGTCCACCGAGGTATGCTCCGTGTGCTCTGGACCACCGGCGTACGCATCGAGCACAAACGTGGTCTGGACGTGCTGGAGTCGGCCGGCTGCAAGGTAGATCGGGACACGAACCGCGTCCACATGCCCCCCGCGCTCGTCGAAGAGTGCATCCGGCGAGCGCCCAGCAGCTTCTCCTGGCGCGCGAAGGACCCGGCGAAGTCGCTCACGATGGGCGGCAACACATTGTACTTCGCCCCCGCGCCGGGGCAGCACACCATCGACCTTGACACCTTCGAGCCACGGCCGGCAACGCGCAAGGAGTACTACGACGCCGTCCGTGTGCTGGACTACCTGCCCACGCTGCACTTCTTCACCACGTACACGCCCTACTTCGGCTACGCCGGCGTGCCGCCATGCATGGGGATGCTCGAGAGCCTTGCGGCCCGGCTGCGCAACTCGTCCAAGGCAGTGGTGGTCGGCCACTCCTACAACTCCGAGAGGTTCGCCATACAGATAGCACAGGCCCTCGGCATCGAGGTCATGGGCACCTGCACAGCGGCGCCGCCGCTGACGTACTTCGAGGACGCCATCGACTCCGCCTTCAGCCTCTCTGAGGCGGGTATGCCGGTCCGCATCACTGGCGCACCGGTGATGGGCGCCTCGGCCCCGGCGACGCTCGCCGGCAGCCTCGTGAGCAACCTGGTCGAGGTCATGTCCGCGCTCGTCCTCGTGCAGACCATCCGGCCGGGCACGCGGACGATGCTGCTCGACTTCGCCATGCCGATGAACATGAGCACCGGGGCGCCGGCATTCGGCAACGTGGCCGTGTGCATCCACATCTCGGCCTTCAACCAGGTCTGCCGCCGCTACGGCATCCCGACGTACAACGCGGACGGCTATCCCGGCTCGAAGCGCCCGGACTACCAGTCGGCCTACGAGAAGTCCTTCCGGGCCATCTTCACCGGCCTCTCGGGCGGCAGCTCCAGGCCGCTGCACGGCGGCGTGTACGGCGAACTTAGCCACAGCCCGCTCCAGGCCGTGCTCGACGACGACATCGCCGGCATGGTCGGCCGGTACCTCGAGGGCATGTCCGTCACGGACGAGACGCTGGCCCTGGACCTCATCGAGCAGGTCGGCCCCGTGCCGGGGCACTTCCTCGGCCAGGCCCACACGCGCAAGTGGTGGAAGCAGGAGCAGTACATCCCGAAGTCGTCCGACAAGCTGACCTACCCCGAGTGGCTGCAAAGCGGGAAGAAGAGCTGCATCGACTACGCCCGCGAGCGCATGGAGGACATCATCGCCACGCACAGGCCGATGCCGCTCACGGACAGGCAGGAGGACGACCTCGAGCGCATACTGGAAGATGCGCGGGAGCACTACCGCAAGACCGGCCGTATCTCGTCCGATGAGATGACCGCGTACCGCGCGGCGCTCGTTTCCGGCGGTCCGACAAGCGCGTGAGTCTTGAAAGGAGAGCACCACATGGACTTCGATTTCACCGATGCGGAACAGGACGTCATCAAGACGGCGCGCGAGTTCGCAACGACAAAGGTCCGCCCGCGGGCGCGCGACATAGACGAGCAGAACCGGTTCCCGCGCGACCTCGCAGCCGAGATGGGCCGGCTCGGCCTCTTCGGACTGCACATGCCGGAGGAGTACGGCGGCACCGCCATGGGCTACAAGTCATACGTGCTCGCCATCGAGGAGCTGTGCAGCGCTTCGATGACAGTCGGCGCCATACTCGCCATCAACGCGCTGGCGGAGGAGTGCCTGCTCCGGTTCGGCACGGAGGCGCAGAAGCAGCGGTACCTCCCGGCCCTCGTTGCCGGCGAGTCACTCAGCACGTTCGCCTTCACTGAGGGCGAGACGGGCAGCGACCCTCGGGCCATCACCACGACGGCAGTCCCGGATGGCGACTCTTATGTCATCACCGGTGAGAAGACCTTCGCCTCCCTTGCGCCGTCCGCCTCGGTGGCCGTCATCTTTGCGAAGGACGACACGGGCAAGGTGAGCGCGTTCCTGGTCGACCCGAAGTCGCCCGGCTTCGTCATCGAGAAGGAGCTCGAGTGCATGGGCATCCGCGGAGAGGACGTCTGCCCGCTGGCGCTCGACCACGTGCGCGTGCCACGAGCCAACCTGCTCGGTCAGCCGGGACAGGGCTACGGCGTGCTGCTGACAGCCATCAACGTCGGCCAACTCGGCATCGCCGCCGAGGCCGTCGGCGTTGCCAGGGGCGCCCTCGCGATGTCGCTCGAATACGCTCGCAACAGGATGGTCCGCGGGAAACCGATGACGGACCTGCCGACCATCCAGACACTGCTCGGTGAGATGTCGGCGCGCACCGAGGCTGCCCGCTGGCTCACCTACCGGACAGCCGACCTGAAGGACAAGGGCCGGCTCACGGCCAAGGACGCCTCGACGGCCAAGCTCATCGCCTCCCAGGCCGCAAACGACGTGGTCGATATGGCCATGCAGATACACGGCTCGTACGGCTACACGAAAGAGCTGGAGATAGAGCGCCTCTACCGAGACGCGAAGGTCACGCAGATATACGAGGTTGTCTCGGAGGTGCAGCGACTCATCATCGGTTCGAGCGTCGCGCAGTCGTGACGCTACGCCGCCGCATAGAGACACCCGAGCGCGCCGCACGGCGCGTTTGGGTTATAATCGCCCGAGGCTGCTCGCGAGAGAGCCTGCAGATGGAGCGGCATGCCGCAGCTCAACGCAACTGACGAAGCCGGAACTGCCGGAGGGCGAGTCCACGTCGATTTTGAGCCCGTGGGGCGGCGAGGCCGTCTTCCCCGGGGCCTCACGCTGCTGGAGTGCGCGCACCGCCTCGGCGTCGGGCTCTCCGCCATCTGCGGCGGCCGCGGGACCTGCGGGCGCTGCCGCGTCCGGCTGGTCGAGGGCACCCTGACGCAGCCGACCTCGACCGAGCGGTCCCTGCTCTCTCAGGATGAGATTGCAGATGGGTTGAGGCTTGCCTGCCAGGCCGTCCCCACGACCGACTGCGTACTCCACGTGCCCCCCGAGTCGCTGACGGCCACGCAGCGGACGCAGGTCGAGGGGCTACAGGTGACGGCCGCAGCCGACCCGCCCGTGACGGGTCGACGGGTCACAGTGCCTCCGCCGTCGATGCGCGACGTGGCCGGCGACGCCGACCGCGTAGCATCAGCCCTGAACGCGGCATCCGCCGGTGCGTGTGAGAGCATCGACCTGTTTGCAGTCCGGTCGGCCTCTTCCCTGCTCAGGGCGAACGACTGGACCGTCGAGGCGTCGCTTCGAGCTGGCGAACTCATCGCCGTCGGACCGTGGCCATCGCCGACGCTCGGCCTTGCGGTCGACGTCGGCACCACCAAGATTGCGGCCTATCTGGTCGACCTGTCGACCGGCGCCACGCTGGCGGCGCGCGGCGTTATGAACCCGCAGATACGCTTTGGCGAGGACGTGGTCACGCGTCTCTCCTACGCTCTCACGCACGAGGGCAGGCTTGCGGAGCTCTCACAGTCCGTCATCGAGGGGATCAACGGGCTCGTCTCGGAGCTCACTGCCGCAGCGCACGTCGACCCGCAGCGGATCCTCGAGGGCGTCGTCGCGGGCAACACCGCCATGCATCACCTGCTGCTCCAGCTTCCGGTCGAGTCGCTCTCACGCGCCCCCTACGTGCCGGCGCTGAGCGACGCCATCGACGTCAAGGCCCGCGAGTTGGGCCTGCTGCTGGGAGCGGGCGCGTACGTGCACTTCCTGCCGAACGTCGCCGGATTCGTGGGAGGCGACCACGTAGCCATGCTCACCGCCACCGGTCTCGAGCGGAGCGGAGACCCGGCGCTGGCCATAGACATCGGCACCAACACGGAGGTCTGCCTCGCGGCGAACGGCGCGCTCACGAGCGTATCCTGCGCCTCCGGCCCGGCGTTCGAGGGCGGCCACATCAGGGACGGCATGCGCGCCGCTCCGGGAGCTATCGAGCACGTTGCGCTGAGCGAGAGCGACGTCCAGTTGCAGGTCATCGACGACGCTGCACCCGTCGGCATCTGCGGCTCGGGCATCCTCGATGCGCTGGCTGAGCTTGTGCGCAAGGGCATCGCCGATGCGACGGGCAGGCTGAATGCCGCCAATCCGCGCGTCAGAGGCAGCGGCAACTCGCGGGAGTTCGTGCTCGTCCCGGAGGAGAGCCGGGACGGGGCGGACGCACTGGCTGTCACCCAGGGGGACATCCGGCAGCTTCAACTCGCCAAAGCGGCCATCGCCACCGGTATCGACACGCTGCTGCGCAACGCCGGTCTCGCTCCGCGGGACCTGTCCTCCGTCATCATCGCGGGCGCCTTCGGAACGTACATCGACGTCGATAGCGCGGTGAGCATCGGCATGCTCCCACCTCTGCCCCTTTCCCGTTTCCGGCAGGTAGGCAACGCGGCCGGCGCCGGCGCGAAGCTGGTGCTGGCGAGCACGTCCGCGCGTCGCGGCGCCCGGGCGCTCGCGCGCCGCATCGCCTACCTCGAGTTGGCAGCCACCGATGGATTCATGCAGCGATTCGTGCAGCACACGCAACTGAGTGAATGGAAGCAACCGGGAGGATAGCGTCATGCAGACGAAGGTCTCGAGCCTGACCCGCGAGGTCGTCATCAGCGACACCGGCCCCACGATTCTCATCGGCGAGCGCATCAACCCGACGGGCAAGAAGAAGCTCCAGGAGGAGTTGCTCGCCGGCAAGCTCGACCTCGTGCGCCAGGAAGCGGCGCAGCAGGTCGAAGCTGGGGCAGACATCCTCGACGTCAACGTGGGCGCGACCGGCGTCGACGAGGCGACCCTGTTGCCGCAGGCGGTGCTGGCCGTCATGGAGGTCACCGACGCGCCGCTGTGCATCGACAGCGGCAACCCGCGGGCGCTTGAAGCGGCGCTTAGGGTGTACAAAGGCCGCGCGCTGGTCAACTCGGTCAAGGCCGAGGAATCCTCTCTGCAGGACGTGCTGGCGGTCGTCAAGGAGCATCATGCCGCGGTCATCGGCCTTACCATGGACGAGAAGGGCATCCCCGCCGACGCCGCGAGACGCATTCAGCTCGCCCACCGCATCGTCGAACGCGCCGAAGCGATGGGTCTGAAACGCGAGGACATCGTCATCGACTGCCTGAACATACCGGTCGCCGCCAACACCGGCGCCGGAGCGACCCTGGTCGAGGCCATCAGCGCCGTGCGGCGAGAGCTAGGCGTGAACATGACGCTCGGCGCCAGCAACGTCTCCTTCGGGCTGCCCGAACGGCCGCTGCTCAACGGCGTGTTCCTCAGCATCGTCATCCAGCTCGGCGTCAACTGCCCGGTCGTCGACGTCGCGAAGGTGCGGCAATATGCGCTGGCGGCCGACGCGCTGCTCGGCCGGGACAACTATATGAGGCGGTTCATCCAGGACTTCCGCAGGCGGCAGAAGCTCGCCCAGTCGAAGTGACGCGGCTACGCTGCCCCGTCCCCTGTGCCAGGTCGTGCGCCGTAGAGCAGCCAGTAGACGACTCCGACGAAGACCATCCCGCCAATGATGTTGCCCAGAGTCACGGGCACGAGGTTCCCGACGAGGAAGTCCGCCCAGGTCACATCGGCGCCGTAGAACATGCCCGCGGGGATGAAGTACATGTTCGCGACGCTGTGCTCGAAGCCGATGGCCACGAAGGCCATGATGGGGAACCAGATAGCCGCTATCTTGCCTGCGACGTCATCCGCCGAGACAGCCAGCCAGACGGCAAGACAGACGAGCCAGTTGCAGCCGACCGCCTTCAACAGCAGGGGCAGAAAAGCCTGAGAGGTCTTGGCCTCGGCGATGCCGATGATGCTCGAGAGCCACGGGTCCTTGAGCAGCAGGCTGGTCAGGAACGTCAGGAAGTACGCCACGAAGAGCGAACCGGCGAAGTTGCCGAGGTACGAGAGCACCCAGTTCCGGGCGACCGAACCCCATGAGATGCGCCGGGCCAGCACCGCCGGAAGGCACGTCGCCGTGTTGCCGGTGAACAGCTCGGCGCCAGCGATGACGACCAGCATGAGGCCGACCGGAAACACCGCTCCGAAGACGAACTTCTGCAGTCCCGGGTTGGCGGCGGCCAGTCCGGGAGCGCCTCCGCCCACGATGACGGCCAGCAGCCCGCCGAAGGCGATGTAGGCGCCGGCAAGGAAGCCCAGCAGCAGCAGGCGCGGAGTATCGATGGTTGCCTTGGCGCAGCCGGCGGCGTCGACGGCGCAGACGATGTCGCGGGGCGACTTGAATGCCATGCTATGGACCTCTCTCGAGACTGCTGCAGGGGAGGATGCAGCGCCGATACGAAGGGCAAGTCTACGCAAGGCCCGCACCGGGCGTCAAGGCGACGTGGCGACCCTCATCGTGGAATTGATTGCGAACCGCCGACAGCGATACAATCGCGTTCGTCCGCCGGATGCAGTCAGGCGCCGGAGCGAGCGCGAGCTGCGTCCTGCCAATCCGAACGACCGGTTCAGGAGGTAAGGTTCCATGTCGAACAGAGTCACCAAAGAGGAACTGCTCGCCAAGGCCAACAAGCCCGCGGAAGACGCCATGAAGCTGCACGCCTTCTACCGCGGCAAGATGCAGACGGTGCCGCGGTGCCAGATCCGCAGCTACGCCGACTTCGCGTGTTACTACAGCCCCGGCGTTGCCGCGCCATGCCGGGCCATCCAGGCCGACGAGTCCCGGGTCAACGAGTTCACCGGCAGGTGGAACACTATCGCGGTGGTGACCGACGGCACGCGCGTGCTCGGACTCGGCGACATCGGCCCGAAGGCAGGCTACCCGGTGATGGAAGGCAAGTGCATGCTCTTCAAGCACCTCGGCGGCGTGGATGCAGTGCCCATCTGCCTCGGCACCAAGGACCCGGACGAGATTATCAAGGCGGTGAAGTGGCTCCAGCCCTCCTTCGCGGCCATCAACCTCGAAGACATCTCCAGCCCCAAGTGCTTCCGCATCCTCGACCAGCTCCGCGCCGAGGCCGAGATACCTATCTTCCACGACGACCAGCAGGGAACGGCCACGGTCATCCTCTCCGGGCTCATCAACGCGCTGAGGATAGTCGGCAAGAAGCCCGAGCAGGCGCGCGTGGTCCTGAACGGCGCGGGCGCCGCGAACGTCGCTTGCGCCCGGCTGATGTTCGCCATGGGCATCAACCCGAAGACGGCGGTGGTCGTCGACAGCAAGGGCATCCTGCATCCCGGCCGGAAGGACATCGAGGCTGAGAAGGACACCTACGTCCACAAGTGGAGCTTCTGCCTCAACACCAACGTCGAGCGCAGGACCGGCAACCTCGCGGAAGCGCTGAAGGGAGCCGACGTCCTTGTATCGCTGGCCAAGTCCGGTCCGGACGTCATCACCAAGGCCGAGATAGCCGGCATGGCGAAGGACGCCATCTGCTTCGTGTGCGCGAACCCGATACCCGAGATCTGGCCGTGGGAGGCGAAAGAGGCTGGTGCACGCATCGTGGCGACGGGTCGCTCCGACTTCCCCAACCAGGTGAACAACTCCACCGTCTTCCCGGCGCTGTTCCGCGGCGTCCTCGACGTGCAGGCGAAGACCATCACCGATGAGATGTGCATCGCCGCAGCCGTGGCGCTGGCCGACTACGCCGTCGAGCAGGGCCTCAGCGACGAGTACATCTCCCCGACCATGAACCAGCTGGAGGCGTTCATCAGGGAGGCTGTCGCCGTGGGCATGAAGGCCCAGGAGCAGGGTGTCGCGACGAAGAAGGCCACCCCCGAACAGCTCCGCGAGATGGCGAAGACGATGATACAGGGCGCGCGCGACGAGCACGACGCACTGGTCAAGGCCGGCTGCATACCCGTCGCTCCAATCTAGTACGTGAAACGCCGCGGGCCGCCCGCTTTCGCGGCGGCCCGCGGCGTGGTCGGACCCGTCGCCGTGACGCTCATCCGCAGTCTGTCGAGGCGAAGGAAGCCCGGCGACTGCCCGGCGCAGAGAGCCCCTGCATCGAGGGGACGATGCAGCCTTGCGTGTCCCGAGAGAACGGGACGCGCAAGGTGCACTGGAGGACCGATGGCTGAGAGTCATGACCCGGCGCTGGCCGCCATCTGCGGCATCTACTGCGGGACGTGCCCGTCCTACCTGGCGCCGCGGCGCGAAGACGCCGCGCAGGTGCGGGTCGTGGCGGAGCGTCACGGCATATCGGCCGAGGAGGTCACGTGCGATGGCTGCCTCTCCGAGCGGGTGATGAAGCCGTGCCGCGAGTGTCGACACGGATTTCGCTCCTGTACCGCCGCTCACGCTATCACGCGCTGCTACGAGTGCGCCGAGTTCCCGTGCGACCGCCTGAAGCGTTTCATGGACGCGCACGTCGTCGACGGCATCTCTCACCACCGTGACATCATCGAGGACCTGGAGTACTCCAGGACGCACGGCGTGGCCGCCCTGCTGCGGCACCAGGCAGAGAGAGCGCGCTGCAGCACGTGCGGGCATACGGATTACTGGTTCACACGAACCTGCACGAAGTGCGGCGCCTCACTGACCTAGCACGCTGCACGCTTCGGCTCCTGGAGGACCCGCATCCGCGAAGCGCCACAGGCGCTCGCACGGCACCAGCACTTGCTGTTACTATGTGCCGATGGCGTTTCACGCACTCATCTGCGACCTCGACGGCACACTGCTCGACACGCTGCGCGACGTCGCCGAGTCTACGAACGCAGCGCTGACCCGGCTCGGTCTTCCCACTCACGAGGTCGACTCCTACCGGCGCTTCGTCGGCGACGGCAGGAAGGCAATGGCCTCTCGGTCGCTGCCGGAAGACCGGCGTGACGATGCAACCATCGCGAAGCTGATCCCCCTGATCAACGAGGAGTACACCAGGCGGTGGATGGACCACACGAAGCCGTACGACGGCATCGCCGAGATGCTCGACGAGGCCGCGGTGCGTGGCGTGCACCTCGCGGTGCTCTCGAACAAACCCCAGGACTACACCGAGTCGATGATATCCAGGCTGCTGCCCCGGTGGTCGTTCGAGTACGTGCTCGGCGAGTCCGCGCGGTTCCCGCGCAAGCCTGACCCCGCCGGCGCGCTGCACATCGTCGAGGGAATGTCCGTTGACCCAGGCGAATGCCTCTACATCGGCGACTCAGGAGTCGACATGCAGACGGCCGCGGCGGCCAGACTGCACGGCGTCGGCGTGCTCTGGGGCTTCCGGGACACCGAAGAACTCCTCGCAAACGGCGCCAGGACCCTGGCGCGGCATCCGGCCGACGTTGTGGCCCTGCTCCGCGGATGATTCCCCTCCGGTAGACGCCTGCTCGGCGAATCGCGACCAGTCCACCACGAACTGCCGGGCACCTGCTACCATTGCGCAGCGCGCTCTCTCCAACGAAACCACGAGGGCGCACGGAGGGGAAGCCGATGTACGAACGCAAGATGCTCGGACTGGATGACGCCGACCGGATAGTGAACGCCATTGTCGCGCACTGCAGGAAAGAGAAGGGCGTGCCCATCTCCATCGCCGTGGTCGACTACAGAGGCGACCTCATCAAATTCGTCAGCATGGACGGTGCAAGCTGGAACTCCAAGCGCGTGGCCCAGGTGAAGGCTTACAGTGCGGCCAAGTTCAGGCGCGATACCTCCGTGGTCGCTGACTGGATGGCGCAGATGAGGATAGGGCTTGCCGACTGGGCCGACCCGAACGTGACGTCGCTTGGCGGCGGTGTCTGCATCTGGGACGAGCAGGCGCAGCCCCGAACCGTCATCGGCGCCGTGGCCGTCAGCGGCTGGCCGGACCCGGCGGTGGACATCGAGTACGCGAAGATCGGCATCGCGGCGCTGTAAAGCACCGTCGCAGCTTCGCGGCGGGGGCGACAATGCGACTTGAGTGCGGTACTATAGCCCGCCACTAGCGGTCCACAAGTGACCGGCAAGGAGGACTCAGGGATGACCCAACCAGGCACAGAGCGAGTCTTCGGGATGACTCCCGAAAAAGGCCGCTGGCTGTTCGTCGTGGCAGGCTTCCTCACCAATATCTGCCTCGGCAGCGTGTACGCGTACAGCGTTTTCCGGAATCCCGTGCAGAAGCTGTTTCAGACCAGCGCCTTCGACAGCGGGGCGCCGTTCATGGTCTTTCTCGCATTCTTCGCCATATTGATGTTCTTCGGTGGACGCCTGCTCGGCACACTTGGTCCGAAGAAGGTCGGCATCATCGGCGGCGTCCTGGTCGGCGCGGGCTGGATACTCTCGGGCATCCTTCCTGACGTTCTTCCGAGCATCTGGAGCCTCGTTCTCACCTACGGCGTCATCGGTGGTTCGGGCGTGGGCCTTGC
>CAZLPP010000052.1:0-14980 GCA_964561465.1 uncultured Dehalococcoidales bacterium
GTACGTGTCAGCGACCGCGGAGGCAGCAATCTGGTGATCTTCGCGCCTGCGCCAAGGCGGCGTCTAGTTTGACAAAGGGCGAGTCCTGTGTTTGATTTCGGTTCAGGTAGAGGCGAACGCCCGCCCGGCGAATGACGCCAGCCGGGAATCGCGGAGCGCCGGGCCATGGCGAAGGAGGGGGACGATGACGACGTACGTGACCCTGATCAAGTTCACTTCGGAGGGCCCAAACAGCATCACGGACTTCGGCATCGCCTGGGAACACGCTGCCCAGCATATCGCTTCCCTCGGTATCAGGGTGGTGGGAGCGTACGGACTGCTGGGACCATACGACATGATGATCGTCTACGAGGCCGCCGACCAGAAATCGGCTGCCCGGCTGCCTCTGTCGCTGGCTTCGCTTGAAGGTGGTATCAAGACCGAGACGTGGACGACGATACCTCTGGCGGAGTTTGTTCGCCTGCCGGAGCAACTCCTGTGCGAGTGGCCGCCGCGCTCCTCCGACGGCTAACCTCTGTGGTAGAATCACTTTCGCAGTCGCACGGGCGATCGGTCCGTGTTCTGCGTTCAGCCTTGCGGCTGTCCTCTGTATCGGGGCCGGAGTGGCGGAATGGTAGACGCGACAGTCTCAAAAACTGTTGGAGGGTAACCTTCGTGTCGGTTCGAGTCCGACCTTCGGCACGCAATCCTCATTGCCGGATGGTGTAGCGGTAGCACAGGGGACTTTGGATCCCTTAGCCCTGGTTCGAGTCCAGGTCCGGCAGCGCCTGCTGCCACCAGCCGGAACCCCGTCGCTCGATCACCCGCGCGGTGCGCACCAGTCCCTGGCCATGCTACAATATGCGCCGCGTTGCGTTCCGCAGTAGCTCAACGGTAGAGCAGGCGGCTGTTAACCGTCTGGTTGTAGGTTCGAATCCTACCTGCGGAGCCACTGCTACCCCTCAGCATGTATCGCGAGGCTTGCTCTCTTGACTCCGCCGAGTGCCCCTACCCTGGAGACGGCCCGTCTGCACCTTGTCGGAGCCACGCGCGCCCTCTTGAAAGCCGAGATGCACAACAGGCCCTTGTTGAGCGTCCTCCTCGGTGCTGAGGTTCTCGCCGGATGGCCGCCGGAGCACAACGACATCGGCACGATGCAGTACATGCTTGACCTCATCGAGCACGATCCGGCGAACCTGCCATGGGGATACTTCTACGTTGTACTGCGCGCGTCCCACGACGGCCCGCGCCTCATCGGGGGCTGCGGCTTCAAGGGCAAGCCCGACGATTCCGGCAGCGTCGAGATCGGATACTCGTTCCTCAAAGAGTACCAGGGCCTGGGCTACGGAACTGAAGCGGTCGAGGGTCTCGTGCGGCATGCCTTCTCGTACAACGCGGTGGAGAGCATTGTTGCGGAGACGTTCCCGGAGGTGACCGGTTCCATTCGAGTCCTTGAGAAGAACCGGTTCCAGCGTGAGGACGGTGCTTCAGAACCGGGCGCGCTTCGATTCAGGCTGCGTCGCACCCGCAACTTCGCTTGACCCGGTCGACGTCCCCAACGCGTTGTTCCACCTGCCGGGATGAGTGCGGAGTGATGATGGCGACGTGTGGTACCCTACCGGCTCCTCACCACCTTGACTCAGCCCGTCCGGAGTGGCAATACCATCGGCCGAGGGGAGACTGAGCCCGTTGTGTCGCGAGTGCCCGTGCGCGTCTGTGCCCCGCGCGAACGTCGCGCCTGTCTGCACCAGCATCGACGTGTCTGTCGCCGCGGTCTCATTGACCCGCAATCGGCGCCAGCAGCACCGTCTTGAGCTTGTCCGGCGCGGTTCGGCCGGGGTCCGACAGGTACACCTCCACATGCCACGGCTCACGCCGAAGTCTGCTTGAGGTCAGCAGCGCCTCGATGGTTCTGAAGCTCGCGGGCTCCTCGGAGTAAGGCCCGATGTGCAGTATCCTGCCGTATTGCCGCGCCGGCTCGGGGACTAGCAGGACCTTGCTCGCGTACGGATTGCCCTGCAGCTTGCCCCCCTTCTTGGCCACCGCCGCGCTCACCGTATTGCGGATTTCGTCCGGTGCGACGTCCGGAGGCACGTCGAGTTGCATCGTCCAGCGCCATGACTCGCGCGGCGGCGTCCGCCCCTCCGCGTGTGCGGAGGCTTCGATGCGCCATATGCCCACCAGCGCGCCGACTTTGAAGTCGGTGCCTCCGGCTTTCTTGCGACCGAACTTCAGTCCGTAGGTGATGCCGTACAGCGCACCGAGGGACGAGATGAACTCCGGCTGGTCGGGTGCCCCGGCGCCTGAGATTGCGAGAACCAGCCGTGGAGGTACTTCGACGAGATCCGCCGTGCGCCTGGCGTCTGTCAATTCCGCGGGAGTCGGGAAGCCATGCGAGCCCGCCATGCTGGCGTACCTCCTTGACAGCTTGACTCACCAACAATATATCATCCTCCAGGGGGGCGGTTCGCGCTCCAAAGGATAGCCGCGCTACGCGTGGCTCGGTAGCACCCGCCGTCGGAATCAGCATGACGCATCCATCGCGACTTGACACACTGGAACAGCTTCATGTTCATAGCAGACAGGAGCTCCGTGACTGGCTTTCAGCCAACCATCTCGTCTCTCAGGGTGTGTGGCTCATCACGTACCGCAGAGCCACGGGCAAACCGCGCCCGTCGTACGACGAGATCGTCGAGGAGTTACTCTGCTTCGGCTGGATCGACAGCAGGTTGCGCAAACTCGACGATATGAGAACGATGCTCCTCTGCACACCGCGCAGCCCGACCAGCCAATGGTCGAAGAGCAACAAGGAGCGCGTGGAGCGCCTCACGCTGGCCGGGCTCATGCAGCCGCGCGGGTTGGAGGCTGTCGCCGCTGCGAGGCTGAACGGGAGCTGGAACCATCTCACCGACGTGGAGAACCTCGTGGAGCCGGTGGACCTTGCATCAGCGCTCAACGCTCTTCCGGATGCTCGTCGCAACTGGAATGCCTTTCCCGCCTCGTACCGGCGAGGAGTCCTCCACTGGATTCAGTCCGCGAGGCGTCCCGATACCCGTACCTCCCGGATGCGCGCGGTCGTGGCTGCGGCCGCTGCAAATGGGAGGATAGGCGCCTCCACCGCAACCAGACGCGCGCACGCTCCCGAGCTGCCCGAAGACACTCCACGGACCGCACGTACCGGAACGCCGCTTG
The DNA here is from genome assembly GCA_964561465.1 of uncultured Dehalococcoidales bacterium. Taxonomy (GTDB): domain Bacteria; phylum Chloroflexota; class Dehalococcoidia; order GIF9; family AB-539-J10; genus SKVJ01. The sequence continues at coordinate 3,172 of CAZLPP010000052.1, forward strand.
CAGCGGACGCACACCACATAGCGCCGCCGGGGAGGCGTCGAGGTACGTGACACGCGAACCTTCGGAACACGACACCGCGTGCCCTGTCGATGTTCGCAGCTACGGCGAGTCCGGCCCGTCCATCGTGGTCGTTCATGGCGGACCAGGTGCGCCGGGCTACGTGGCTCCTGTGTGCCGGCGGCTGAGTGGAGCATTTCGGATCATTGAGCCGCTTCAGCGCTGCAGTGGTGCTGGACCTCTCACGGTTCAACGCCACGTGGAGGACCTCCACGCGGCTGTGGAGACGTACTGCCGCGGTGCGCCTCCTGCCCTTGTCGGCCAGTCCTGGGGAGCCATGCTCGTGCTTGCTTTTGCAGCCGCGTACCCGGGCCTCGCTTCGCGCCTGGTTCTCGTCAGTTGCGGCACGTTCGACCCTCGGTCGCGTTCGCGGCTCGAGCGGACCGTCAGAGAGCGGATGACGCCGGCTCTGGCCGAGCATCTTCGTGGGACGTCGCGGCGGATCCGGGATGCGGACGTTCGACTCTGCGTTACGGGGAGAATGCTTGAGCCGCTCTACTCCTGCGAGTTGCTGCCCCATCCGGATGAGACGGTCCTGTACGATGCCCGCGGGCAACGTGAGGCGTGGGGCGACATGATGAGGCTTCAGCGTAGCGGTGTCTATCCGGCCGCATTCACGAGAGTCAGCGAGCCAGTTCTGATGCTGCACGGCGACCTGGATCCCCATCCGGGTGTGATGATTCGCGACTCACTTCTGGCGGCCATGCCCCAGCTGGAGTACCTCGAGCTGGCGCGCTGCGGGCACTACCCGTGGCTGGAGCGGTACGCACGGGACGAGTTCTTCGCGGCCCTGACTGCCTGGTTGCACGAGACTGGCGGATGACCGCGGCCAATGAGACAAGACGGGGAGGGTGTGTCCCTCCCCGTTCAAAGGCGCAAGGTGTGCCGGTGAAGCTGCCGGGCTACAGTGCAGCGCGGTACAGTGCGCTGATGCTCGCGACCGAGTTGTGAACCGCGTCTTTGGCCAGGAAGCCACGCGACGTATCCAGCGCCGTCTGCGCCATCGCCTCGAGCCTGTCTTCCTTCACTCCAAGCTGACAGAGCCTGACGTTCATGCCGACTGCCTTGAGCCACTGCTCAACTGCGGCAACCGGTTCTGCCTCAGAACCGAAGACGTTCTTCGCCATCTTCCTGATGCGGGACGAACGAAGCGGCATGCTCTGCTGCAACCATGCCGGCAGGAGAGCGGACAGCCCATCGCCGTGAGCGACATCGAAGTAGCCGCTGATGGGGTGCTCGATGAGGTGGATGGGACGATAGCCCAGTCCACCGCCCAGCGCGATGGCCTGAGAGCAGGCGAGCGTGCTCGCCCAGCTCAGGTTGGTCCTTGCTTCGAGGTCGCGAGGGTCCTTGACGGACACGGGCAACCAGTCGACCGCCACCTTCATGATGGCTTCACGTATCGCGTCGGCCATCGGAGCGCCGTCCTCGTGCGTGATGTAGTTCTCCATGACATGCAGGAAGATGTCGACGCCGCCTTTCGCCACCTGGGAGACCGGCATCGTCAGCGTCAGCGCGGGGTCAACGATTGACGTTGCCGGGTAGTAGAGCGGAACCCCGATCGCCCGCTTCTCGTGAGACTGCCAGTCGGTGACGACCGCCCAGTTGTTGAACTCGGAACCCGTGGCCGCCATCGTAGGAATCAGCATGAGCGCAGCCCTGGCCGAGACGGTCTTGGCGTCCGCCTGACCGCTGTAGAAGTCGAACACAGGCCGTCCGCTGGAGTAGCCGAGCTTGATGGCCTTCGACGCATCCATGACGCTGCCACCGCCCAGTCCGACGATGAGGTCGACTGCCTTCGCGGCGGCCTCCTTGGCGCCCGCGTCGATATCGGCAGCGCGAGGGTTCGGCGTGATACCCTCATATACGACGACCTCGACGCCGTGCGCTCTCAGGTCCGACGACACTGCGTCCAGCAGGCCGGTCTTCTTCGCACTTGAACCGCCGATGACGATGAGGGCGCGCTTGCCCAGCAGCGCAGCCTCCTCGCCGGCCTTTGCGACCGTGCCGGCGCCGAACACGAGCTTGATTGGAGTCTGGAACACCGTTGTTGCCATGGCGCAACACCTCCTTCGGAATCGCGGATTCGTGTCGCAGATGGTAGTACAGGGACAGGTGCAAATCAAAATGCAGCGCTATCCGGCGCCCGGTCCGGACCATGCAGGGGACCGTGCAGGGGGCCGGGCTGATGCCTTGGCAGGCACCGAGGGCTCGCGCACGACGATTTCCCCGGCGCGGCGCTGTAGACTGTCGATGCCGTCTGTCGTTCTGCCGCGACCGAAGCACTGCCCGTGAATGCATGCTGGGGCACTGGCCGGCACGTCATGCGGCTGTGCCGGGCAGGCGACGCTAGATGGAGAGACCCGGCGCGTGCAGCGAACCCTGCTGTGTCCAATTGAGCCCGCCTGGAGGCGAGAAACGAGGGATGCACCGCAGCTGGTAGCCACAGCGGGTGGCTCCGGCCGCCCTCGCAGCAAGCGCCAAGGCCACTTCAGTCTCTTCGAGCGTCCTTTGACACTCCCCGTACGAACCTCTTATACTTCAGCGGTTTGTCGCGCCCGAGTGGCGCAATGGCAGCGCAACCGATTTGTAATCGGTCGGCTAGTGGGTTCGAATCCCCTCTCGGGCTACGTAGACTTGCTGCGGTAGCTTGTGGTAAACTACTGCCCTCGGGAGAGGTGCCGGAGTGGTTAATCGGAGCAGTCTGTAAAATTGCCGCCCGTTGGGCTTCGCAGGTTCGAATCCTGCCCTCTCCACCACTGCAGACGGCGACAGGCCCACATAGCTCAGTCGGTAGAGCACGTTCTTGGTAAGAACGGGGTCATCAGTTCGAATCTGATTGTGGGCTTTCTCAGGTAGTTAAGGAGGTTACGGCGAAATGGCAAAGCGGACCTTTGAGCGGACTAAGGAACACTGCAATGTGGGCACAATCGGTCACGTCGACCACGGCAAGACGACGTTGACCGCCGCTATCACACTCGTTCTGTCGAAGTCGGGAGCGGGCTACAACGAGTTCCGCGCGTTCGATCAGATCGACAACGCTCCTGAAGAGAAGGCCCGTGGCGTTACCATCGCCATCTCCCACCTGGAATACGAGACTGTGAAGCGCCACTATTGCCACGTCGACTGCCCCGGGCACGCCGACTACATCAAGAACATGATTACCGGCGCCGCGCAGATGGACGGCGCTGTGCTCGTGGTCGCTGCGGATGACGGCCCGATGCCCCAGACGCGAGAGCACATCCTTCTGGCGCATCAGGTGGAAGTGCCCGCCATGCTCGTCGCCCTCAACAAAGTCGACCTCATGGAGGACCCGGAGCTCTTGGAGCTGGTCGAGGTCGAGGTACGCGATATCCTGAAGTCCAATGGTTTCCCCGGCGACACGCTGCCCGTGGTCCACGTGAGCGCCCTGAAGGCCCTCGAGTGCGGCTGCGGCAAGCGCGAGTGCCAGTGGTGCGGCAAGGTCTGGACTCTCGTCGATGCCATGGACAGCTACATCCCGACCCCGATCCGCGATAAGGACAGGCCCTTCCTGATGCCTATCGAAGATGTCTTCAGCATCAAGGGCCGCGGCACCGTCGCGACGGGTCGCGTGGAGCGCGGTGTCTTGAAGGCCGGCGACGAAGTCGAGATCGTGGGCATCAAGCCCACCAAGAAGTCCGTAGCCATAAGCATGGAGATGTTCCACAAGACCCTCACCAGCACTGAGGCCGGTGACGCTGTCGGCGTGCTGCTGCGTGGAATTGACCGTGAAGACATCGAGCGCGGCCAGGTCATGGCCAAGCCCGGCAGTGTCACTCCGCACACCGAGGCCCAGGCGGAGATCTACATCCTCAAGCGCGAAGAGGGCGGCCGGCACACCCCGTTCTTCACCGGGTACAAACCTCAGTTCTTCATCCACACGACTGATGTCACCGGAGAAATCATCCTCCCCGATGGCGTTGAGATGGCGATGCCGGGCGACAGCCTGACGAGCATGAAGATCAAGACGCTCGTCCCGGTCGTCATGGAAGAGGGACTCCGGTTTGCAGTCCGGGAGGGCGGTCACACCGTCGGCGCCGGTGTCATCACCAAGGTGCTGAAGTAGATGGCTAAGAAGGGCGAACAGCGTCTCGTGATACAGCTCGCCTGCACCCAGTGCCAGGAGCGCAACTACACGAGCGAGAAGAACAAGAAGAACGACTCGGGTCGGCTCGAGTTGAAGAAGTACTGCCCGAAGTGCCGGACGCACACCGAGCATCGCGAGACGAAGTAGGAATGGCATTGAAAGACAAGAAGCGCAAGTTGGCTGCTTCCGCGGCTGCTCCGGCGCCAGGTCGCACCGAAGAGGCGCGGCAGGCTGCGGCGGTCGCGGTCGCTGAGGCGCCCGCCCCCGCGAAGGACTCGACCGAGTCGAGGAAGGTCAAGGCATCGAAACCCGCGCCTGTGCTGACGAAGAAGCCGTCCAGGCTGCGCTTCTTCGCCGATGCCTATCAGGAGCTGCGGAAGGCTCACTGGCCGAGCCGGCGTGAGGCGGTCCGGCTGAGCCTGCTTGTCGCGGCTGTCTGCCTCGTCGTGGGGGCCGTCCTTGGGGGCATCGATTTCGTCTTCCTCAAGCTGATGAGCCTCTTGCTCCTGAACGGATAGGACGTGCATGCCACAGGGTGAATGGTATCTACTGTACGTCTCGTCCGGCCGTGAGGACCGCGCCAAGCGAAACCTTGAGCAGCGCATCAAGTACATGGACGCCGGAGACAAGATCTTCTCCGTCGTTGTCCCTACGACCAACGAGATGGAGATCCGCGGCGGGAAGCGCCGGACCGCGGTGCGCAAGGCGTTTCCCGGCTACATCATGGTCCAGATGAACCTGGACGAAGAAAGTTGGGACATCGTCCGGAATACGCCCGGTGTGGCTGGCTTCGTCAGCACGGGCGTGAAGCCGACGCCGCTCGTAGAGGCCGAGGCTGAGACCATCCTCCGTCGCATGCAGGACTCGCCGACCGAGGTCAAGGTCGCGTTCAAGAAGGGTGACAGCGTCCGGGTTACAAACGGCCCGTTCATCGATTTCATCGGGAAAGTTGAGGAGGTCAACGGCGAGAAGGGTAAGGCGGTTGTTTCGCTTTCACTCTTTGGCCGGGAAACACCTGTTGAGTTGGACTTCCTCTCCGTGGAGAAACTGTAGCAATGGCTAAGAAGAGAGTCACAGCAATCGTCAAGCTTCAGATCGCCGCGGGGAAGGCGACGCCTGCGCCGCCTATCGGCCCTGCGCTCGGCCAGCACGGCGTGAACATCATGCAGTTCTGCAAGGAGTACAACGAGCGGACTGCCTCTCAGGAAGGATTCATCATCCCGGCTGAGATCACGATCTACCATGACCGTTCCTTCACCTTCGTGACGAAGCAGCCTCCGGTGTCTGACCTCGTCCGCCGTACCCTCGGCATCGAGAAGGGAAGCGGTACTCCTGCCCGCCAGTCGGCCGGAACGCTGACCCACGATCAGCTCTACCAGGTGGCCCGGACGAAGATGAAGGACCTCAATGCCAGGGACGTGGACGCCGCTGCCAGGATCGTAGCCGGCACCGCCCGCAGCATGGGCGTGGCCGTCGAAGAGTAACGTAGCATTCCACGCAATGGGAGCAGCAATGACAGCGCACGGAAAGAAGTACAACGCGGCTTCGGTCCTCGTATCGCCCGAGAAGGCGTACGCTCCGGACGAGGCGGTGGACGTCGTCAAGAAGGCCGCCTACGCCGCATTCGACGAGACAGTCGAGGTCCACATGCGGATGGGTCTCAATCCTCGCAGTGCGGACCAGCAGGTCAGGGGAGTTGCGGTCCTGCCGCACGGTCTCGGAAAGAGGGTCCGGGTTCTGGTCTTCGCGCAGGGACCGAATGCCAAGGCGGCCCTGGACGCCGGCGCCGACCACGTTGGGGCTGAGGACATCGTCAAGCAGATCGAGGATGGGTGGCTCGAGTTCGACATGGCGATGGCGACTCCGGACATGATGCCCAAGGTAGCCAAGCTCGGCAAGATTCTTGGCCGTCGTGGGCTGATGCCGAACCCCAAGTCGGGTACGGTCATTCAGCCGGATGACCTGGCTCGTGCCATCGCTGATGCACGCAAGGGCCGTGCTGAGTTTCGTCTCGACCGAACGGCAATCATCCACTTCATCATCGGCAAGGTGAGCTTCGAGAAGACTGCGCTCGTTGAGAACCTGAGCGCGGTCGTCGACGCCATCGTGAAGGCAAAGCCGAGCGGCGCCAAGGGCCAGTACATCAAGAGCATCACTCTCACCTCCACCATGGGTCCCGGTGTGCCTGTGGACCTGAAGGCCGCCACGTCGCTCGTTGAATAGCACGCAATCTGATACAATAACGCGTTCGCCGATGACAGCAGGTGCCCCGACTGGGGCTCAATCATACCTGCAGAGGCTTGGGTGGTTATGACCCTGCTGCCTCGTCATCCGGCGCAGGGCATTTTTTTTGAGTAGGACGGAGCAATGCAAAAGGACAAGAAGTCGGAAGCCATCGCGCGACTGGCGGAGTACCTTGCCAGTCGAGAGTTCGTCGTGTCTACCACCTACCAGGGCGCATCCGCTCAGGCGCTGGCGCAGATGCGCTGGGCGCTTGCAGATGCCGGGGTCGAGTATCACGTTGTGAAGAACACGCTCGTGCGCGTGGCGGCCGAACAGACCGGACGCACCGCGGTGACCGGGATACTCGAAGGGGCGACGGCGCTGGGGTTCGCCGGTGACGCCGTTCAAGCCGCCCGCGCGTTTCGCGCGCAGATGAAGGCCAAAGAATCTCTCATGCAGATTCGGGGCGGACTTCTCGGCCGTCGTGTGCTGACGGCGGCAGAGGTTCTCGCTCTGGCCGACCTGCCGTCCCGCGAGACGCTCATCGCCCAGTTGGCCGCCCAGTTGAACGCTCCTGTCTCCAGTCTGCACCGGGCCCTGTCGTGGCCCCTTCAGGGTCTTCGCAACGTTCTTCAGGCTCGCATTGAATCGCTCGCTCAGTAGCAAGGAGGTTTGATATGTCACCCGAGAAGAAGGAATCTGCAGGCCTCGGCGTCGCCGAGATCATTGCCGCCGTCAAGCAGATGACGGTCGTTGAGTTGTCCGAGCTCGTGAAGGCACTCGAGACGGAGTTCGGCGTCAGCGCTGCCCCCGTTGCGGTCGCTGCCGCGGCTCCCGTCGCCGGCGCCGCCGCCGCCGAGGCTGCCGAGGAAGAGGAAGAGAAGACCGAGTTCACGGTCGTCCTCAAGGCCGTCGGCGAGAAGAAGATCGAGGTCATCAAGGCCGTCCGTGAGGTGACTGACCTCGGCCTGAAGCAGGCGAAGGACCTGGTCGAGGGCGCCCCTCAGAACGTCAAGGAAGCTGTCTCGAAGGACGAGGCGGCCAACATCAAGTCCAAGCTCGAGGCCGCCGGCGCGACCGTCGAGGTCAAGTAGCTCTGAGTCTCCGCACGACAACGTTGCAGGCGCGCGTCGGACCTGTCCGACGCGCGCCTCTTGTCAGCTACGCTCCGCGTCTCACTGTGGTGTGTGGATGGCGACGCCCACGACGCCAGGACCCGCCACCAGTCTCATGACCGGCGTGAAAGGCGCCTCGTATAGTTCAGTAATCTGCATGCGCGCCGATAGCAGCTGCGCGAGTTCCCGAGCTTCCGGCGGACAGTCTGAATCCATCACCGCAACCTGCACCCCGGCTCCGGTCTCTACACGTCCCGCGACGTAGTCGGCCGCCCGTCTCAGGGCCTGCGAGTTGGACCTCGCCAGGGCAACCGGGTGCTCGCTCCCACCAACGAGGGCCACCACGGGCTTCACTTTCAGGACAGCGCCCGCCCAAGCGTATAGACGGCCAACGCGGCCTGTCCTTGCCAGGTAGCCCAGCGACTCAAGTGCGAAGGCGGATGCCGTGTTGCGGACCGCACGCTCGGCGGCTGCCGCGACGACATCCAGCCCACCTCCGGCCTGTGCCGCCCGGGCCGCCTCGATTGCAGCAAACCCCTGTGCCATGCCCGTGCTCGCCGAATCCACCAGTTCTATCCTCAGTCCGGGATGAATCTCACGCGCCATCGACGCACCGGCCATGGCCAGCGAGACCGTCGACGTGAAGCGGGAGAAGGCGACGACGTGCACGATGGCGTCGGTTGTCACGGCCTGAGCCAGGTAGGCACGACAGTAGTGCTCAGGAGGCCACGGGGTGGTGTCTATCTGCGGTTCGGTCTGTAGTTGGTGCACGACTTGCGGCGAGAGGTCGGGCGACAGGTCCTCGTACTCAACCTCTCCTACGCGGACACGAACCGGAATCAGGTGTATGGAGTATCGGGCCGCCACGGCCGGCGGCAGACAGGCCACACTGTCGGTTACGACTGCTACTTGATTCATCTGCTGACCACGCGCACGGGGCGGCCTCCTTCCTGCGTGCACTCCGGACTGCATTGAGTCGCTTGCATCCTGGCGGTGCTGCCAGCCGCGGTCGTTTCGGCGGCCCAACAGGCCGCATTCCGAGACGGTGTCCGGCCTGCGTGTGCCGACGCAACGTTGATTCACCAACCTCCAGGCGGTAACATATCACGTTCGGAGGAGGTGCTACATGGCCGCATCGAAGTCTCTATTCGCTCGGATGTTCAGGGCCATGCAGTTGTCCTCGAACCTCTACGAAGAGGTGGAGGCCGACACCTCCGCGACCGGCCAGGCACTGGTGGCGGTCGTCATCGCCAGCATCGCCTCCGGGGCGGGCGCCGGCCTCAGGGCGCTTGGTAGCGGCGATGGGCTGGACGTCGCGTGGAGCCTTCTCTTCGGCCTCGGCACGGCCATCGGCGGATGGCTGCTCTGGGCGCTCTTCGCCTTCATCCTGGGTGTCAGTATCTTCAGGGGCCCTCACACCTCTTCAACCTGGGGTGAGCTGCTGCGCACGATGGGCTTCGCCAACTCCCCCGGAGTCCTGCGTCTGTTCGCCTTCATGCCGTTTGCCGGCGGCATCATTGCGATAGCGGCGTCGGTATGGATGCTCGTCGCGGCTGTCGTCGCCGTCCGCCAGGCTCTCGACTTCTCCACAGGTCGGGCCATTGTGACCGCACTCGTCGGATGGCTCGCGTACATGTTCCTGGTATTCGGCCTCGCGGCACTCTTGGGGAGCCAGGCACTCATCGTCTAGTGTTCCGGGAAGGGCGAACCGCCGAGCTTCAGCATCCTCGTACGCCACGGCAGCGGCATCAGGGGCGGCAGAGCCCCGAGTTGCCCTGCGTTTCGACAAGGGGACCGCGGCGGCCAGTCGTCAGCAGTTGCGGCGTCCAGGAGCGCGCGAAATGCCCGGAGTGAGTCCGGGAAGGCGACGAAGGCAGCACGACACCCGAGCGGGGAACAGCGACGCTGACGCCCTGCGACGGGAGCCTCACAGCTCCTGGCGTGCCCCGGGTCAACCGGCCAACCCGCTGGCTGGCCGCTGTCAGCTACCGCTGGCGGACGGCGGTAAAGGCATAGACGAGGCCGGCAACTGTCGCAAGCGTGACGAGCAAGCCGACAACCAGCCAGACCGGCTTCGTCGCCACAGAGACCCGGATGTTGAGCGACGGCGGAACCTGGCTGAGTGCAGGTTTGCCACCGATGTCCAGCGTCACGGTGTAGTCGCCGGAGATGGCCTTCTCCGGTGGAGTGATGACGACGCGTACCTCGCGTTGCTGACCGGGCTCGAGCCCTTCGACTGACTCAGGTTCGTACTTGACCGCCCAGTTCTCGTTCGCTATTCCGGTCGGCTTGACGGAGGATAGCGTCACCTTATCGAGCGTGGCATGGCCGGTGTTCGCAAGAACCAGTCCCAGTTCAACGGGCTCGCCTGACCTGGTCTTGACGTTCAGGCGGTCAGTTGCGGTTGTCGCCTCAAGCCCGTACCACGCGGTAATCTTGGCCGTCAGGTCGACCTGCGCCTGGAGCTCTCCGGACGACACCACAACCCCAATCGGGTAATCGCCAGGAGCGGGATACTCCCAGTATGGGGCGTTCGCGACGACCACGAGCGACTGTCCAAGACCGAGCGCGGCGAGGCTCACCGAGGAGATTCTGGTGCTGAGCTGCCAACTGGATTCGGCGACGTACGCTTCCCATCCTTCCGGATACGAGAGCTCGATATCGAACACCTTACGCTGGAGACGACCCGTATCGTACTCACCCATGATGGGATCAAGGTCGGTCAGCTCGTATTTCAACTCGATCTGGAACATGAAGGTCGTGTGCGCCGAACCCGTAACGGTCGGGTACTTGGCGCTGAGAGTGATTCGGTCGGGCCGCATCACGGACGAGAAGTTCTCGTCGGCAAGCGCCGCAGATGGAGCCAGCAGGGCGGCGCCGCACAAAGCAGTCAGCACCATCAAGCCGAGACGGGCGAAATGTCCGGGTCTTCGCATGACTCTAACCTCCACACGGCGAAACAAGGACTTACATCGAACCGCGCGCGGCAGCCTGCAGCGCGCCACACTGTAATACCAGAAGGTTGTGAAGTTGCTGTGAATTATACGGGAAACGAGCGGAAATGCGCAGACCCCGGACCGTTCAAGACGGCGGCTCATGCTGGGGATTGCATCAGCGCAACTCCGAACGCGCCGGGACCGAGATACGTCCCGAGGGTCGCTCCGCACTGGGCGAGAAGCATGCGCTCATCGGGCACGTACCCGGAGAGCAACTCAGCCAGGGCCATCATCCCCGCCTCATCCGTTGTGTGGCCGACCGCAAGATACGTGAGAGGGCCGTAGGACTCTACCATCTGGCAGATCCGCTCCAGTGCCCGGCGACGTCCACGCACCCTCTCAACGGGGTAGACAACGCCGTTCTGGAGCCCCACGATCGGTGAGACGTGAAGCATCGAGCCAAGAAGGGATGTGGCCCGACCTATGCGGCCGCCCCGTCGGAGATACTCAAGCGAGCCGAGCGCGCCGAAGAACCTCGTCCTGGGGACCGACGCCTTTGTCACGCGCACGATGTCTTCGAACCTCGCCCCATCGCGAGCCATCGCCGCAGCCTGCACCACAAGCAGTCCCAACCCAAGACAAGCAGTCCCGCTGTCTATCACCGCGACTCGGTCTCTCATCCCGGCGTCGGCGCCGGCAGCGACCGCAGCAGCGTACGTCCCGCTCAGCTTAGGCGAGATGTGTATCGACACGATGGCTTCAGCGGTGTGCGCTTCTCGCTCGTACACGTCGGCGAAGGCGCCAGATGAGGGCGCCGCGGTTCGAGGTAGCCTCTGGCCGGGAGCCGTCAACCTGCGATAGAAATCACTCCTCCCGATGGTCACGCCGTCCTCGAACTCCTCGTCATCGAAGTAGACGTGCAGCGGAACAACACTCACACCGAGAGAACCGGTAATTGCCTCCGGCAGGTCGGCAGTGCTGTCGGTGACGATGCGCACGGTCACGGAACGAACGTAGCACACGAGAGTTCGCCGCGTCACACCGCCCCACGCCAGGAGCCGGTTCGCGCGGTAGGGGATTCGCCTACGACGTGAAAGCGTCGCGGTATCCGCTCGACGTGCACAGGCAGATGCTTGAATACTGTAGGGTCTGCGCCTACAATCAGGCAGAGGTCGACAGAAGGAGGTGTCAGAATGGCAGTGACGACGGGGCTCGTCAGTCGGATGATCAGAGCGATGAAGCTCGAGTCGGCCCTCTATGAGGAAGTGGAGGCCGACAAGTCTGCCAACGTGCAGGCAGGTCTGGTGGTGCTGATCGCCAGCATCGCGGCGGCGATCGGTGCGGGTCTCTCAGGGGCGACGTCCGGTGGC
>CAZLPP010000053.1:0-14626 GCA_964561465.1 uncultured Dehalococcoidales bacterium
GAACTAAGCGGCTATCGACGACCCGACGGACGCGTCGGATTCAGGAACCATGTCCTCGTGCTCCCGACCGTCGCCTGCGCGAACGGTGTGGCGTCAGCGATTGTCCGCAAGGCCCCCGAGGCAGTCATGCTGCCGATGGACAGCGGCTGCGGGATGCTCAAGGAGGACCAGATCGTCTTTGCGAAGACGCTGACCAACCTGGCGGGCAACCCCAACGTAGCGGCGGTCCTCTGCGTCGGACTCGGATGCGAGGCGTTCAAACCTGACCAGGCCCGCACGGCCATCGAGCGCTTCGGCAAGCCGGTCAGGTCCATCGCAATGCACAGCGCCGGGGGCTATGCCGCCACCGTCGACAAAGGCGTCGCGATGGTCCGCCAGCTGGCAGCGGAGGTATCGAGGCTGCGCCGCGAACCGGTCGAAGTGAGCGACCTCGTCCTCGGGCTTAACTGCGGGGCGTCTGACCCGGCCTCCGGACTGACGGCCAACCAGGCGCTGGGCGCCGCGGTCGACCTGCTCGTCGACGCCGGCGGCAGCGCCATCATCGGCGAGACCACCGAGTGCGTCGGCGCCGAGGAGGAGATGGCAGCCAATGCCGCCTCACCGGAGCTGGCGCGCCGCATCATCGACACCGTGCACCGCTTCGAGGGCCACGTGAAGATGTACGGCGCCGACCTCAGCACCGGAGAGCCGAACCAGGGCAACATGGAGGCCGGCCTGAGCACGCTCGAAGAGAAATCCCTGGGCTGCATCCGCAAGATAGGCTCCCGCCCCATCGTCGACGTCATCGAGTACGCCGACCTACCGTCGAAGAAGGGCCCGATGCTCATGGATTCGCCGAGCTACGATGCCCCTTCGGTCACCGGCATCGTGGCCGGAGGCGCCCAGGTGGTCGTCTTCACCACCGGTCTCGGCACGCCCTTCGGCATGTCCATCGTCCCCGTCATCAAGGTCATGTCCAACACGCCTGCCTTCAAGCGAATGGAAGACACGGCCGATCTGAACGCCGGCGCCATTCTCGACGGCGAGGAGACCATCCAGCAGACCGGCAAGCGCCTGTTCGAGCTTGTGCTCGATGTGGCCAACGGCCGCACCACAAAGGCCGAGGACCTCGGCGAGAACCAGTGCCAGATATGGAGGACGACGCTCACGCTCTAGCAGCGCAACCGCGGAGAAACGACATGACAGTGAAACCGGCGCTCATCGTGATACGAGAGAAAGACAACGTGGCGACCGCCACCAGGGACATCAGGGCGGGGGAGCAGCTCTCTGTTGCCCTCGGGGGAAAGCAGGTGGCTTTGACCGCGCGGCAGGACGTGCACTTTCTGCACAAGGTCGCGCTGCACGACATCACTCCCGGGGAGCGCATCTACAAGTACGGTGCGGTCATCGGCGAGGCCACCAGGCGCATCGCCGCGGGAGAGCACGTCCACGTCCACAACATTCGCAGCCTCTGGGGCCGCCCGAAGGCCTGAGCGGCGCCGGCAGGCGCGCGACAGGCGCTGCAGGGTACCCAGCCCATGCTGTAGGATTGCTTCCTACCCCATTGTCGGTTGCATGCGGCGGCTGCTACACTGGAAGCGAACAGCAAGAGAGCCGTCCCGGCAGTTCAGTCCGGGCCGTGTCGCCGGAAGGGGAGAGGAAGTATGTCCAGAGCAACGATCGGGCGCCGCATCAGCGCATCCGCCGCCGTTCTGCTCCTTCTGATAGTCTCCCTGCCCATCTCTCTCGTGAACCCCGGGGCGGTCCTCGCGGGCGCCCGGGTTGTCACTTCGCTTGCCGACGACGGCAGTGCGGGCACGCTCCGCTATGCCATCCATTACTCGAGCGAGGGGGACACCATCTCCTTCGCCCCCGGGTTGAGCGGCACCATCTACCTGGACTCGGAAGCAGGCGCACTCTACATCGACCACCCACTCACCATTGAGGGGCCGGGCGCCGGCAGCATCCGCATCGACGGCGGGGACGAAACGCAGGTTCTGGTCATCGCCGTCGGCGACGTCATCCCCATCGGAGATATTCTTGACCTGCTGGACTCGATAGGCGGCATCTCGAGCATCGAATCGGTGGCGGAGATGCTGCAGGTGGAGCCGTCCGGGGTCGTACAATTCGAGCCCGCCGTCACCATCGAGGGCCTCACACTGAGCAACGGCGCCGCGCTCGACGAGCCGGAAGACTGGGTGGAGCTCTTCGATGCCGTCGGAGGCAACGTGCTCGTACTTGGCAGCAGCGCCGCCATCCGAGACTGCGTCATCGAGACCGGCTCGGCGATCGGGGGCGGCGGCGGCATCGCCGCTGCGGCGTCCCTGCTCTCTCTCGAAAGGTGCACCGTTCGACAGAACACCGCCGGCGGCCTCACCTATGACGTCGGATTGTCCGGCGGAGGCGGCGGTCTCCTGACCGCCCTCGCATACGTCGAGGCTGAGGACTGCGCCTTTGAAGAGAACGTCGCGCAGGCGGCCGACGGTGGTATCGGCATCGGCGGCGGCATGGTCTCGCTGGTCTCACTCTGGGATTTCGACGGATGCGTCATCAGCGACAACGTCGCGGAGGACGGTGACGGACCGCCGGGTCTTGGCGGCGGCATCGTCGCGCTGCTCTCACTGTGCAACTTCGAGGGATGCGAGATACTGGACAACGTCGCCGGACCGGGGGACGCGGGCGGAATCGGAGGAGGCATACTCGCGTTCTACAACCTGCTGTTCAACATGGACGAGTGCGTCATTTCGGGCAACGCCGCAGGGCCGGACAGCAGTGGCGGCGACCAGGGGTTCGGGGGCGGCGTTGGCGGTGGTATGTTCGTCGGTTCCTCCGTCCTGGGCGGCGGCACCGTCATCCGCGACAGCCTCATCTCCCGCAACATCGCCGGTTCGGATGACGCGTATGCCGCCGCGGGCGGCGGCGTCGCCTTTGCCGAGATGATGTTCGACACCGGCATCCCCGTGATCCTTCCGCATCTCGGCATCCCCGAGCCTGAACCGGGGCAGTCCGACTTCCTGCCTATGCACCTGGTCAACTGCACGTTGAGCGGCAACTCTGCCGGTTCGGCGCAGTTCAGCATGGGGGGAGCCGTGTGGGCATGGAACGAGTACCCGGTCGGCCTCAGCTTCTGCACCATCACCGACAACACAGCCGGTTGGGGCGGAGGCATTTCGACCAATGCGGATTTCTTCTACGGTGAAGAGCCCGGCCAGTTTCCCTTCGGAGTTCTGCTGCTTAAGAACTCCATCGTTGCCGGCAACACCGCCCTGGACCAGCCGCGTGGTGGTGACGAGCCTTCGCCGCCCTTGCCCGTGGCGGCGAACGACATCTGGGGTCCTATCATTTCCCTTTACGGCAACATCATCGGCGATCCGCGGGGATGGGGGCTGCTCGAGGAAGGGGAACTAGCTATCGCACTCCCAATCGATGAGGAATGCGGCGACATCATCGGGGTGGATGCCCGTCTCCGACCGCTCGCGGACAACGGCGGCCCGACCATGACGCATGCGCTCCGGCCTGACAGCCCCGCCCTGGACGCGGCCTGCGACGGGCTGGCTATCACCGACTACATCATCGATTTCGACGACATCGTCATCGTTCTCGGCGATTCCGGGCTCGAATCCGGCGACTTCCCGGCACCCGGCATCAGCGAGGGCGCACCTGTGGAATCTGACCAGCGGGGCGAATCCCGCCCCATCGACGGCGATGCCGACGGCGAAGCCGTCTGTGACAGCGGCGCCTTCGAGGCTCGGCCGGACATCGTGATTCAGGGTGGCGCCGGCGGCGTCGTCGCGCCCGCGACCACTGAAGGCAACTGCTCCACCATGGTCGTCACCGTGAAGAACGAAGGCGACGCGCCGCTGCTCATCGACTCGGTGCGGTTCGAGGGTGCGAATGCAGGCGACTTCAGCCTTGGCAGCAACATTCTCGGCTCCGTGCTGCTGCCCGGTCAGTCTCTCCGCATCCCGGTGCGCTTCTGCCCCAAGGCTGACGGGCAACGGGTCGCCAGGATGCTCATCTACAGCACCGACCCCGATGAGCCGGTGGTGACAGTCAGACTCTCAGGCAGCGGACGTGAGGAGCGAGACGTCTCGCCTGCGGAGATGGACACGAGCTACCTGCTCATCGACCCGGTCCAGGTCCTGCCCGGTCAGCAGGTCACCGTGTCGGCCAACATCTGCAATAGCGGCGAGGAGAGGGGCTCCCTCACCGCAACGCTGTCCGTGAACGGCGTCGCGGAGCAGTCGCAGAGCGTCGCTGTCTCCGGAGGCTCGTGCAAGACGGTCGTGTTCTCCGTCTCGAGAGCAGTGCCCGGCACATACCAGGTCTCCATCAACGGCATGCAGGGCCAGTTCTCCGTGCTCGCTCCGCGGACCGTACAGGCTTCGGTGCCGTCTCAGCAGGACACGGGGCTCGGTACCGTCGGCCTTATCGTCGTCGTCGTCGTGGGACTGGCACTCATCGGTGCACTCGTCATCCTGTTCAGACAGAGCTAGACGCGGCCCGATCGAACCTGGATGAGAGGATCGCAGGCGGCAACGCGTGCGGTCCAGGTGGTCATCCCGGGAGGCAGCGCCGTCAACGGCGCGCCAGGACGATGAGCACCGCCAGGACGAGACTCACCAACATAAGAACGAGGAAGTCCACTCCGCTACCCCGCCTTCACGCCTCGGTCTCCACAACCGCAGCGGCTCCGTCTACCGGTCAACGGACGCCCCCTCTACTCCACTGGAACCAAGCGCTGAGATGACCCTGCGCCGGGTGCTCCGCCGCAGCAGCGCCGGAGGCAATACGCCCCTGCCGCAGGCGTCGAGCACCGCGCGGGCCACGGTTGGACGAGATGCCTGTGGCTCGGTCTCCGTTCGAAGCCTCTCGAAGCGGCTCATGGCATACTCCGCGGCGAAGTCGGAGAAGGGGCCACCGTGCCGCTCCGCCACACCCAGCATCCACTCGAGCAACGGCGGGTAGTGCCGCTCGATGAGAGCGCCGGCGGACGGCATGGAGAACCCTCCGAACGTCAACGCCGGACCGAGTATGCCACCGCAGGTCGCCACGAAGTCCGGCACGTAGAGGACTCCCCGCCCGGTCAGCATGCCCTCGCCGCCGGGCTTGAGCGGAACGCGAGCGCCGGGAATGAGCGCCCGGCAGCGCAGGCGCGCCGCCGTCGCGAGGTCGATGCCTCCGGGCAATGCACAAGGGCAGAAGAGGTCCACCGAGAGAGACCTCGCCTCGGCCGCGGCGATGCGGTCGGCTTCGGTGTACTTGCGCACGAAGGAGACGCCGAGTCTCTGGGCGAGCGGCAGGAGAGCAGGAACATCGAGGCCGTCTGCGTCGAACAGCGCCCCTTCGTTGGTTGACACGGCAACCACCTTGATGCCGCGCTCGTACAACTCGAGGGCCGTGGACCCGCCCACTTTGCCGAACCCTTCGATGGCAGCGGTGGCTCGCGAAGGACGCACGCCGACCGCGCGCAGCGCCGCAACAGCGGAGAGGGCGACGGTGAGGCCTGCGAAGGCTCCCGACTGGTCCCGCAGCGCCCGCCGGGGCACACCCATTCCCAGCGTCGAAAGAAGCCAACGGACATCGCTGTCGTCGATTCCGAGTTCCGCCGTGGGGCTGAAGCGACGGCTCACGAGCAGCGGCCCGGCCGCCTGGCCGAACGCCGCAAGCAATTGCCGGGCCTGGTCGGGAGTCGGGCGGGAGGGAGTCTTGATGAAGGCGGCGGCGCCGCCAATCGGCATCCCGAGGAATCCGTGTGACAGCGTCCTGGAGCGGGCGGCACGCTCAAGCAGTGCGCCATCGCAGCTACCGACTAGGCTCACGCCGCCACTGCTGCGGCCGCAGACGGCGCTGTCAATGCTGATGGAGGCTTCGAAGCCGACGCCCTCCCCACCCTGCACCAGATAGTGCAGCGTGCAAGCGGGTACAGGGTACACGGCAATCCTCCATGCGCATACCGTACACCCGTCCGCGCACGGAGACAATACCCGGAGGGTCGGCGTCGGCCAGGCGAGGCGCCAGAGACTGAGCGAACGACGCGACGACAAGCGCTCAGCGCCGCATCAGCCGCCGAATGGCCGGCAACGGGAGCGCCGGTCTATCCGGACGGCTCTCCTGTCGCAGCACGGACGGACCAGCGGCGCGAAGCCGGTCTACCGCCGCCGAGCCGGCATCGATCGCTTCGCCGCCTTCCCAGCCGCGCGAGAGCGCCGCGATGATGTCCTTCCCAAGCCTGGTGCGGAACACGCGCCCCGTTGACGACGTGAAGTACGCGTAGTGCACATCCTCGGGAGCGCAGCCCCACACCTTGAGTCTGCTCAGCAACTGCTCGACCGAGACGGTCTTGACCACGGGTCGCTGCAGACCAAGCTCCATCGGAAGGTCGGCTACCTGTGAGCGAGGCAGCAGCACCCGGTGACCGGTACTCAGAACAAGACCGCAGCTAACGAGGGTCACCGGCTGTCCGTGGACGTTCGAAGCCTCAAGCACCAGTTCCGCGTCCTTCGCGTCGCGGTCTTCCGCGACGGAGAGGCCGACGCCGACCGTCACCTTGACGAGCGGGCGTTCCCAGTAGCGCCTGATGAGTTCGATGCCAAGGATGACGAGGCCCGCGGCTGCGCCGCCACCGAATGCGGCAAAGAACACTCCCTGGTCGATCTGCATCCTGCCTCCGCGCGTGCCCGGCGGTGCAGCCCTGCTCCGCCGAAGCCCGCAGAATGATGATACACCTTTGCGGCAACCGAAGGGGAGAGCCGTTCGGGACGCTCACGCCGGCCCACACCCGTCGCCTGCGCTGGATCGAAGCCGGGGGTGCGTCCCACCATGACCTGCATACACCCGGCACGACTCGTGAGTCCCAGGACTATTCTCCCACATCGTTCGCCACGCTCGCGTCCTAGCCGGCATGAGCAGGACTCCTGTCACGTCATCGCGCAGCCGCACCCGGGGTTCATCCCCAGACGGCAACTTGCCCGAACGTAGCGGTCGTCCCGCGTGCCACGAAGGTACTGGGCCCCCCGTAGGGCGACGACTATCAGGCACGAATCGGTACCTGCGTGTCATGTGCCGCCAGGTTGTCCGAACGTAAATTGACGTCGTGATAAGAAAACTGATGTTGACGCTCCTCGCGGCAGTTGCCCTTGCGGGTGTCGCAGCAGGAACCGGCCTCCTCCCCTCCGGCAGCACCCCAGTCGTCGCAATGGCAGACGAGAGTGTCGCACCCTCTGCGGCGGCCGTGGACAGCCAGGAAGCCTACTCCGACGTCGCAACCCTCCAGCCCGTCACCCCGCTCGCATCGGCGCAGACAGCCGGCGAGCGGTGGGGCGTCGACCGAGTCAACGCCGCCGCGGCCGTCCAGTCGGCAGGCGCTCTTGCGCCGGTCCTGGTGGCGGTCGTCGACACCGGCATCGACGCATCTCACCCCGCGCTGGCAGGCAGAGTAGTGGCGAGCATCGACCTCACCGCCAGCGGCACGACGGCGGATGAGAACGGCCACGGTACTCACATGGCCGGCACCATCGCAGCCATCGCCCCCAACGCCCAGTTCCTGAACGTCAAGAGCGCCGACAGCCGCGGCCGCTGCAACACGGAGACCGTCGCCGCAGCAATCCGCTGGGCCGCCGACAACGGCGCTCAGATCATCAACGTGAGCCTCGAAGTCGCCCCGTCGACCGAGCTCCAGAACGCCATCAGCCACGCCTGGCAGAAGGGCGCGGTCATCATCGCCGCCGCCGGCAACAGCGGCGCGACCTCCGAAGCCTACCCTGCGGCCTACGCCGAGGCCATCGCGGTCGCCGCCACCAATCAGGACAACGGCCTCGCAGTCCTGTCCAATCACGGCGACTGGGTAGACATCGCCGCTCCCGGACAGAAGATACTGGCCGAGTTCCCGACCGGCGGTCTCGGCTACGAGACCGGCACCTCTCCCGCCGCAGCCCACGTCTCCGGCGTGGCCTCTCTGCTCGTGAGCCTGGCGGAAGACGAGTCGGGCGACGGCCTCAGCAACGACGAGGTTCGCAAGGCGCTCGAAGGGTCCGCGAGGCCGCTCAGCCTCTCCGGCACCGGCTCCGGCCTCGTTGACGCGCTTGCTGCCATCCAGGCGCTGTAGCCCTCAAGCTCATAGCCGAAAGAGCCCCCCGGCCGCTTGACGTGCATGACCCGGTCCTGCATGATGGGTCTTGCCACATGTCGGTGCGACCGCCTTCGCTCCCCGGCGATGTCGCCTCTCAAGCACAGTCCGTGAGACGGTGCTGCCTGCTCTGGTGGCGGACAGGGGCCATCGAATGGGACGGTTCGTCGCTCTCGCGTCGCGGTGCGTCTACGTCGGGCACCTGGCGGACTGCGCAATCCAGCGCGCATGGTCGCGCTGCCTGACCGGCCGCATCTTCGTCTTCACGCTCTGGTCCACCTGCCTGCTTGTCGCTCTTGATTGCGCCGGTTCGGCGGCCGACCCATGTCGGCTTTCCCAGCGAGCACCCTGCGTGCCGGTCCAGCGGACAGATGCCGCCTGCTTCCCGTCTCCGGCGTCCGTCGTTCTGGCAGCTTCGGCGGAGGACCGCGAGTTAGTCGATAGCTGCTGGGGCGCAGCGTTGATGCAGGTCGCCGAGGCATGGCGGACGCCCCGGTCTCCCGGGCCGACTCTGGTCGCCGTTCTGGACACCGGCATCGATCTCGATAACGCCCACCTCGCCAATCGCGTTGACGACAGCGTGGCTCTGACCGGAACGCCCGGTGCCGACGACCGCAGCGGTCACGGCACACATGTTGCCGGCACCATAGCGGCCATCGCACCGAACTGTCGCATCCTCAACGTCAAGGTGGCGGACGACCGGGGCTTCTGCAACACCGAAACCGTCGCCAGGGGCATCCGTCTGGCTGCGGACCGGGCAGCCGCGGTTATCAATCTCAGCCTGGAGGTTGAACCATCCGCCGAACTCGAAACCGCCGTGGCGTACGCATGGGAGAGGGGAGCAGTCATCGTGGCCGCCGCGGGCATGCCGTCAGCGCCCGCCGCACAGCTTCTCGGCGAGGGCATGCCGTCACAGCCCGGTTCGCCACGGTCCGGCGCGCGGCCGGTCTATCCCGCGTGCTACCCGCCGGTCATCGCAGTCACGGGGGTGACCGCAAGCGGAGAGCCTGCCCCCGCCTCGAACCTCGCCTCATGGGTGGACGTTGCCGCACCCGGCTATCGGACCTACTCGGACGTGCCGGACGGCCACGGCTTCCTGACGGGCACATCCACCGCCGCTGCCCACGTATCCGGCCTCGCCGCATTCCTCTGCGGACTGGCCGATGACCGGAACGGCAATGGTCTCGTGAACGACGAGGTGCGGCGCGCCATTGAGGCGACGGCAATCCCCTTGCGCGCGGAGGGCGCAGGCAAGGGGATGGTGAACGCTCCCGCCGCCGTGACCTGGCTGACTTCACAGCAGCTCTGCGACTTCGAGTAGGGCTGTGTCTCGAGCGGGCTGTTGCCGTGTGTCAGCCTCCGGGCGTTCGCAGCCGGCGGGCAGGGGCGGGGGAGATGCCGGTTGACAACCATGTTGACAAGTTGACTCGCTGCCGTACGCAATGCCGCTCCCGACACGTGGACAACTATGTTGACAACAACCCTCAGGGAGCTCCGCCCGATGCCGCGGCGCCGGCGGCAAGATGCCTGTTGCGCGTTGCCGGCGTGCCCGGTACTATCGCATCGTGAGGCGGCACCGGCTCGTCGCGTTCTTCCTCATCACGTTCGGCCTTTCCTGGGGCATCCCGGGGTCATTGCTGCTGCTTTCTACACTGACCGGCGCCTTTCAACTGTCCCTCAACAGGCTGTCTGCTCTCTCCTGCCTCTTCTTCTGGGGACCGGCACTCTCCGCCTCGCTGGTCATAGCGCTGACCCAGGGCGGCAGGGGACTGCTGGCGTTTCTGCGCCGGCTGACGCAAATGCGCTTCGCGTGGCGCTGGTGGCTTGCCGTCGGCGTCGGCGTGCCGCTGCTCAAGCTCCTGGCGTTCGGCATCGCTGAGGAAACGGACCAATCCTGGACGCTGGTCACATCCCTGCCGGCGGATGTGCTGCTTACATCGACGGCGCTTGCCGCACTCGAGGTGCCCGTCAGCGAGTTCGGCTGGCGCGGCTTCGCGCTGCCGCTGCTGCAGCGTCGCGTGAACGGCCTGGTCGCCTCTGTCTTCCTGGGCGCTCTCTGGGTTCTCTGGTACATCCCCTGGCTTCTGCCCGGAGCCATAATGACATGGTCGCCGGGAGGAGACAGCATCCCCTCCATCATCCGCTTCTTCGCGGGAGGGATTGCGCTCAGCATCACGACTACCGCCATCTTCAACGGCGGGCGCGGAAGCATACCGCTCGTCGTCCTCTTCCACTGGCTGAGCAGCCTGCCCCGCGCCTGGGAGCTGGACGCCGCCATCTCGTACATCGACACGGTGATCGCCATTTCGACGGCCGTCGTGCTCATCTTCGTGGTGCGCCGTCGCTACCTCTGGCGCTCCGGTCTGAGCACGGAACTGACCCCGAATGTGCCGGAGCCGCAGCCCGAGAGCCGTTGAACGCGGCACGTGATGCTGCGCCAGGCGCTCCGGATGCCCGGCAAATCGGTCAGCTTGTACTCGGCGCGCTCTCGGCGTCGTGTTGACAGACGCACCATGCGCTGTTACGTTGCCGGCAGGAGGGTTCTGGTGTCGCCGCCGGCATCCCCGCCGGTGGACCCGATACCGGCACCAGACCCTGCTGCTCAACCACCTCAACTCCTGCGCCGGGTCCCGGTAGAAAGCACCACCGGGACCCGGTCCTCGTTTCAAACTCGCGGTGCGGCCGCCGGACGGCGCGCCGGCGAAGCTGTTGCCGCGGCTGAGCCTTCATGCTAGAGTGGCCCGCGAGACATCGCAGCAAGGAGGACCTTGTGAAACGAGAAGCTGTCAGCATCCCCGGCGCCCCCAAACCGGTCGGGCCTTTCTCTCCCGCGATCAAGGCCGCAGGCATGGTCTTCGCCTCCGGCCAGTTGCCGCTCGACGCGAAGGGCGCGATGCCCGAAGGCATCGTCGCTCAGACACACCAGTGCCTCGAGAACCTGAAAGCCGTATTCGAGGCGGCGGGCACGAACCTGGGCAACGTGGTCAAGTGCACCGTGTTCATCAAGAACATGGATGACTTTGCGAAGATGAACGAGGTCTACGCAAGCTTCTTCCCGCAGACGCCGCCGGCGCGCTCCACCGTCGAGGTTTCACGACTGGCGAAGAACGCGCTCATCGAGATAGAGGCCATCGCCCTCGTCTGAGGGCGCGGCTAACGTCGCAGCGTGCCGCCGACGCCCACGCCGATGCCGATGCCGAGAGGAACCGCCACCTCCTCAAGCACCTTCGTCACGGCTGCTTTGAGCGATTTCTTCTGCACGCTCGAGATCTGGTAGCGGGTCTTGACCAACCGGGCGATGGCCGCGGCAAGGTCCATCTGCAGGTCGATACAGTCGGGCGACCTCTCGGCCATCTCGCGCAGACGGAGGCGCAGCAGGGCTATCTCGTCGTCCACTCCTTCAACCTCCGAGGCCTCCACGAGGTGGAGTTGCTCCGCCTCGCCGAGCGCGCGTGAGTAGAAGCCGGCGGCCTTCTCGGCAGGCTTGGACTGCCTCGTCCGGCGACTAGCCACGGCCGACCTCCTTCCCGCGCCCTGTCGACAAGACCCGCCCCCCAGGCCCACGCGATGCATTCCGGCCGTCTGCGATGGCAGACGGCTTGCTCAGCTTCGCTCTCACCACGCCGTAGACCAGACGGTGGGCGGCCAACTCATACTCGCCGGCTCCGATGAGTTCTCTCAGGGATTGCCTCACTCCACGCTCCTCCCCGGTCCGCGCAACTTCACGCGCGCGAGCCCGACCCCGTGCAGTATAATCGATGCATAGTTTTAGTATATCACGGCGGTTGCAGGCCAGGCCCGCCGCTCGCTCCTTCCGGTACGCTGCACTCGACCACCGCCGTCCACACCCTCCCAGCTTCCGCCTCAGTGCCAGCACCTCCTCAGTGCGGTCATCGTCGCTGAACGGTCAGGGGAGGAGAGAATGGTAGACCGTCAACCGGTGTGACACGCGGCTTTGCACGCTGAAACCGCGGCTGGTACACTGTCTCGCCCGCGCAGAGGAATCGCGGAAGAAGCGCAGCATCCTGCTCTACACCTGATGAGCACCGCTCAGGCCGAGAGACCCAATCCCGCACACAACGGCTCCCGCCGCGGCTGGCTGGTGCTCGGCATCGCCTTCCTCGTCATGTCCGCGGGCTTCGCCCTGCGGAACGCCTTCTCGGTCTTCTATCCGGCGGTCGTCGCGGACTTCGGCTGGAGCCGGGGCAGTGCGGCCGTCATGTTCTCTCTGAGCATCTTCGTGTACGGACTGCTGTCGCCGCTGGCGGGCGGCCTCGTCGACCGTCACAAACCGCAGGTCCTCGTTTCCCTCGGCATCGTTGTGCTTGCCGGGTGTGTGGCGCTGTGCAGTCTGGCCACGCAGCAGTGGCAGTTCTACCTGCTGTACGGAGTCCTCGGGGCCGTTGGGGTGGCGATGATGGGCATCACGGTGCTGGCCGCCACGGTCTTGCCGTGGTTCACCCGGCGACGGGCACTCGCCTTCGCGGTGCTCGCATCGGGCTTCGGCGTCAGCCTTGTCTCGGCAGCGCTGGTGCAGTACCTGATAACCACGTTCGGTTGGCGGCACGCGTTGCTCTACTCGGGCATCGCGGTGATGGTCGTTGTTGCGCCCCTGGCGCTGGCTTTCCTGCGGAAGCCGCCGAAGCTTGTGACATCTGTCGCGTCATCGGCGGGACGACGTTCCACTGACGCGTCTGCCCCGGCGGCAGTCGCGCGCTGGCATGCGAATGAGTGGACGCTTCGCCGAGCTCTCAGAACACCGCAGTTCTGGATGCTCTGGGTCGCCGGTTTCTGTCAGCTTGGGCTGGCGGAGAAGGCAGCCATCGCGCATCAGGTGTACTTCTTTCAGGATGCCGGCTACACGCCGATGGCGGCGGCCTCGGTGTACAGCGTCTTCGGCGTCGTGTTCGTCCTCGGCAGCCTCGCAAGCTCGATCTCCGACCGGCTCGGACGGGAGAGAGTCTACCTGCCCGCATGCGTGCTTGCCGCGGCGGGCGCGCTCCTGCTGTTTGCTATCGAGGATGCCGCGCAACCGTGGATGGCCTACCTCTTCGCCGTCGTCTTCGGGTTTGGCATGGGGATGATGCCGCCGGTGCTCTTTGCGGCGGTCGCCGACCTCTTCCACGGCAAGTCCTACGGCGCCATCCAGGGTACGGTGGCGTTCGGTTTCTCCGCCGGCGGCGCCATCAGCCCGTGGCTGGCGGGGCACCTTCACGACGTCTCCGGCAATTACGACTCAACCCTGTTCATGCTACTTGGAGCGCTCGTCGCCTGCGGGCTGCTGGTGGCGCTGGCGGCGCCCGGCAGGCATGTGCCCATACGGCGTCGCGACTGACGATCCGCATCCGCCGCGGATTGGCGCGCGGCGGGCGGTCACGTAGAATTGGCCGTGGAGGCTGCACACATGGGCGCACCAAACGAACGTTCGTTCTGTGACCCCGTGCCTGGGTCGAACGTCGCGGCCGACGACCAGAGGCGGCGTAGCGCGACCGTCCTCCCTGTGCCGCCTGATGAAGAGGGCTTCTGGGTCTCGGCCCAGAACCTCGAGCGACTCGGCAGGGTTGCCTCGCGCTCGGCGCGCGGGGAGCAGTTGAACGTGCTGATACGCGGACCGAAGGGGTGCGGCAAGACGACGCTCGCCCGGGTCTACGCCGCACGCTGGCAGAGGCCGTTCTTCGAGGTGCACTGCGGCGCCTTCGTCGATGCTGAGCAATGGTTCGGCAAGGATAGGCTGAACGACGGTGAAACCTGGTACCGGAAGGCGCGCTTCATCCACGCGGTCGAGACTCCCGGCTGCGTCGTCCTGCTGGACGAGATCAACCGCGCCCATCCTGAAGTGCTGAACGCCATCCTGGGGCTGCTCGACTGGCGGCGGTCGCTCTGGAGCGACGACCTGACCTACGAGGTCCGTGTTGCCCCGGGCGTGGTCTTCTTCGCCACCCTCAACGAGGGAGAGGAGTTCTACGGAGCGAACCCTCTCGACGCAGCGGTGCGCGATCGGTTTCCCCGGACGGTGCGGCTGGACTACCCGCCCAGGAAGGAGGAGGCCCGCATCCTTCACGCCCACGGTCTCCCGACGAGGCTCGCGGAGAAGCTGACCGAGTTCGCGCACACATTGCGCAAGTCGCCGCGGCCGACCCCCATCTCCACTCGCCAGTTGCTCGTGGCGGCCGAGGAGATGTGCGAGGGAGCCTCCCTGAGGGAGGCGGTGGAGACAGCCGTTATCTTCGCGAACGACGACGCGGCGCTGGAGAAGGCCGCCCTGCAGGCGCTGCAGTGGGTGGAGGATGAGCCGCATGCCGCCCCTCCCGCCGACGACTGAACATAGCGACCCGCCGTCGGGCGGGCTGTCCGACTACTGGCGCATCGACAGGTCCGGCGACCGCGCCCGCGAGTTGGCGTCCATCCTTGGTGGTGCTGCCACCCTGGCTGAGCTCGTTCAGGGGCGGTTGCGTGCGAAAGGCCGCCGCGCGCGCGGCGCCGACAGCGCGCCGCTGGTGCTCGATCCCGGTCTGCTGA
>CAZLPP010000054.1:0-14134 GCA_964561465.1 uncultured Dehalococcoidales bacterium
AGCTGACACGCGCCCTTGCGTCCGCGAGCCGCCTTGCCTATCATTCGCGGTGAGGCGTGCGCCGCGCGCCGGCGCGACGACCGACAACGGAGGTGCGAGCATGAGACAGGATTACCTGCTTCCGAGTCCGCCCGCTCCAGCCATCCGCGAGGCGATGGCCAAGGCGGTACAGCGGAAGGAGAAGGGTCTCGACGTCTACGACTTCAGCAGCGGCAACATCGGCAATCTGATGGTGAGCCAGCCCGTGTTCTCACGGATGGACATCGAAGTAGCCGGCTCGCTGATACCGGAGCTTCGGCCGGTTGTCGAGGGACTGCGCGACGGCATCGTTTCCTCGTATCACCCAATGCCGAAAGGCGTTGCCTACTCTCCTACAGGCGGAACCGACTCCATTCGCGCCCTGGTGGCCAGGTACTACCGCGAGTTGCACGGCATACCCGTGCAGGACAGCGACGCCGACAAAGTCATCGTCACCGCCGGCGGGCAGCAGGCGATGACTGCCGCTCTGCGCTCGATCAAGCCGGGCACCCGTGTGCTCATTCCGCAATGGGAGTACGGCCCCGCCTCAGGCGTCATCAGGTCGCATGGCTGCGAAGAGGTTCGAGTGGCGATGAAGGCCGACCTGTCCATCGACATGGATGACTTCCGGAGCAAGGCGACGCGCGGGTCGGTCTGCTACGTCAGCATGCCAAACAACCCGACGGGCTACATGTCGGCCGAGCAATTGCTGGAGATGGTCAAAGTGATGGCGGGGAACGAAGGCGCCGTCGTCTGGGATGCGCCCTACCTGCTGACGCTGGTCCGGCTGGAGGGCAAGCGCGCCTCGTTCGATGCGAAGCTCATGCAGGAGACCCTTAACGCGCTGCGCGAGCTCGGCCAGGAGTACTACCAGAGCCTGTGCGTGCTGTCCAGCCTGTCCAAGTCCTGCCTCATCGCGGGACTCCGGTTCGGGTTCGCCTACGGCAGCACGCAGTGGGTCGACAACATGGAGGCGATCGTCGGTCGTGAGAACCTGAGCAGCCCGACTCCTTCGTTCATCGCGGGCACCGAGGTCCTGCGGCGATTCCTGGACAAGCCGAAGAGCTATGAGTGGGTCTGCCGCGTACTCGCGAACCGCCTCACCATCCTCATCGAGGAGATGGGAGAACACCTGCTGCTGCCCGGCAATGGGCTGTTCGGCGCACTCTATGTGCTCGTCAAGACGGGCAGCGAGCCCTGCAAGCCGTTCGCCGACCGGCTCATCGAGCAGAATGGCATCGTCACGGTCGCCTGCAACCAGTTCTACGGCGGCGAGGCGCATGCGGTCAGGCTCTCGCTCGTCTCCGTACCGTGGACCGAAGATGAGGCGGGATGGATAGCGAGCGTCAGGGCGCTGAAGAAGGCGCTCTCCTGACGGCGCTTCCGGACCGCGCACGGAAACCAGCGGTCCCACCGGACGGCCGGTTTACTAAGCGCGTTTGCCCTGACTATAATAGCCGACTGGAGGTGACCGAATGAGTGAAGCTCTCGCCATAGTGCAGCAGATACTCGACGAGCACAAGCAGATTCACAACGACTTTCGAAACCTCGACCAGGTCAGCGGGGACGTCGAGGCGGCGGCCAGGCTAGGCAGCGACCAGACGAAGGACTACTTCGTCCCCAAGGGACTCGACACACAGGGCGAAGGGCTCAAGAAGTGGAGAGCGCAACTCGAAGCCATCGATCGCGGCCTCAAGACCCACTTCAAGCGCGAAGAAACGGCGCTTGCCAACGCCTTCATCCGTGAAGGCACGCCGGAGCTGGCGCAGTCTCTCAATCTGCTGCTCGCCGAGCACGCCCAACTCAATCAGCACGTGGCGAAGCTGCTCAAGGACGCGGACGATATCGCGGCCGGTGGAGCCCGGATAGAGGTCTGGGAGGGGAAAGGCTGGGGCATGAAGACCAACATCCAGAGACTGCAGGCCGAGATCGAGGCTCACGCGGAGCGCGAGAGAGTTCTGCTCGGGCAACTGAAGACACACCTCCACAAGGAGTAGCGAGCAGCCACGGATCCAGCCGGCAACAGCGCGGCCCGCCGTATTCGATGCGGCGGGCCGTTCGTTTGCGATGGCACGCGGACCTTACCCGCGGCGGGCCCCGGCGCCGGTGTCAGAGTGCGACCGCCTGCCCATCCTTTCTCGGGTCCGATGCGGCGCAGTACCCCTGGGGCAGCACGCGGATGGCCTGTGCGCCCCCGAACACAGGGTCGCCGTACTCCACCGTCTGCACGGAGTGGCCGAGACCGGCCAGCGCCGCTGCGACGCCATCACGAGCACCCGCCTCAAGCAGCACGCTGCCATCGGGCGCGAGGTTCCATCGGGGCGCGTCGCACGCAGCCTGCGGATTCTGGCCGCCCAGGCAGGAGCGCACGAACATCTGCAGGTGTCCCTGCGGCTGCATGTGCCCGCCCATGACTCCGAAGCTCATGACGGGGCGGCCCTGCGCCGTGACGAACGCGGGAGAAAGCGTGTGGAAGGGGCGCTTACCGCCTCCCACAGCGTTGGGATGGGAGCGGTCAAGGCCGAAGCAGACGGCCCTGGAATGCAACGCGATGCCGGTTCCGGGCACCACGATGCC
Organism: uncultured Dehalococcoidales bacterium; assembly: GCA_964561465.1. GTDB lineage: Bacteria > Chloroflexota > Dehalococcoidia > GIF9 > AB-539-J10 > SKVJ01. Next base: position 2,596 of record CAZLPP010000054.1, read on the forward strand.
GGAACCGAAGTCGTAGTAGTTGGACTGGATGAACGACACCATCATGCCATCCGCATCCGCGGCTGTGAGGTAGACAGTGTCTCCTTCCTTCGGCCTTCGGGTGCGGCGCAGCCCGGCCTGGAGGCCGGCATCGAAGACGCGGCGCAGCACTTCGACTCGTCGTTCGTCGAGGAGCGCCCGGGGTTCGACGACCATGGAGGCCGGGTCGGCGACGTACTGTCGCACTTCCTCCTGCGCTAGACGCATGGCGCGAAGCTGCAAATCTATGCTCTCGACGGAGTCCGGGTCAGCAACAACTGCAGGATCTTCCCGGAGCAGTGCCAGAGCGAGAAGCGCCGCGACGCCCTGGCTGTTCGGTGGAATCTCGTGCAGCGTGAATCGCCCCGAGGTCGTGGAAAGGGGCTCGACCCACTCCGCCATATGACCCCCGAGGTCATCCTCGTCCAGCAGCCCACCCGTGCGACGGGACCAGTCCGCGATCACGCGTGCCAGACGACCACGGTAGAAGGACTCGCAATACGTTCCGGCTATCTCGGCCAGCGTTTCAGCCTGCGCGGGAGACCGGAACCACTCTCCCGCAGACGGCGCGCGGCCATCCGGCAGGAACGTAGCGACGAATGAGTCGAAGGTCCGGTACTTCTCGGCCGCCTCCTTCCACGTCCTTGCCACAAAGGGAGACACGGGAAAGCCGCCCCGGGCGTATTCGATGGCCGGGGCGAACAGGTCGGCAAATGGCAGGTTGCCGAAGCGGCGCGATAGCTCTATCCAGGACGAGACGGCGCCAGGGACGGTCACGCTGTCCCAGCCGATGGCCGGCATCTCCGCCTTGCCCGCGAACCGGTCGAAGGTCCACGCCTTCGGAGACCGCCCCGAGGCGTTCAGCCCGTGCAGCGCCTCCCCATCCCACACGAGTGCGAACGCATCGCCGCCGATGCCGTTCATGGTGGGCTCCACCACGGTCAGGGCTATGGCGGCGGCGACGGCCGCATCAACGGCGTTGCCGCCGCGGAGGAGCATACGGATGCCGGCCTGGGCCGCCAGCGGCTGGGACGTCGCCACGATGTTCGAGCCAAGCACGGGCGTCCGCCTCGAAGGGTAGGGGAAACGCCAGTCGAAGTCACTGGATGGCATGCCGAATCCTCCTCATGCCTCCGGGCCAGGGGCAAAGCGAGTATAGCAGACGCTAGAGACGGCCTGGACCCGGCGAGACGGGTGGACAACGGTCGCCGCATCGTGTAACGTGACAGCCCGACATGGACGCAGACTCATCGGCGGCACGGCGCATACACCTGTTTGACCACATCCCGTTCTCGACGACCGTGGATGATGTGCTTCAGGCGATGAAGATACGCAAGGTCTCCCCGTCCCTCACGCGGCTTGCCGAAGACCTCGTGGGACGGTCGCTCGAGGTCGCGCGACCGAAAGCGCTGGCGTTGGAGGCTTATGTCGACTCACGCAGCGACGGCGGCGTGACCATCGACGGACACGTCTTCACGAGCCACGTGCTGCGCCAGAATCTTGATGGAGTGGAACGAGTGTTCCCCTTCGTTGCCACGTGCGGCGTCGAGCTGGACACGGTGAAGGTCGACCAGTCCGACCTCATGGCGTCGTACTGCATGGACACCATCCGTATGCTGGCGCTCAACACGGCCAGACGGGAGATGGAGCGTCACCTCAAGGAGACCTACTCGACCGGTCAGCTTTCGCGCATGGCTCCCGGCTCGCTCGAGGACTGGCCGCTGCAGGAACAGCGGCCGCTGTTCGACCTGCTGGGTGACGTCGAAGGCAGGATAGGCGTGAGATTGACCGACCGTATGCTGATGCTGCCCATCAAGTCGGTCTCGGGCATCTTCTTCCCCACAGAGGTACGCTTCGAGAGCTGCCAGCTCTGCCAGCGAGCCAACTGTCCGGGGCGCAGGGCGCCATACGATGCCGCCTCCGCGGCACAGTACGGGGTCTGAAGCGCAAGCGTTCCGGTGAGAGCGCGTCGGCTCCCCGCGGACGGCGCGCCGCTACGACGACCTCGAAGGCAAGAGACGCCTCCGCGAGGGTGAGCCACGATGGACGAGAAGAGCCTCGAACTGCTTGAGTTCCCCGCGGCCAAGGCCCGCGTGGCCCGTTTCGCGTCCTTCGAGATGAGCCGGCAGGCAATCCTCGACCTCAAGCCACTGACCAACCGCCGTCGCGTCGAAGAGCGACTCCGCGAGAGCTCCGAGGCGCGCAAACTGCTGTCCCTCCTCCCGTCCTTCTCCATCGGCCAGACCGATGACGTGCGCCCCCTGGTCGCACTCGCGGCACAGGGACACGCACTCCAGGCGAGCGACCTCTCGGCGGTGGCTCGAACGCTGGAGGCCGTTGCCGACGCCCGCCGGGAGCTCGAGGAAGCGAAGGAACAGGTTCCGCACCTCTGGGCGGTGGCGGAGTCGCTGAGCAACCTGAGCGCCCTCGCCAAGGAGCTGGTCAAAGGCATCGGCCCTTCAGGAGAGATGCTGGACTCAGCCTCGCCGCGGCTCTTCGAGGTCCGCCGGCGTCTCGTCGACGCACGGCGCGAACTGGTCGCCAGTCTCGAAGGCCTGATGGCCTCCCAGGATGTGCAGACACTGGTGACGGACCACGTCGTCACTCAGCGGGAGGGTCGTTATGTCATCCCTATCAAGGCTGAATTCCGCCGCAGTCTGCAGGGCATCGTGCACGACGTCTCCAACAGCGGCGCCACCGTGTTCATGGAGCCGTGGAGCACGGTCGAGCAGGGCAACTCACTCCGCGAGCTTGAAGTGGGCGAGCGGGACGAGATCCTCCGCATACTGACGGAGCGGAGCGAAGCGCTTGGCAAGCATCGTGCCGAGGTCGAGCATGACATCTCGGCGATGACGACGCTCGACGTTGCCGTGGCCAGAGCACGCTACGCACTCGCGGAGCGGGCAATCGAGCCCGTGCTGATGGACGAGAAGGTTCGAGGCAGTCAGGGTACGCTCCTGGACCTGAGGCAGGCCCGGCATCCCCTGCTCGGCCCCGGCGCCGTGCCCGTCTCTCTCAAGCTGGGCGACGGGTTCCGCGTGCTTGTCGTGACAGGCCCCAACACGGGCGGCAAGACCGTCCTGCTGAAGACGGTCGGCCTGCTTGCCGCCATGGCCCAGGCGGGTCTGCCCATCCCGGCGTCGGACGGAACCGTGCTTCCCGTCTTCGATCAGATACTCGCCGACATCGGGGACGAGCAGAGCATACAGCAGACGCTCTCTACGTTCAGCTGGCACATGAGCAACATTGTCCGCTTCGTCAGTCACGCCACCGACCACAGCCTGGTGCTGCTCGATGAACCGGGCTCCGCGACCGACCCGACCGAGGGCTCCGCCCTGGCGCGGGCGCTGCTGCAGCGGTTCCTCGACTCCAGCGCACTCACCGTCGCCACGACGCACTACACCGACGTAAAGGTCTTCGCGCACGTCACGCCAGGTCTGCAGAATGCCTCTCTCGAGTTCGAGCCGGTGACGTTGCGCCCGACCTTCCGCCTGCAGATGGGCTTCCCCGGCGTCAGCAACGCACTGACGACGGCGGAGCGACTGGGCCTGCCTACCGAACTGATAGAATCCGCCCGCGAGATGCTCCCCAGAGCCGAGCGGGACCTAGCCGGACTACTGGCTGATCTGGACGCGGAACGGCAGACTCTCGAGACAGCAAAGGCAGCAGTCGCCGACGATGCGGCAACAGTAGAGAACCTGAGGCTTGACCTGGAACGCGAGTTGACTCGAATCCAGGAGGAAGACCGCCAGGCCGCACGGGAGGCGAGGGACAGTGTGGCGCGGGAGGCCGCGGCGCTGCATCGCCAGATGAAGGAAGTGACGGCGGAACTGAAGCGCACCCGCAATCAGGAGCAGCTCGAGCGCGCCCGCGCGACGCTGGGCGTTGTGCAGCAGAAGCTCCGCTCGGAGGCTCTCGAGGTGCCTCCTCAGCCGGTCGTTGAAGTCGAGGCGGCGGCAATGCCGGTCGCCATCGCCGACGATGAGATTCGCGCGGGCGACACTATCCGCATTCGCGGCTCCACTACCGAGGCCACGGTGGTCTCGATATCCGAGAAGAACTACCAGGTCGAGGTGCAGTGCGGCTCAGCGCGCCTGTGGCTCGGCGTTGACCGCGTCGATAAGGTCGCGGGCGCACCCCGGCAAGTTGAGACGACGGTTTCGCTCAAGCTGCGGAAGCCCTCGGGCAACGTGCCCATCGAGCTCGACCTTCGCGGCAAGCGCGCCGACGAGATAGAGCCACTGCTGGACACGTATCTGAACACGGCCATGATGGCCCGTCTCCCGAACGTGCGCATCATTCACGGCTTCGGGACAGGCACCGTCAGGACCATCGTGCGGGAATACCTGGCATCGAGCCGGCTCATCCGCGCATCGCGCCCCGGAGAGAAGGGCGAAGGCGGCGACGGCGTCACGGTCGTCGAGCTGTAGAGCCCTGCGTCAGCGCGTCAGCCCGTGGCGCACGGCGGCCTTCCTGAAACCATCGAGCGAACCCTCCAGCGTCCGGTTGTCGATGCAGTACGCCGCCCGGAAGTGTCCCGGCCAGCCGAAGCCGCGGCCCGGCACCACCAGTACCAGCAGGCTCAGCAACTCGCGCACGAACTCGACATCGTCGTCCACCGGCGCCTGCGGGAACACGTAGAACGCGCCCTGCGGCCGGACCACGTCGTAGCCCATGCCCTTCAACTCGTTGTACAGGAGGTCGCGCTTCCGCTCGTACTCCGGCACGGAGACGGTCACGTTCTGCAGCCCGGTGACCAGGTGCTGCATGAGCGCAGGGGCGTTCACGAAACCGAGCACACGGTTTGAGTGGATGAACCCGGCCATCAACTCGTCGTGCTCGTCGCTCTCCGGATTGAGCGCCAGGTAGCCGATCCTCTCGCCGGGCAGCGCGAGGTCCTTCGAGTGTGAGGTCACCAGGATGGCATTGTGGTAGTACTGGAACACCGGAACCGGCGTCAGACCGTCGAACAGTATGCGCCGGTACGGCTCGTCGCTGATGATGTAGATCTGGTGGCCGAACTCCGCCTCTTTGCGGGCCAGCAACTCTCCGAGCTGCCGGATGACATGATCGGAGTAGACGACGCCGGTGGGGTTGTTGGGGGAGTTCAGGATGAGGGCCTTGGTTTGCGGCCCGATGGCGCGCTCGAGTTTCTCCATGTCAGGCAGGAAATCCGACCCGGTCATGACGATGCGCGGCTTGCCACCGTGGTTGTCGACGTAGCTGAGGAACTCGACAAAGAACGGCGCCAGGACGATGACTTCCTCGCCGGGATTCAGAAGCGTCTTCAGGGCAACATTCATCGCGCCCGAGGCGCCGCACGTCATCACGATATCGCGGAAGGACATGGTGACGCCCGTCTCACGCTCGAGCTCGGCGGCCACCGCCGCGCGCGTCTCCTCGTACCCTGCGTTCGCCATGTAGCGGTGCATGCCCGGAATGGGGTGCTCGGCCAGCTTCAGCAGCTCAGCCTTCAACTCTGCGGGAGGTTCGACGATGGGGTTGCCGAGCGAAAGGTCGAACACTTTGTCCGCACCGTGCAGTGCTCTGAGCGCGTTCCCCTCCTCAAACATCCGCCGTATCCACGAACCCTCCACCATCTGTCGGCGAACGTTCTCAGACATCGACATGGACCCGCTCCTTTCGCTTGCGGCGCCGCGCACCGATGTCGGCACCGCTCGATAACGTGCCGCGCATTGTACCATAGGCGAATCGGCGTACCTCGTGATGCGCTAGAATCCCGCTGACATGACGCCGGAGCGGTCAACCGGACAACCACGTGGACGCCTTGCGGCCCTCGCGTGCGCGGTCTTGCTGCTGCCACTGCTTCTGGTGCAGCTCGTTCCCAGCGACACAGTGGAAGAGTACGTATTCCGGGCACTCCCATCGGAAGAGATGGGCCGGTCGGCCAGCGGCCAGCTCAGCTACTACCGCGTCGACGTCCTCGAAGGCGCCGCTCCGGCAACGAGCGTCGTCGTGGCCCTCGACCGCAACTACTCGCGCGGGTACACGCCCGACTCCGTGTCATCCGGCAGTCCGTGCTGGTTCCAGGGCAGCCTGATGACCCCGGAGGTGTTCTACGGCGAGCAGTATCTGTTCTTCGGCCTGCCCCAGGTGTACGTGCGGCAGGTGAGAACCGGCGTCCTCTGGCCGGACCAGTGGACCGGCATGCGCGTCCTGTACCTGTCTCCCTTGGAGACGCTGGCCGCACCGCTGCAGCTCCCGTTCCTGTTGCGCTCGGACAGCTTCACCTGGCGGCTGCTGGCCGTCCTTCTGGTACGGCTGGCAATGCTCGGCGTCCTGATTGCGCTCGCTGTCAAGAAGAGGCTTGGCGGAGTACGGCTGCCAATCGCCCTGCTCCTGTTCGCAATAGCGTCGATGCTCGTCACAATGCCGGTGCTGGGCGACCTTTATTGACCGGAAGAACGAGTGCGGGCAGGGTTGGCGCCCTGCCCGCGAGTTCGAGAACAGGTCTTCCGCCGGACGGAGCTACTCCGCCGAGGTGTCGATGAGTACCTTCATGAAGTTCGCCTTGCCGCCGACGATTTCCTCGAACGTCTCCTGAACACGGTCGACGGGCCTGATGTCGGAGACCAGCTTATCGAGCGACAGTTTGCCGCCAACCACGAGGCGGATAGCTTCGTCGAAGTCCTCCTTGAGGTAGTTGCGCGCGCCGACCACACTGTACTCGCGCCAGAGGATGTTCCGCAGGTCGACCATCATCGGCTCGGCGAAGATGGCCACGATGACGATGCGGCCTCGCGTTCGCGGCAGCTTCGTCATCATCTCCGCACCGGCCTGCGTGCCCGTAACCTCGAAGACGACGTCGGCGCCGGCGCCGCCGGTGTGGTCGAAGACGTATTTGACGAGGTCCGTCTCAGCCGGGTTGACGATGTCGAAGCCGAGTTCCTTCGCGAGTTTAATCCTCGCCGGATTGACCTCGGACATGACGACGCGGGCCCCCTTCTCCCGGCAGACCAGCGCCTCAAGCATGCCGATGGGTCCGGCGCCGAGGATGACGCAGTAGTCCTTCGCCGTCACCTCACCGTAGCGGACGTCGTGCGCCGCCACGGCAAGAGGCTCGATGAGGGCGGCATGCACCAGGTTGATGTCGGCGGGGACCTTGTGCAGCAGGTGAGCCGGCACCGTCCAGGAGCCCTGGAACGCTCCGGGCGTGGTAATCCCGATGAAGTTCAGCGTCGGGCAGATATTGATGTGCCCCTTCTCGCACGACGGGCACTTGCCGCAGGCGTCCGTGGGCCGCAGCACAACACGGTCGCCAACCTTGAAACCGGTCACGCCCTTGCCGACTTCCGCGACGGTACCGACCGCCTCGTGGCCGACCACCTGAGGCGGCTTCAGCCGGTGGTCCATGTGACCCAGGAAGATGTGCACGTCCGTGCCGCAGATGCCGGCGTAGGCCACCTTCATGCGGACCTGACCGGGACCGGGAGGGACAATCCTGGATTCGCCGACTGAGAACCGCTTGTTACCCTCGTAGTACGCTGCTTTCATTCATCCTCCAGTTCTCGTGTCCTATCGCTGAAGAGCGCCGGTCGAAGAATCCCAGAGCTTCTTGCGTTCGCCGGCCATGGTTTCCCGAACCTTGTCCGCGTCGACGCCGCAGACCTCGCACAGCATGCGGATCATGGCGTCTTCCTTGGGAGGGCAGCCCGGCAAGTGAGCCTTCGCGCCCTTGACGCCGGCGGAGCACTTGCCGAGGGCAACCGCTTTGCCGGAGCCTCCAGCGTCCGGGGCATTGCCGATGACAACCGTGAGTCCCTTCATCTGCTCGGCGTAGCCCGCCGACTTCATGTAGGTGATAGCGCTGACCAGCTCGTTGGTGCAACCGCTGCAGGCCGACTCGCCCTGGACGATGTTGACCTCGGGGTAGCGCGAGCGGAAGACGTCGAAGCCGGTCCTGAAGGACTTGCGGTGGTCGTCGATGCGCTCGCCGACGACGTCGACGGCGTCGAGCGCGACGCGCTTGCCCTGCTTCTCTCCCATGTGGTGCAGGTGCATGATCTGTGACGGGTCGATGCCCATGAGCGCCGCGCCGACGATATCGACGTACAGCGCGTCAGCGCCGGCCACGATGAGGTCCATCTTCCGGCTGTCCTGCGGCGCCTGCCACAGGCCCTCCATGCCGACGGTGGCGTCGATGATAGCGTAGGCTGGCGGAACGACTGAGCAGAGGTCCACGATTGCCATGTCCAGTCCCAGCCGGTGGGTCTTGCGCTTCTCCGCGCCGGGCATGACACCCTTCATGTTCTTAAGCGCCAGAGTAGCGTGCGTGCGGATGTGGGTCTTGAGGACCGGGATGCTGATGATGACGTCGCTGTCGAGCGCGGTCTTCGCGATGCGGACGCTATCCATGATGAGTGCGTTGGGGATCTTCACGTCCACGGCAACGTCCGTGTTCAGGTTGCGAAGCTCGATGCCGAGGCGCTTCGCAGCTTCGGTCACGCCGGATGAGTCGAACGACTCCTGGGTGCTGAAGCCGCCGAAATCGTAGCCCGCGATGGCGCCGTCGCCGATGATGACCGACCTCGGCTTGCGCTCCAGCACGAGCTTTGCCACAGCTTCGACCACCTCGCCGTCGGCCATACAGCCGCTGTGGCGCGGCGAAGGCTTGCACTGGTTCGGCTTGATGAGCACGCGACTCTCCGGGCCGATAAGCTCGGGGAAGCCGCCGGCGAGGCGCACCGCCTCCCGCACGGCATGTTCGATGCCTCCGGGTTCCGTCCTCGTGATAGCCACACGGTTTGTCATTAGGTTCCTCCTCCACGCAAAGCTCGTCCGTGGGGGCCCGGACAACCTGACCAGTCTAACGCCCGTTTCCGGTGAGTGTCAAAGAGCTGCGCGCCCGCAGGGGTCTAGTAGCCCAGCGCCTTGTCCACCACGTTCAGCAGCGGCTCGCCGGCGAGGTAGCGCTGCAGGTTCTCGGCGAACAGCCGTGCGGCAAGGATGTCGTAGTCGCCCGTGTCGCCGGACACGTGCGGGCTCATGATGACGTTCGGCATGTGCCGCAGCGGGCTGTCGGGTGAGAGCGGCTCGACGGCGAACACGTCCAGGCCGGCGCCGGCGATGCTTCCCTCCTGCAGCGCACGGGTCAGCGCGGCCTCGTCGACGATGGGTCCGCGGGAAACGTTGATGAGGCGCGCCGTCCGCTTCATCGCAGCCAACTCGGTTTCTCCAATGAGGTTGCGGGTCTCCGCGGTGAGCGGCAGGGCCAGCACCACGAAGTCGCACTGCGCCAGCAGCTCGTGCAGTCGCGCAAGCGGCAGTATCAGGTCGACGTTCTCCGCCGTATCGCCGTCGGCCGCCGACCGGTGCGTCGCCACCACCCTCATGCCGGCGAAGCGGCAGTAGCGAGCGACCTCGCGCCCGATGCGACCGAAACCGACTACGCCCGCGGTCTTGCCGGGAAGCACGTCCACGGGGTACCACTTCCAGCGTCCCTCAATCTGCTGGTAGAAGGCACGCGGCATCTGCTTGACGAACATGAGCATCAGCATGAGCGCGAACTCAGCCATGGTTGTCTCATGGATGCCGGACATGTTCGTGATGACAACGGGACTGCGGACGAGGTCCGGGTTCAGTATCCGGTCCACCCCGGTGGAGATGGTCTGTATCCACTTCAGGTTGGGAGCACGCTGGACCAGGCGGTCAGGCAGCTTGAGCGCAAAGACTATCTCCGCCGTCGAGAGCGCCTTGTCCAGCTCGGCGCTGCGGGACGACTCGCCCTTCCGCTCGGCGCGGGTGAGGTCGGCCACATCGATAACGTCGATGTCGTCGCTCACTTCGCGAATCATCTGCATCGCCTCCGGTTCAATGGAGTTGACCACCAGTACCTGCTTCTTCACTGACACGGTGCCCCCTTTCTGGATGTGCGTGACGGCGGCCGCCATGCAGCAATGGTACACGTTGACAGCCGGTGGCTTCCACGCCTAGTATTCGCGCGAAAGGAGCGAGAAGAGATGGCAACGTACACCTTCGACCACGTCCACATCATCAGCCCCAATCCCGAGGCAGCGGCGCAGTTCTATGTTGAGAAGTTCGGCGCGGTCGTCAAGAACAAGGGGACCGCACCGGACGGCACCGCGATGATTGCGGTGAACCTCGGCGGCGGCAACATCTTCGTCAAGGGACGCGCTGAGAAGCCGACCGCGAAATCCCCGGCTCCAGGCACCACCTACGGGCTGGAGCATTTCGGCATCGTGACGAACGACCTCGACGCGGCGGTCAAAGAGCTGAAGGCCAAGGGCGTCGTGTTCAAGCAGGACATCACCAACTTCCGGCCCGGCATCCGCATCTCGTTCCTTCTGGGTCCGGACGACACCCTCATCGAGCTTCTCGAGCGGAAGGCGGTCTAGAGCCGCCTCACGCAAGCCGTGTCGCAGCCGTGCGCGCCGCGCGGCGCATGTGCTTGTGCGACACACCCTGCCCCGGCACACGGGGCAGGGTCAGTGAACAAGAGGGGAGCGCGGACAGCCGCCATGCCGGACCAACCGCGAGATGAACCAGCCGCCAGCTACATCGGCTGCTGCGGCGCCTACTGCGGCACGTGCCGGGTGCTCGCCGAAGGACAGTGCAAAGGCTGCAAGCTCGGGTACCTCGACGGGCGACGCGACATCACGAAGGCCAGGTGCGCAATGAAGGTCTGCTGCGTCACCCGGACGCTCGCCGCATGCGGAGAATGTCCTGACCTGACCTCGTGCGGCACGATTGCGACCTTCTTCGGCCATGCGGGTTACAAGTACCGCAGATACCGCCAGGCGACCGAGTTCATCCGGATGTACGGAGTGACTGCGTTTCTGACGCAGGCGGAAGGCTGGACCGGAGCGTACGGGAGACTTGTCCCGCCACTGTCACCGTAGCCGCGGACAGTCAACATCGGACGGCATTCGCGTGGGTGGAGCGGAACGCCCCACCCACGCTCGGAATCAGGACCGAAGAGCGCGGGGCGCGCTCCTAGACGGAGAGGACGGCCGCACCCGACTTCAGCAGTTCGGTCAGCGGCTGGCCCATGTACTTGACCTCGACGCCGAGGGCGGTGAGCTGGTCGCTGATGCCGTACCTGTCGGAGCACGCCTTGCAGGCTTGCAGCTCGACGCCCGCCTCCTTGAGCGCCTTCAACTCCTTCTGCAGCTCCGGGTCGGAAACCAGCAGCGGTCCGGACGGCCCCCAGATGATGAGAGTGACCTTGCCCCACCACTTCCTCAGCTTCGAGTTCTTGGTGTACATGAAGACCATGTTCATGGCGGCTTCACGGTCACGGGTGACCCAGACAACAGCAAGACTATCGTTCATGACATCCTCCTCGTGGCTCCAATCGTCATCCGGCGCCCGCATGCTCGCCGGACACGTCGAGTGGCCATGATACGGCAGCGCTGAGGCGTCCGTCCAACCGGCCTCCTGCTGCCTCAGCGGGCCGGCGCGAATCGCCCGTAACCGGAGGACCATGGCCGCACCCGACCATTGACAACCCTGCCTCCGCGCACTATGATGGGTGTGGTAT
>CAZLPP010000055.1:0-14109 GCA_964561465.1 uncultured Dehalococcoidales bacterium
CGGGAGGCAGGTGTCGGATCGTCTGTTGACAGGCTGCCCGTCGCGGACGTACCATTTACTTCGATAGTTAGCCAAACAGCGAAGTAATCCGCCGCCATGAAGGATACGCTTGCCACCGCCAGAGCCCTCGCCGACCTCAACCGGCTGCGCGTCGTCTCAGTCCTGATGGAGCACGACGAGCTGTGCGCCTGCCAGGTGTGCGCGCTGCTCGGTCTCGCTGCTGCCACCGTTTCACGCCACATGGCCATCCTGAACGACGCCGGCCTGGTCACGGGCCGAAAGGCCGGGCGCTGGGTCTACTACCGGCTGTCCGGGGCCATGAGCCCATTCCTGAGACAGTGGCTCGAGGACGCGCTCTCCGGCTCCGAGAGCGCGGCGCTCGACCGGGAGACGGTGCGGCGCATCCTGGCGTGCGACCCGCGGACGCTGTGCACGTGCTTCAACCAGTACGTCCGACCGGAGCGGACGGCGGGCGCAGACCCGGACGCCGCGTTCCGAGAAGGGGAGGAAGACAGATGACACCGAAAGATTCCGACGCTATCCGCGATGAGGTGCGCAGCCGCTACGGGGGCATCGCGCGACAGGGAGGCTCCTGCTGCTGCGGCCCGCAGACCGGAGCTGCGCCGTGCGCGCCCGCCGATTCGGCCGCGAAACTCGGCTACACAGAAGGTGACATAATCTCCGTGCCCGACGGCGCCGACATGGGCCTCGGCTGCGGCAACCCGCACGCCATCGCTGCCCTGAAGCCCGGAGAGACGGTGCTCGACCTCGGGAGCGGGGGAGGGCTCGACTGCTTCCTCGCGTCGAAGCGCGTGGGGCCGGAAGGCAGGGTCATCGGTGTCGACATGACGCCCGACATGGTGAGCAAGGCGCGCCGTGGCGCGAAAGAGGGCAGCTACACGAACGTCGAGTTCCGCCTCGGCGAGATAGAGCACCTGCCCGTGGCCGACGGGACGGTCGACGCCATCCTCTCCAACTGCGTCATCAACCTCTCGCCGGACAAGGAGTCGGTCTTCCGCGAGGCCTTCCGCGTGCTCAGGCCCGGCGGTCGACTCGCCATCTCCGACATCGTGGCGCTCAAACCTCTCCCGTCCGCCGTCACCGGCGATAGCGCCGCCGTCTGCAGTTGCGTCGGCGGCGCGGCCCTCGTGGCCGACGTCGAGCGAATGCTGCGCGACGCCGGCTTCAGCGACGTGCGCATCGACGTGAAGCGCGAATCCGCGGAGTTCATCCGCACCTGGTTCCCCGGCAGCGGCTACGAGGACCTCGTCGCCTCGGCCCTCATCAGCGCGGCGAAGCCAAAGGGCGCCCCTGATGAATCCGTCCCCGCACGGGACCCCTGTGCCGGAGGTCGCGGCGATGCCTCCCGAGGCAACTGCTGCCGCGGCTGACACGGCGCCGCGTCCGTGGTGTAAAGTGGACCTCGCTTTTCACCCATCCCTGAGGAGGAGCAATGATAAGCACCACGGCATTTCCAGGCAGGTACGTCCAGGGAGCGCACGCGTTCAAGCGGCTCGGCCGCGAGATGGCGCGCTTCGGCACAAGGGGCTTCCTCATCTGTGACCCATACGTGCTGGAGCGGCTGCTGCCTGACTTCCGCGAGGACATCGAGAAGGACATACAGCTCGTGGTGGAGCGGTTCGGCGGCGAGTGCTCCGACGAGGAGATAGGGCGCATCGTTGAGATCGCCGTGAAGACCGGGTGTGAAGTGGTCGCCGGCATGGGCGGCGGGAAGACCGCCGACACGGCGAAAGCCGTGGCCGGCGCGCTGAAGCTGCCGGTCGTCGTGGCGCCGACCATCGCCTCCACCGATGCGCCTTGCAGCGCGGAGTCGGTCATCTACACCCCCGACGGCGTGGTCAAGCGCTTCATCTACCACAAGCGGAACCCGGACGTGGTCATCATGGATACGTACGTCGTGGCGCAGGCGCCCTCGCGCTTCCTGGTGGCGGGGATGGGGGACGCGCTCGCCACGTGGTTCGAGGCCGAGTCCTGCAGGCAGAAGCACGCGCCGAACGTCACGCGGGACTACGGCTCGCTCACAGCCCACGCCCTCGCGCGGCTGTGCTACGACACACTGCTTGAGCACGGCCCTTCGGCGAAGCTGGCGTGCGACTCGCACGTCGTGACGCCGGCGCTGGAGCATATCATCGAGGCGAACACGCTGCTGAGCGGTCTCGGTTTCGAAAGCGGCGGGCTGGCGGCGGCGCACGCCATCCACAACGGCCTTACCGTGCTGCCGAGGACGCACGAGCTCTTCCACGGCGAGAAGGTCGCCTTCGGCGTGCTCGCCTCTCTCTTCCTGACGGACAAGCCGTCCGAGCTGGTCGACGAGGTGTACTGCTTCTGCGAGGATGTGGGGCTGCCCACGACGTTCGAGGCGGTCGGTCTTGCCGGGGTCTCTGACGAAGACCTGCTCAAGGTGGCGGAGCGAGCTATCGTGAAGGGCGAGTCCATCCACAACGAGCCGATGCCGGTCACGGCCGAGTCGGTCCAGGCGGCGCTGAAGATGGCCGATGCGGCCGGGCGGCGCCGGCTCGAACGCCGGCAGTCCTGCGGGTGAGTCCCCGCTGTTGCGGCTGATAATCGAAGGGGGCCGCCGGATGACTCCGGCGGCCCCCTCATGACTGCAGTCCGCGGGGCAGGTTCAGTGCGTGTCGTAGTCGCTCAGCTTGTCGAGTCGCGAGAAGTTGTGCCAGGAGTCTATCCAGCGGACGGTGCCCGACCTGTTGCGCATGGCCACCGAGTTCGTCTGCGCCCCGCCGTGGAAGTAGCGGACGCCCTTCAGCAGGACGCCGCTGCTGACGCCCGTCGCGGCGAAGAATATCTCGTTGCCGGCCACCAGGTCCTCCGTCTTGTATACGCGGTCGATATCGACCCCGGCCGCTTCAGCCGCCTTCCGCTCCTCCTCGTCGCGCGGCCATGGCTTGCACTGGATGGCTCCATCGAGGCAGCGTATGGCGGCGGCCGAGAGGACCGCCTCAGGCGTGCCGCCGATGCCCATGAGCACGTCCACTTCCCTGTCCGGGAGTGTGGCCTCGATGGCTGCGGCGACGTCGCCGTCCGAGATGAGCTTCACCCTGGCGCCGGCCGCGCGTATCTGCGTCAGCAACTTCGCGTGGCGAGGACGGTCCAGAACGACCACGGTCAGCTCCGCGACCTTCCGGCCCTTCGCCGCTGCGATGGCCTTGAGGTTCATCGCCACCGGCGCATTGATGTCGATGTAGTCTCGCGCCTCCGGCCCGGTGACTATCTTGTCCATGTAGAAGAAGTGGGCCGGGAAGTGCATCGCGCCGCGCTCCGCCAGCGCCACCGCAGAGATGGCGCCGGGCAGGCCTTTGGCGCACAGCGTCGTGCCGTCGATGGGGTCGACGGCGATATCCACGCACGGCGCCGAACCGTCGCCGATGCGCTCCCCGATGTAGAGCATGGGCGCCTCGTCCTTCTCGCCCTCTCCGATGACGACGATGCCGTCCATGGCGACGTGCCCGAGGACGTAGCGCATGGCGGTGACCGCCTCCTGGTCGACGAGGTTCTTGTCCCCTCGTCCCATGTGCCTGGCCGCCGACATCGCGGCCGCCTCGGTGACGCGCACCAGCTCCATAGCGATGTTCCGCTCGATGGTCTCGTGTATGTTCGGTCCGTCAGGCGCCATATCTCTCCTTCCGGATGCCGCAACGCATCCCCGGCGTCGCCCCATGCTGCCAGCGTGTGGGGTGCGCGCCGTGGCATGCGGGCGCGGCGACCGCGCCGGGCGCCCGGATGCCGTACCACTGTAGGTGTGAGCGGCCCCGCGTGTCAATAGCGGTCCTGCGTGCCGCACGGCCGTGCTGTTGACAGACGAGGCGATGGTTCATAGAATAGGCGGCGGTTCCGGGGGAGCTTCATCTTGAGGCTGAGAACCCCGCGCTGCGGGGGACCCTTCGAACCTGACCAGGTTAGGACCTGCGAAGGGAGGAATGTATGACCGACAAGAACGACCTGCCTGAACTCGGCAAGATCCACCCCGAATTCTTCGACACCGTCATCTATCCCCGCCTCGGCGTGCCCGACCCTGCCATCGTCATCGGGCCGCGCCATGGAGTCGACTACGGAGTGCTTCGCTTCGGCGACATGTGCATGTCCCTCGCCACGGACCCGTTCTTCATCGTTCCCTCGTACGGGTTCACCCGCGCCGCGTGGTTCGGCTTCCACATCATCTTCTGCGACGTGGCCGTGTCCGGCCTGCTGCCGCGGTACCTCACCATCGACCTCAACCTCCCCCCCGAGATAACCACCGCCCAGCTCGAGGAGATGTGGGAATCGGTCCACCGCGAGGCCGTGAAGTACAACATCAGCATTGTCACCGGGCACACCGCCCGCTATGCGGGCTGCAACTACCCGATGGTGGGCGGCGCGACCGCCATCGCCATCGGCCCAGAGCGCGACCTTCGCGGGCCGCACCGGGTGGTGCCCGGAGATGTCGTCGTCATCACGAAGGGTCCCGCCGTCGAGGCGACCGGGCTCCTCGCCATCGGCTTCCCGGACAGGTTCGTGCGGGCAGGTGGTGAGGACTTCCGGAAGGAGGCGGAGGACGTCTTCTACCAGATGTCGGTGCTTGACGACTGCGCCATCGCGCGCGAGTTTGCCGGCGTGCACGCCATGCACGATGCCACCGAGTGCGGCGTGTGGGGTGGCCTCTTCGAGATGGCGAGGGCGGGCAGCTACGGTCTGAGGATTGAGCAGGGCCTCATCCCCGTCCAGCCGGTCATCAGGCGGACGGCCGAGGTGTTCGGTTTCGACCCCTTCTGCGCCATCAGCGAGGGGACGCTCCTCATCATGATGGCGCCTGGCGAGGCGCCGGCGCTGCTCAAGGCGTACGAGCAGCAGGGCATCGCGGCCGCGGTCATCGGTGAGGTCGTCCCCGCGGCGGACGGCATGACGGTGTGGCACGAAGGCACCGAGCGCAGGCTGGTCCATCCCGTCGTCGACCCCTACTGGGCTATCGTCGACCGGCTCAGTCGTGAGGCGGCCTGAGTTCCGGCGCGGCCCGCAACTGCCGGAAGTGACGCCCGGATGCCGGCGCCTCGTGCCCGCCTGTGCCGCTAACGGCCCGTGACAGCGTGCTGGTAGAATGCACCCGGCCCCCGCAGTCCTGAGGGGGAGCGAAAGGAGCACCATGCCGGATGTGAATGCGCAGAAGGCCCTGCTCGACCGTGTGCAGCGCGAGGCGGAGGACCTGATGAAGATGCACGCCTGCGCCCGCTGCACGCTGCTGGCGGTTGCCAAGAACCTGAACCTGGCGTCGGATGAATGCCTCGATGTTGCCCTCAAGACGGCCATACCGCTGAGCGGTGGCATTGCCGGCACGCGGAACGAGTGCGGTGGCCTGATCGGCGGCGTAATGGCCATCGGACTCGGACTCATCAAGTACGACCCGCGCACTGATAACCCCGAGGCGCGCAAGGTCGTGACGGCGGCGACGAAGCAGTTCTACCGCTGGTTTGAGACCGAGGTCGGGCACGCGCGCTGCTACGATATCAGAGACTCGAAGCTGGGCCGGTTCTTCGACCCGGGCGACCCCGAGGAGCTGAAGAAGTTCGCCGCAGCCGGCGGACCCGAGATGTGCGCCGGGATTGTCGGCAAGGCGGCGCGCAAGGCGGCGGAGATGATACTCGCCGCGCAGAAGGCCGGATAGGTCGCGGACGCAGGAGCCGGTCAGGATTGCGCCGAAGGCGGAGTTGCGGCGTCCTGAGCGTCAGCCGGGGGGCAGGCGGCAACTACGACCCGGTTGCGGCCGAGGTCCTTCGCACGGTATAGAGCGCTGTCCGCGCGGCTGAGGAGCAGGTCCTCGTCGTCGCCCGCGCAGACCTCGGCAACCCCGAGGCTGACGGTGATGGGGAAGGCGCAGCCTTCGGCATCCGTCATCGGAGTGCCCTCGATGAACGCCCGCACGCGCTCCGCCATGATGGCGGCTCCCGTCACGTCCGTATTGGGCAGGATGAGCAGGAACTCCTCGCCGCCGTAGCGGCCGAGCGAGTCGGTCGCGCGAACGCTCCTTCGCATCACCGAGGCCGCGTCAACCAGGACGCGGTCGCCGATGCGGTGCCCGTAGTTGTCGTTCACCAGCTTGAAGTGGTCGAGGTCGAGCATCGCCACGGCAAGGCGGGCTTTGTAGCGACGTACGTGGTGGAGCCACTCATCGAGCTTCTCCAGGATGGCGCGACGATTCAGCAGGCCGGTGAGAGTGTCGTAGAAAGCGAGGCGCTCGAGCTCGGCGTTCTTCTTCTCCAGCTCACGCTGCATCGTGAGCATCTGGTTGTTGAGCCGGGTCAACTCGGCGAAGAGGGCGTGCGGGTCGCCCTGACTCTCGAGCGCTTGAGCCATGTGGGATAAGTATACTCATCCGCGCCCGACGATGCTACGGGCCGTCTCCAGCGCCTCCAGGGCGTCCGCGCCCGTGCCGTCGGCGCCCACGCGTCGCCAGAGGTCGGGCGCGATTCGGAAGGGATGCCCTCCAACCAGTACCGTGGCGCTCGCTCCGGCACGGGACGCGCGGACCAGCGCGACGAGGTCTCTCACGGCGTTCGCGTGCGAAACGAGCGTGGCTGAGATGGCAAGAAGGTCAGGCGAAAGCCTCTCGACGGTCGAGACGATGCTTTCAGCGGGGACATTTGCTCCGAGGTAGTGCGTGTCCCAGCCGTGCACCTCGAACAGGTCCGCCACCATGCGGGCGCCGATCTCGTGGAGCTCATCTCCCACGCAGGCGGAGACCATCTTCAGCCCGTTCCTCTGTCCTCCGAAGATGTAGCCGTAGAGCTGAGACATGATGAGCTGAGTCGCTGCCGTGCAGTAGTGCTCTTCGGCGACGCCGATGCGGTTCAACTGCCAGAGCCGCCCCAATTCGCGCTGGCAAGGCTGGAATACGTGGAGGTGCATGTCTTCTACCGAGGCTCCGGCAGCCATCGCGTTGCCGATGAGGTAGCCTGCGGCGGTCCGGTCACCGTCGAGCAGTCGCGCCAGGTAGTCGGCGGCGAGTGCGCCATGCGGTTCGTCGCTCGAAATGAAGCTGTCTACGTCGACGGGGGCGATGGGCAGATACTCCGCGGCGGCAGTCAGCATGGGCAGAATGGCGCCGGTCAGCGCCGCCGGAAGGATCTCCGGGATGATTTCCCGCGTGCACTCGAGCGTGCCGCTGAGGGCGGCGTCCGGCAGCCCGCGGTGATGGAACACGACCTTGCACCAGGCGATGTAGTCGACGAAGAGGGACGGCGCTTCGAGCCCGACGGCATTGGCGAGGTAGTCGATGTGATACCGGGCGTCCCGGACGGCGCGCTTGCGCCCCTCCACGCCGTATGGCTTCCACAGGTCGCGTTGACGCGAGTACTGTCGCGCCACGATGGACTCGGCGAGGACGTCGATGTGCTCGCTGAGTTCGCTGCTGGCGAGACTGGATAGCTCCGGCATGGCTTCTGTGTCACCGTGGCGCGACAGCCAGGAGGTGAGCCTGATTCGATGATACGCCCTGGCCGCGTCGATGACCAGCGGGGGCTCAAGAGGATTCCTGCAGGAATCGGGTGCAACCGGCCATAGGAGTACGCCCTACAATGGTCCTGGCGGCTGTGCCGGAAGGCTCTTCGCGGCGGACAGAAAGGCGGGGCGGCGACTGCCGGTGGGAGACAGCCGCCGCCCCGCCATGGGTAGTGGTCAGTCGTCTTCGGAGGACGTGTCTTTGTTCTTGCCGCCCTGTGTGTTGGCCCAGTCCGGCTTGCCTTTCTCCTCGCGCTTCCCGCCGTCGGCCGGCTTTCCGGCGTCCTCCGGGCTACCCGCGTCATCATCCGGTCCCATTGCCGCACCGGTGCCGGCAACGTCAGACTTCCCCGCGCCGGCAGGTTTGCCGGATTCATGGGGCTTACCGGCCCACTCCGGCTTGCCGGTACGTGTCTGTTCCTGCGCCTGCTCCTGTATCTGGTACTCCGCGCCCTGGCCGCTCTCGGTGAGCTGCGGCTTCAGGATGTACTTTCCACTGTTGCCAGCCTTGTGTACGGTGAGGTCGAAGACGAACTCGGTCGGCTCCTCCCCCTCCACGGCGACCGGCATCACCAGTTGGAGCTTGTTGGAGGGGAGCTTGATCTCGAAGGCATCCTCCTCGCTCTCGGCGTCGGCCGGCAGTGCCCAGACTTCATCCACATACAGGAACACCTTGGTGTAATCGCCTTCCGGGACGTAGCCGGCCCAGACGGCAACCGCGGCCTCACCCGTGAGCCCGACGAGGTTGACGTCCACGGGCTCGTCGAAGGTCTCCCGGACGACTTCATCGTCCTCAGTCATCACAAAGCCGACTCCCGAGATGGTCACCCAGAGTTCCGAGAAGTCCAGGATGTCATTTGCCTCATCGCTGACGAGCAGCAGGAAGTTCGGTGCCTCCGCCGTACACACGGCAGCGATTGACCGGGAACCCTGCGCAGCGAAGGACGGTGGTACTCCCGGCGTCGACGACTCGGCCGAACCCGCCGTTGATGGAGCGCAGCCGACAAGCAGAATGCCGGCAAGTAGTACAGTGACAAGAAGGGCTATGACTCTTCTCATGACTTGCCTCTCCTTTCGGGTGGCAAACGTGTCTTCCGGAAGGAGAAACGCGAGGGGACGGCAGATGTCAGGTCGACGCGGAGGAATCTTGAGAGGCTGGCGTCGGGTCCTGCTTCTGTGAGCGGGGCTTGTCGTCCGGCTTCCTGTCCTGTCCCGGGGGAAGCGTACCGGCACTCCCGTTTGCCGACGTCGTGCCGGCTCCCGCGCCCTTCTGGCCCTGGACGGGCTGGATGGGCTGATTCACGCCGCTTTCGGACGCCTGGGGGGAGAGGATGTAGCGGGCGCCTTCGCCGGCGTTGCCGGTTCGGTGCACGGTCACATCGAAGACGAAGCTCGTGGCTTCGTCACCCGAGACGGAGAAGTCCATCGAGATGCGCAGCCGGTCGGAAGGCAGGACCACGTCAGCACTCTGACCTGACGATGCGAGGATGCCCTCGACGGCGCTCACGTGCAGCAGGACGGCCTTGTAGTCGCCCGGCGGCACGTCGCCGCGCCAGATCTCCTGGGCGATGTCTCCCTGCAGCGGCACGAGGTCGACCGGCTCGGCCTCGACCGTCATGCTGACGGCAGGACCGCTCTGCGGCCTGAGCTCGACGGAGTCGACGGTGATGCTCAGGCTTTCGAAGTTGGCGATGTCGTTCGGTGCGTCACTGAGGTAGAACACGAAGTTGCCGTTCTTGGCCGGCACAGCCAGCACGGTGACCGGGGGCTCGGTTGCCGGTGGCTGGGTCGGCTCGGAGGTTGGCGTCGCCGGAGTCGAGGACGGCGTGGGTGCTGTTGGTGATGTAGGCGACGTCGGCGATGTCGGTGAGGTGGGTGTGGTGGAAGAGGGTTCGACCGTCGGAGCGCTTGTTCCCGGTTCGCCCGTCGGAGTCACGATTGAGCCCGGAGGCAGCGAGGGGATGACGACGAGCAGCACCGTCAGCGCGATGACTGCCATGGATGCGACCGCCGCGACAGGGAGCGGGCGTGAGAAGAACCGTTCCAGCAATCCCGGCTTGCGCGCGGCGCGGGCGGCGGCCCGGCGGTCGGCGCTTGCGATGGCGAGCTTCAATCGTGCCCGCCGTACCGCGTCGGCGGACGGCTCGAACTCGCACGCGCTCCGCGATGCCTTCGCAACGCGCAGCAGCGGCCCCAGCCGGGCGGCCTGGTCGGGGTACCGGGCAAGGCATTGCTCGACGGACTCGCCCGCACTCAGCCGGTCGAGGCATTCGTCAAGTACCCGGTCAAATGCCTTGTTGTCCATAGTGTCTCACGTGGCGAGCAGCCCCCGCATCTTCTCCAGCGCGGCCCGCTGCATCTCGCGCACGGCTCCGTCGCTCTTGTGCAGCACTTCCGCGGTCTCCTTCGAACTCAATCCGCCGAAGAAGCGCAGTGATACGACGTTGCGCTGGTCCGGCGTGAGGCGCGCCATCGCCGCACGCACATCGGCCATCATCAGACGCTCCTCCGCGATGCGGGCGGGGTCCGGAGAATCGGGGAGAGTCTCCTCGTCCTCGTCTGCGCGCTCAAAGCGGCCGCCGCGTCGCAGGTGGTCGACCACGAGATTGTGGGCGATGCGGAAGAGCCAGGCCTCCATCGGCAGGCCCCGTTCCTGGTACGAGTCAAGCGATTCGAGAGCCCGCAGGAAGACCTCCGCGGCGATATCCTCGGCATCCGTCCTGTTGCCGGTGCGGGCGTAGGCGTACCTGGCAATCCTCGGATAGCACGAGTCAAACAGGGCGCTGAGGCGCTCTGCTGCGTCGACGACTGTGTGCTCTCCGTTGGATTGACGAACCATGCAACGCTATCCCGATGCATGAGGCCGCCTCCCAGTATACACAAGCACCCCTTCACGGTCCGCTGTCACCGCCCGCGACTACCACGTAAAACGCAGCGCGGGCGATTCTGTCAGTACCTTCGTCAGTGGACCGGTGGGCGGCTGGTTGCCAGGGAGGAAGTGGCAGCCGGGGCCGCTCTACCAGGAGCGGCCCCGGCCGGAACGCAACCTCGACGCTAGATGAAGGTCATGAGTCGGGCCGGGTTCTTGACCATGATGGTCTGGATGACGTCCGGGCTGACGCCCCGGCGCAGCATCATCGGGACCACGTAGTTGGAGATGTGAGCGTAGCCCCAGCCGCCGTAGCGGACGAGCTTGTTCTTGCAGACGATGTCGTGCGAGATGAGAAGGCGGTCGAGGAAGCCTTCGTCCATCAGGTCGCGCAACTCGTAGATGCGCGTGGTGTCGTTCGGCAGGTCGATGGGGTCCGCGCCAGGGAAGACGGGGAAGTGGCCTTCGTAGCCGAACAGGTCGTACTCGATGTAGCAGCCGAGCCTGGCGAGGGCGAGGCGGCCCTCCCTTGTCCGGATCCTGCCGTCGATGTGGCTGAACGCTACGCGGCTCATGTCTGCCCCTGCCTCGACCAGGATGCGTGCGGCGTTCATGGGTCCGTCCGGATGCCTGCCCGGATGGACGTTGATGGGCGCGCCGGTCGCCTTCTGGGCTTTCACCGCGGCCAGAAGGGACTTCTTCTCGAAGTCATGCATCGGCCAGGATGTGCCGATCTCGCCGATGAGCCCCGCCTTGATGCCGGTGATGCCGACGCCCTCGGTGATGTCCTGCACTATCTCGTCCGCAATCTCGTCGACCGACTTCGAGAAGACCGCCGGGTTGAGAGAGTTGGCGGTGTAGTAGCCCGAGCCCATGATGACGTTCAGGCCGGTCACGCGTGAGATGCGGGCGATGGCGTTCGGGTCGCGCCCCAGGCCGTTGTTGCTCTGGTCGACGATGGTCCGTCCTCCTGCCGCCTTGAATAGCAGCACCTCGCGGGTGCCGACTTCTTCGTCGAGCAGACGGAGGTTGTCGACATTCTCGAATGGGTGGTAGCGAAGCCAACTGAGGATGTCCCAGTCGACCGGCTTGAGGGAGTTCCCCTTGTCCGACGATGCAGACGGCGGAGCGTAGAGAGCAGCTCCGTCCATGAGAATGTGCTCGTGGGGCAGGGTAATGCCGAGCGCTTCCCCGTCGACAGGGCCGAGGACCGTCTGCGCCTTTCCGACTATCCACGGGATGGACATGCGGTAGCCTCCTTTCGCGAACGCAAGACCGCCGGTGTGCCCGGGGTCGGTGGCGACGATAGCATGCGCCGTCGGGAGCGTCAACGCGGTCCGTCGAGCGACCGCGATACCTATGATTCAGTGATTCGTATCGTCTTGATGACGTCGCCCTGCTCGATGTCGAGCATCACATCCGCGCCCTGGATGAGCTGGCCGAACACCGAGTGCTTGCCGTCGAGGTGCGGCTGGGGTGCGAACGTGATGAAGAACTGGCAGCCGTTCGTGTTGGGACCGGAGTTCGCCATGGAGAGCGCCCCGGTTCCATGCTTGTGGGACGTGAACTCATCCTTGAAGCGGTAACCCGGATTGCCTCCGCCCGTTCCCGTCGGGTCCCCGCCCTGGATCACGAATCCGGGAACCACCCGATGGAACGTCGTCCCGTCGTAGAAACCCTCTCTCGAAAGAAAGACGAAGTTGTTGACTGTGACCGGCACGTCCGCCGCAAACAGCTCACAGACAAGGTCGCCCTTCTCCGTGACGATGGTAGCGGTGTAGGACTTCGTGACATCTATCGTCATCTTGGGCGCCGAAGTGTAGGTCAAAGGTTCCTCCTTCTGTGAACAGGCGGTGAGTGTGCATGCGAGGATGATTGCCGTGAGGGCACTGACTCGCGCGAAGCTGCTCATATCCGGTAATGCTCCTTGCTTCTACCCCGGGTCACTCCGTGCGGCCGGCGTCGGCCGTCGCGCCGGTTCACTCCGGGGAACACTACTCGCGGGGTTTCCTGCCTCGACCGGCCTGGAAGCGCTCGTATGCGTCGAGAAGGTCGATCTCGCCCAGGTATACCTTGGCTACGAACCAGCCGATGAGAACGCACAGGGCTACAATGAGGAACTTGGCGAATCCGAGCCACGCGATGATGATGCCGGCGATGAGTCCTGCAACCAGTCCAATCGTCTTTGGGTGCATCATTGCCCTGTCCCCTTCATCGTCATCGAACCGCGACCCGGCTTCGTCTGTCTGACTGGTACTTGAACCTGATATCGACCTGCGAGACGGCCAGCCCGGTGAGCTGCTGGAGAGACTCGCGGACCTTCTCTCGCATCTCCGGGTTGACCTCGAGAAGGTTGGTTCCGAGAACTACGTGCGCCCTGCAGCGCACGTGAAGGCCTGCCTCGACCTCACGGATGAAGCACTGCACGTCGTTGACGCCGTGGATGGACTCGCCGGTGCGTTCGGCCAGGATGCAGAGGCTCTCGTTCTCAATGGTGGCCGTGCCCCGGTCGCTGGTGCTGAGGGTATGCACTTGCGTCGTCTTCAGAGGGATCAGCTCAGCGATGAGCAGCGCTGCCATGCCGACGACGACTACTGCGCTGAGGGCGACCACGGCCACTCGCATCCCGCCGGATGCCTCGGCTGCCATCTGAAGCTGCGGCTGGAACCATCCGAGGAGGACGTCGGGAGCCCACGCTTGCGTGGCAACGCCGACGGTGATGACCGCCGCTGCGAGGGTCAGCAGGGCGGCGAGTGTCACCACGATCCGATTGAACGCCGAAACCATCATCGCTCGCCTCCGATCGATGGGTGGCGGGTGCGCAGCCGTCACCGGAGGGCTGCGCGGCCCACCAGCTACTCCACCTTGGGCTGGGCCTTCTTCGCGGGTATGTCGATGCCCACGACTCGGATGTTGATCTCCTTGGCGATGAGTCCCGTGAACTCCAGCAGCCGCGTGGCCACCTTCTTCCGGGCTTCATTGATGATGTTCGGGATGCTGTAGCCGTAGAGAACGTTTATCTGGAGATCGACGATGCACTCGCGCTTGCCGACTTCCACGGACACGCCGGCACGAGCCTTCTCCGCCGCATCAGCGAATGCACCGGCGATGGCGCGCCGCACGGCGCTGCGGCCGAGGCTGCCGACGCCCTCCACCTCCTGCGCTGCAAGGCCGGCGATGGAAGCGACGACCTCGTCGCCGATGATGGTCTCACCGACGAACCCGTGCTGCTCGTTCCGTTTCTCTTCGATCATGCCCTGGCCTCCTTCTCCTTGTGCTATTCCGACCGGCGCAACGGTCGCCGGCTCATCAGAGCAGACCCTTCCGGGGGCCAGCTGTTTTCGTGTTCCTCCGCACCACCCAACGCACACCCCAGCCACAGGGGAGACCGGCACCCGGGCCCAAGACGGAGATACTCAGGAGCGCGTGCCTTTGCGTCAGTGTAGTGTGCAGCCGGAATGGTGTCAAGGCACGTCGAGGGGGTCGATGAGGGGGCTCTACCCGAGGTCGCGAAGACGCCCGCCAGAGGCTTTCGCCTCCATCTCCTTGAGCGCGTCACGGCCCATCCACCGGGCGCTTGAGGAGGGAGAAGCGGCCAGGCTGGAGGCCAGACGGCAAGCCGCGGCGTTCAGGGGCGGGTTCCGCGCGCCGATCTCACGCAGCGCCCAGTTGATGCCCTTCTTGACGTAGTTGCGGTCGTCGCACGACTCACGCTCGATCACTTCGAGGAA
>CAZLPP010000056.1:0-13563 GCA_964561465.1 uncultured Dehalococcoidales bacterium
GGAGACAGGGGCTCGGCGCCTTCCCGAACGACGCGGAAGAGGTCGTCCGCAACCGCGCTGATGCCGGCGCTGCTTTCGAGTTGCGCCACCCAGGGCGACGGCAGAGCCTCGCGACCGAGCAGCGCTCCCAGGATGGCGCCGGTGATGCTTCCGGTCGAATCGCTGTCACCGGAGTGGTTGACCGCCGCGAGAACGCCGCGCTCCCAGTCATCAGGACTGCTCAGCGAGCAGTACAGCGCGATGGCGAGGGCTTCCTCGCCCACCCAGCCCGCGCCGAGTCGCGGAATCGCCTCATTCGCCGCTACGCCCGCCGAGGCGAGCTCGACCGCGCGGCGGGCGGTGACAAGTGTCTCCTCGTGCCCTGGATACAGTGGCAATCCCGTCAGCGACCTGTTCACGGCATCGCTGAGAACCCGCCCTTCAAGCACCAGGGCGATGACGTCCGCCAGCACCCCGGCAGGCAGATAGCCCGAGGGGTGGCCGTGTGTGATGGCAGCGAACTCGACGCCGTAGCGGAACGCCTGGCCCGGGGGGAACGACAGCCCGGCCGGCGCCACCCGCATGACACCACCGCAGCCCTTCCGCGAGTTGAGCGGCCTCTCCACCGTTCCCATGCGACCGGTTCGGAGCGACCAGAGGCAGGTAGCTCCCGGCATTCGATTCATGTACGGAATGTCCTGGGAGAGCAGCCAGCCCTGGTAGCGCCGATAGACAGCCTGAACAGGACGCCACGCCTCTCCATGGCGCAGCGCCAGGTACGCATCGGTGCAGCCTCTCGCCGTGGCCAGCGAAAGCTGCGTGTCATCGGTGAAGCTGCCGGCGCGGAACTCGCGCCATGGTTCGAGGCCGCAGATGCCGTCCGGCCCGTAGTCGGCGCGTATCTGCTCAAGGTTCAGAAACTCGACCGGCGCGCCGAGGGCATCTCCCAGGGCGAGCCCCAGCAGGCAGCCTTCGTACTGGCTCAGCCGCGCCGAGCCGAATCCCGCCGCACCACCAGGAGTCATACTCATCGATGACAACCCTGAGCAGTCCGGCTGAACATGCTACCCGCGCGGCCGGACTGCTCCCAGCTACGAGGAACTAGCCGTGCACCTCCACCCCCGACATCTTCTCGAGAGCGCGGATGAGGGACTGCGACCCGCCCGATGCGAGGCCCTCGGACTCGACCGTGTGATAGAGCTGGTGGACAAGAGACGAGGCAGGCAGGAAGACCTTCAACTCCCGCGCCGCGGCCAGCACGAGCGAGAGGTCCTGCTGCGAGGTGCTCACCGGGTACCCCGCCGACATGTCGCGGGCCAGTATCATCGGCCCCATGTTGTCCAGCTCCCACGACTGGGCAGCTCCGGCCGTCACAACGCCGAAGAGCTTCTTGAGATCGATGCCGGCTTTGGCCCCCAGGGTGAAGGCTTCACAGACTCCGCAGAGATTGACGAAGCACATCACCTGGTTGCAGAGCTTCGCGGTGGCGCCGGCACCCGTCTCGCCCATCCGAACGATGACGCGCCCCAGAGGCTCAAGCACCGGCAGAACGGTATCGAAGGCGCTCTCCGGTCCTCCGATCATCATGACCAGGTTCCCCGTGCGCGCCCCGGCAGCGCCACCGCTGACCGGCGAATCGAGGTACTTCCCGCCCACCTCTTCATACGCGCGTGCAAGACGGCGGGACTGAGATGGAGACATCGTCGTCATGTCCACCACCACGCTCCCCTCGGCAAGGCCGGTGACCACGCCATGGTCGCCGAGCTGCCACCGCTCCGATTCCGCACCGTCCTCCGCCGAGACAATGACGACCGAGGATTTCGACGCCAGTTCAGACGGCGTGGACGCCGTCGCAGCCCCACTGCGAACGCATTCCGCGACCCCGCTCGCGTCCTGTCCCCAGACGAGCACCGGATTGCCGCACTCCAGCAGCCGCCAGCATACCGCCCTCGCAATCGCTCCAGACCCGACGACTCCCAGCTTGTTCATGAACGACAACCTCCTCGTACACTCCTTGCGACATTGTATGTCCGCGCTCTGCCATCGGCAAACGTGAGCCACGTAGGACGCCGTCGCCTTCGCTGTTCTGCTACCATCCAGCGCATGTCCGGGCCGGCGTCCCGACAACCGCCAGTCGCACCGCAAGGAGGAGACCGATGTCCAACCGTGAGCTGCGTGGCAAGGTACAGACAGTCCTTGGCGTGATAACGGCCGACGATCTCGGCGTAACGCTCCCGCACGAACACTGCCTCTTCGACCTGACGATGTGGTTCGCTGAGCCGGCTCGTTCGAGTGAACGCTTCAGGGCCTACGAGCCGGTGACGCTGCAGAACCTCGGCTGGGTGAGGTACCACCCCTACAACAACCGCGACAACTGGATAGTGCTCGACGAAGAGGTCGCCATACGGGAGCTGGCCCGCTATCGCCGCTTCGGCGGCGTCTCACTGGTCGACATGTCGAATCACGGCCTCGGACGCGACCCGGAGGCACTTGCGCGCATATCGCGCGCCACGGGGCTCAACATCATCATGGGCTCCGGCTACTACCTCGAGCCCATGTGGCCCGCCGGCCTCACGGAGGACGCGATGACCGAGAGCATCGTCCGTGACATCACGGAAGGCGCGGACGGGACCGGCATACGCTCCGGGCTCATCGGCGAGATAGGCACCGAGCGGTTCGGGCCGGACAGACCGATGTCGGACGGCTACTACATGGCGCTGAGGGCGACGGCGCGGGCTCAGCAAGCCACGGGAGCCGCAGTGAACATCCATCCGGGACACAGCCCCGATTCACCCCTCGAGATCGTGCGCTACCTGGAGAAGCACGGCGCCGATGTGACACGGGTCGCCATCAGCCACATCGACCGCACCGTCTTCCTGCACGACATGCGCGTCGAGCTGGCGAAGACCGGCTGCTACCTGGAGTACGACATGTTCTCGTTCGAAGGATGGCACCAGACGAGGCACGTTCTCTCCGAGGAGAACCCGGTCCACGTGGAAGTGCCGAATGACGCAGGCCGGGTCGCGGAGATTGTGCAACTGGTCCAGGCCGGCTTCATCAAGCAGATTCTCATCTCCCACGACCACTGCAGCAAGCACCGTCTCTTCAGTTGGGGCGGTCCCGGCTACGCGCACATCCTGGAGAACATCGTGCCACTGCTGCTGGACCGCGGGCTGACGCGCGAGCAGGTGAACACCATCATCGTGGACAACCCGAGGCGCCTCCTGCAGTTCGTCTAGAGGAGAGCGGCCGCGGTTCGGCAGAGGGCAAGTGCCCGCCCGTGGCCGTCTCACCGACCGGGCGCGGTGGGCGGCTACGTTCCCGACGGAGTGGCGGCGAGCAGCGCCCACGTCACTTTGCGCTCGCTACCGCGCCAGAAGGCAATCTCAACCTCGTCGCCGGTCTTCTGCGCATAGATCGCTTTGGTGAAGTCCTGAGCGCTGCGGATGTCCAGGCCGGCGAACGACACGATGACGTCTCCCTGCATCAGGCCGGATATCTCGGCGGGGCTGCCGGCCACGACCTCCGTGACAAGGGCTCCCTGCTGCACCGCGAGCCCGTACCGGGTGGCAACAACGGGCCCGACCGTGTAGAGGCCGACGCCGAGCCACGGGCGCGCCACCCGCCCCTCATTGATGAGCGTCTGCACCACCGGCATGGCCTGGTTCACGCTGATGGCATAGCCCATGCCTTCGACCCCGACGGAGGCGATCTTGGTGCTGTTGATGCCGATGACCTGGCCCGCCATGTTGACCAGCGGACCGCCGCTGTTGCCGGGATTGATTGCGGCGTCCGTCTGGATGAGGTCCAGCAGCGTCTGCCCGGCGGATGCCGCGAGTGAGACGCCCGCAACGCTCACGATGCCGCTCGTGGCGCTCGTGCCCATGCCAAGGGAGTTGCCGATGGCCACGACCACGTCACCCACGCGGAGAGCCGTCGCGTCGCCTGTCTCCGCCACAGGTAGTCCTTTCGCCGCAATCTTCACGACCGCAAGGTCGGTCGGAGGATCGGTGAAGACGGGGCCCGCCTCGTAGCTGGTCCCATCATCAAGCGTCACCGTCACCAGGCTCGCTCCTTCGACCACGTGGTTATTGGTGACGATGTAGCCGTCGGAGCTGATTATCCACCCCGAGCCGGCGCCTGCCGCCGTCCTCGGACGGTTGAACATGTCGTACGAGATGGACTCGGTGTTGATGGCAACGACGGCCGGCTTGACCTTCGCGACCACGTCAGCGATGCTCGGCAGTGGGATTGCCGGTGCGGCGGGTGTCAACGCAACAACGGTGGGTTGCGGCGTTACGGGAAGCTGCTGTCCCTCACCGGGAACAGCAGTCTGCGAGGTCGGCTGGGTCGCGGTCGGCGCACATCCAGCCGCCGCCACGAGAAGAGCGAGAACGACCAGAGCACTGCGGAGCAGGCGTCCATCCGGTCGCCACATATATCCCTCCTTGCCCGACTGGTGCAACAGACGAGCCGGCCCGGCCGGCGTTGCCGCTGCAGGCGGGACCTGGTGTCTACCCTCGGAATGGTAGCAGGGCATTGTGAAGGACCTGTCAAAGCCACGAACGACCTGCAACCGTAGCGCCCCGTTGTACAGGAGGTCGGGCGTGCACCGGCGCGCCATCTCGCGACGTTGTTGTAGAATGGCGACGTCCGCTCTGTCCAGGAAACGACTGGCGCTGGCAAGGGAGGGATTCATGACGGGATCGTTCGACGTCTTCAGTCTGCTGTGGATAGTCGTCATCCTGAGTGTCTTCATCCCCGTGATGCAGCGGAGGATGCTGCAGGCGAGGCGCCTTCAGGCGATACGGAACCTGGAGAAGCGGCGCGGCTCGCGCGTTATCACCATGATTCACCGCGAGGAGGTGATGAACTTCCTCGGACTCCCGCTCCGGCGATACATCGACATCGAGGATTCGGAGCAGGTGCTGCGAGCCATCAGGCTCACACCCGACGAGATGCCGCTCGACATCGTGCTGCATACTCCCGGCGGACTCGTGCTCGCGTCCGAACAGATAGCCTGTGCGCTGAAGCGGCATCCCGGCAAGGTGTCCGTCTTCATCCCTCACTACGCCATGTCCGGCGGGACGCTGGTCTCGCTTTCGGCCGACGAGATAGTAATGGACCCCGACGCCGTGCTCGGCCCGGTCGATCCGCAAATGGGCACGCCGAGCGGCGGCTTCTACCCGGCTGCCTCCATACTGAAGGCGCTTGAACAACCCAACCCCAACCGCGAAGACCAGACGCTCATCCTGGGAGACATCGCGCGCAAGGCCATCCAGCAGGTGTACGAGACGGTGCTGTGCCTGACGATGGACCAGATGCCGGAGGACAAGGCCCGCAACCTCGCGCAAACGCTCAGCGACGGACGTTGGACGCACGACTATCCCATCAGCCCCGACAAGGCGAAGGAGCTGGGCCTGCCGGTGACGCACGACATGCCGGCCGAGGTCTACGAGCTGATGGAGCTCTACCCGCAGTCCACTCAGCGGCGTCCCTCGGTCGAGTACATACCGGGTCCATACGTACCGCCCATCAGGCGGCCGCAGAACGGAAAACAGGACTGAAGGCTCGTTCCCGCGGCCCGCGGGCGGCGGGCACGGTATACTGGTAGGGAGTGCCGCGGTTCGGCTCTTCCCGCAGAGGTGGCGAAGTCCTGAGGATGGGTTGATTCCGGCCGTCGTGTGGGGCGGCGCAACTCCTTCGCTCTCTCTCCCTCATTCTCCCACCCGGCAGGCGCTGCGCTCGGGCCGAGCCGGACGCATGCGACGACTGCTCCGAGTTTCGAGGTCAGACAGTCGTCCCGACCAGGCAGGGCACTCTACGCGGATGACCAGGCACGAACAGACAGTGCGGTGAGCGGCGGGTTCGGCCGGCGGCTTCGTGCCGGCTTGAACAACATGCCCGCAGCAGCAGAAGAAGACCGAACGGATTCCAGGCAGGTGCGATGTGATACTCCCCAGACTGTTTCGTACATATTTGTGGATGATGGCAGAGGCGATGGTCGCCGGGGACGGCCCGCAGTCGGGCGGTCCCGTGAGCGGAGAAGGTACTCGAAGCGGCCTCGCGGGAAGCCGGAGAGAAGCGTTCGCCGAGATGTATGACACGTGCATGCCGGGGGTCTACCGCTACATCAACTACCGCGTGGGCAACGCGAGCCTGGCGGAAGACCTCACGGCTGACGTCTTCGAGAAGGCGCTGCGGCACTTCGACAGCTTCGACCGGGCGAAAGCCGCTCCATCGACATGGCTGATGACCATCGCACGAAACACGATTACCGACCATTTCCGGAAAGAGAGCCGGGTCCAGGTGATACGCGAAGAGGACGCGCCGGAGGAAGTGTCGGAGGAGCCCGAGACTGTGGACGAGATCGCGAAGCTGGAAGAGACACACCAGCTCAGGCTCTGCCTGGCAGGACTGCCGCAGCTCGACCAGGACATCATCTCGCTCAAGTTCGGCGCCGGGATGAACAACAGGGAGATTGCGCGTGCCCTCAAGGTATCCGAATCGAACGTCGGCACGAGGCTCTACCGGGCCGTCAGACGGCTCAGGGAATCCTTCAAAGGATGGGAAGACAATGTCAGGGCGAAGTAGTGACGAGAGGCTGTTCTCTGAAGACGTAGAGCGCCTGCTCAGCGGAGAGGAGACGCTGCCCTCGCGCGCCGACAGCGACTACGACGAGACGCTTCGTTTCGCCCGCAGGCTTCTGGCGCTGAGAGAGGAGCCGCGACCCGAGTTCGCCTCGACGCTGCGGCAGAGACTCCTTACCGGGATGGCAGAGCAGGACCTGGCTGCTTCGCAGCAGGACACCCGCTCGTGGTTCAGCCGCATCTTCGGCCAGCCGGGTCTGCGCATGGCGATGGTCTCGACGTTCGTCGTCATTGCAGCCGTCGGACTCTTGTGGAGAGCCGGACTGCTGTCGATGCTGCCCGGTCAGCCGGCCGCGAGCGCGCCGGCAGGCGCGGTGAGCGACAACGGCATGATGCCTCCGGCACCGGCTGCGGGAGAGCCGGCGACACTGATGGCCACTCAGGGCGAAGCAGACGCCTCCGCGGCAGCACGGTCCACGCTGCCGCTCAGCGTACAGGGCTACGTGGCGCCGACCAACTCCTACGGCGACAGGGTGGTCGTATCCCTCGTATTCTCAAACAGCGGGACGGAAGGGATGATGCTGTCCCCGTTCCCTCCCGAAGTAAGCATTCGAGACGTCGCGAACGACCAGCTTGTCTACGCCTTCGCCGCGGGGTCTTCGCAGCTCGCGCTGTCGAGCATGGAGTCCGCGACGTACGACATCTCGTGGGACCAGAAGGATTTCGACGGCGCTCAGGTACTTCCCGGGACATACGCGGTTGATGTGTGGGCGATGCAGTCCCGCCTTGAGAAGGGATTTGCCGGTGAGTCGCCCGTCACGCAGGGAGTTGTCGCTTTTGAGGTGCTGCCCGGGGCGGTCGACGAGCAGGCGACCGATACGGGCAATAAGAACCGATGAATGCAGCGACCGTCAGGTTGATGCGTACTACACAGGGTTGGCCGGCCCACATACGGCCAGGAGGAACACGAATGGAGACCAGAAGGAACAAGCTCATGCTCGCAGGATTGGCAGTTGCCCTGCTCGTGCCGGTGCTCGCGCTGGCAGGATGCGCCCAGGCGCCCGCCGGGAACGCCCCGGTGGTAAACGTGGGCTACCAGCAGGAAGGCATCTGGGTGAACGGGCGAGGCGAAGTCCAGGCGGTCCCGGACGTCGCGAGGCTGAACCTGGGTGTCCAGGCGCAGGCGGTGACCGTCGCCGAGGCACAGGCACAGGCGCAGCAGGCTATGGAGAAGGTCATGGCGGCGCTCAAGAACCTTGGCGTTGCCGACAAGGACATCCAGACCACAGGCTTCAACATCTGGCAGCAGACGCGCTGGGACCAGAACAAGCAGGAAGAGGTGGTCATCGGCTACCAGGTATCGAACAACATCCAGGTCAAGGTCCGCAAAGTTGACACGACCGGCGCCGTGCTCGATGCGGCCGTGATGGCCGGCGGCGACAACATCCGCGTCAACGGCATCCAGTTCGAGGTGGACGACCCCTCCGCGTACCTCGAGCAGGCCCGCATCAAGGCCGTCGCTGATGCGAAGGCGAAGGCAGCGCAGCTTGCCAGCCTGGCAGAGGTCAAGCTGGGCAAGGCGACCTACATCACCGAGGGCTACGAGGTACCCGTCGTCTACCCGCTCCGCGCCTACGACATGAAGGAGTCTGCCGCGGCCGGGGCAACGCCTGTGAGCGCCGGCGAGACCACCATCGTGGCGACCGTGCAGATCGTCTACCAGATAGCGTAGTCGCTGTTCCCGGAACACCGGTCAAGGGGGCTGCTCTCGCAGCCCCTTTTCTCGTTCGGGCGTCCCCAGGTTGGCGCCGGCAGCGGCACGAAGACTGGCGCGTCTTGAATGCCGCGGAGCGATGGTAGATACTGTCACCGTACACCGCTGCGACGATGCCCTCGCAGCACGGAATCGAAAGGAACGAAGGCACATGCGCGAAGAGAGGTCCGCAGTTCAGAAGTACGCCACGATGCTGCTCATCTGGCTCATCCCCGTCGGCCTGATGGTCGCTGCGGTTGTCCGGCCGGTGGAGGGGCTGACACGTGACCTGCTGATGCTCCCCGCCATCGTGATGCTGCTGTATACGGCCCTGATGGTTGCTCCCCTGTTCAGCCCCATTCGAAACGCCGACTTCTTCGACGACCTCCCGTCTCAGATCGAAAGAATCATCGACTCCCGCAGGGCACGAAAGGACGCGCGTGAGCTCATCAAGCTCTACAACGGCGACCGGTTGCCGAACGTATACGAGCTGAAGGACTTGACCCGCTTTCAGAAGGGGCTCCTGAACACGTGCGAGACGCTCAAGTCCCACGCCGAATGGCACTCCAGCAACGCTGAAGCATCGCGCGACCTGCTCGACCGTCTTGAGGCACTCATGCGCACGGAGGAACCGGAGGAGCCGGAGGCAAAGCCGGCATCGGGCAAGCGTCAGAAGGGCACGAAGAGGTAGCCTTGCAGCCGGCCAACCGTTGCCTCAAGAGGAGCCGAAACTCGCTGCCAGGAGCACCCCCAGCAGCGCGCAGACCGCCAGGACATGGGCGGTAAGGTGGAGCCTGGCGCCGTATGCAGCCTCTCCTCTCAGCCAGACCTGGACGCAGAGACTAACCGACAGCAGCGCAGCGAGGGTGCACGCAAGCAGGCCAACCCTCGCCGGACCCGAAGCGAGCGCGGATAGTAGCCGGTCGCTGCCGTGACCTTGCCCCGAGAGCAGCGCCCCGACAGCCACCGCTATCAGCACCAGCGTGACCCCGAACGGCGCCGCGACGGCTGACAGCCGCGCCCTCAATATGAGCCCCGGCGTCTCCTCGCCGGACGTCCCACGAACCGCGTATCGCACCGCCCAGGTCAGCGCCGATGCGAATAGCAGGACGAGGAGCAGGACCGCCGCTACGATGTTCAGCACAGCCCACCCCCGGCGTGCCGCCGGGCGGCCCGGGCATCGGACCCGCCCCCCGGACGCACGGACAACGTGCCGGCCCTGGCACGACTACCCCGATGAGGGACTCTGTCCATGCGAACGGACTGTAGGTGCTGCGGCCGGGTGTGTCAAGCGTTTGACACGCCAGGTACCAGAGGCTACTCTGCCGTGCAAACCAGGCGCGTGGGCGCCACAGCAGAAGGAGCCACAGCATGACAGTCCCGGTTGAGAAGATGGAGACCACAGGCGACGTCTCAAGCGACGTGAAGGAACTGGTGCGGCGCCTTGGCGGCATAGCACGTTTCGTCCACCCCGGCGAGCGAGTGCTCGTCAAGCCGGCCTGCAACAGCCCGTTCGCCTTTCCCGCCACGACCGACCTCGGCGTCATCGGCACGATGGTGGAGCTGCTCCGGACGGTGACAGACCACGTCGCCGTAGGCGAATCCTCAGGCTTCATCCACAAGCCGACGCAGGTTGCCTTCGACGGCACCGGGTTGACCGCGCTGGCCGAACGGATGAACGTGCCGCTGATCGACTTCGACGCTCACGAATGGACGACTCACCGGAATGCGCGGGCGGCTCGGCTCAAGGAGGTCCGACTCACAGCCAGGCTGGCCGACTTCGACAGGCTCATCTTCCTTCCCACCATGCGAACGCACGCCTGGGCGCGCATAACCATGGCGCTGAAACTGGGAATGGGACTGGTGCCGGTGCCTGACCGGAAGAACATGCACCGCACGGCGCTCGAGGAGATGCTTGGCGAGCTGAACCTCTACTTCCAGCCGGACCTCATCATCCTCGACGGCCGCAAGTGCTTCATCAACGGAGGCCCCGACAGCGGGGATGAACGGGAGCCCGGAGTGCTGCTCGCTTCAACCAGCCGCGTCGCCATCGACACGGAGGCCGTCAGGATCCTCAAGGCGCTCGGCGCGTATGGACTCGAGATGCCGGCAGAGGATGTTCCGATGATTCGCACCGCCCGCGAGCTCGGGGTGGCGTAGCTTCACGCGCCGGCGAGCCCGAAGCCGTGCCGCCTCAATCCGGCGGCGTCAGCCGCGTCCGTCGAGCGGGAGGAACCGCCCGCGATGTTGTATAGTCAACTCTATTCTGATAGCATCCTATAAACATCGCAGTAGGAACGCGGGGAGCCGCGGAGCTTCAACGGAAACGCGCCTCGCGAACGGCGAGCTATTGACAGGGCGGCACACGGCACCTAGGATACGGATGCCTCATTTGCCCGGAAGGGAACCGAGAAAGGCCATGAAGACAACCCTCTTTCGACGTGTGCCGGTCCCGGTGCTGCTCGTGGTCGTGCTCGCGGCCTCCGGCCTGCCGGGAGCAACGGCGCTGGCGGCGGGCGACTCAACCTCCGAGTGGACGAAAGTCGACACTCCGTCCCACGAGGATCTGGTGATCGTGCCGGGATCGGACATCATCGACTTCGCGGTGGCGGGACCGCGAGGAGACACGCTCTACGCCATCGGACTCTGGTACGACGAATGCCTCGATGCGGGCGATTACCAGTACTGGTCTGACGGAGAGAACGTCCTCAACGAGCGCCTGGTCCCCCGTCTCTGGAAGTCATCGGACGGCGGTCGGACCTGGAAGGACCGCACCGCCCGGGTACAGGATGCGGCGGACCTGCCCGCGGGAGAGGAGTTCGTGTTCTTCTCTGCCGTGGCGGCGGCGCCCGACGATGAGGACTTCGTGGTCGTTGCCGGCTACGACGACGATAGCGACGTCATGATAGTCGGTTCCACCAACGGCGCCGACAAGTTCTACTCGACCGGGTGCGCCGACATCCCCGGTGAAGTGCTCTGCCTCGCCGTATCTCCCCTGAAGGACGACGTGCGGCAACTGGCCGCTGGAACGAAGGACCTCGACAACGGCGGGCGCGTCTGGCGACTTGAGGTCGGAGGATTCTGGCGAGGCTACTGGGATGATACGAGCGATGACGATGGCTGGCTCGACGCACCTGTGTGGGACAGCCTGGACGACGTGTTCGCCGTCACGTCGCTCGCATTCTCGCCGAACTTCGACTACGACGAGACGATCATCGGCATGGCAATCGGCCTCGGCTTCTCGCCGGGGTTAGCGGCATCGTCGATTCTTCCCGACCCTATGGGGTATGGCGCCGGCTTCTATCCGGCGTACTACTACTTCGCGGGCAACTGGAACGACCTGAGTGCGTGGAACGGCGAGGCCTGGTTCGAAGGCTATCCGGGCATGTTCGCGGCCGGTGAGCTTCTGCTCTTCGCTTCCTCCTACTTCACAACCGGGTGGACGGAGTTCTTCGAGTCGCCTTTCCTCAGAATGGCCACCGACATTGCCCTGCCCTGGGACTTCACCGGAGAGGACGCGACGGACAGGACCGCGCTCGTCTCCGTGAGCGGCTCTCTGGTACCGTCCGTGGCGGGCATGCCGTTTGCCGAAGGCGGCTACCTCTTCCTCATGATGGACATGGCGCCCGCCTTCGAGTTGCTGCAGCAGGACGGGAATCCCTTCGTTTCGAGCGTTGCCTATCACGGCTCGATCTCGCTCATGGGCGACGCCCTCGTTGGACTGGCGTTTCCGCAAGGGTGGGACTCCACTGATATCAGAGACTGGTATGAGACCGGCGAACCGGCCCTGCCGTGCTGCACGGGAGCAACGGTCCTCTGCACGGACACTCCTATCGGACGCAATCCGTGCTGCCCGGACAACTGGCTCCGGGCGCAGAAGCCGCCCACGGGCCAGTTCAACGCGCGGGTTGCCTTCGACGCCGACGGCCAGATTGCCTACGCATCGACAGGAGGATACTCATACCGGGCCGACGACGACGCTGGCTGCTATCGCGCCGATGAGAGTGCATTCTCGCTCTCGAGCGACCACGGAGCGTGCTGGAACCAGTCGGGCCTCATCGACACGGACATCGACTTCATCGCCGATGTCGCGGCGAACGGCGGATGCGGCGACCTCCTCATCGCAAGCATCAATGAGGCCGAAAGCGGAGAGTGCTGTGACTGTGACAGCGTCTGGCGCAGTGACGACAGCGGCGCGAGCTACCTCCGAATCTGGAGCGGCGCGCTGGAGGGCGACTGCCACGACGGCGGGGAGTGGGCGCTGCTCGCCCTGCCGCCGCAGGAAGTTGACGACATCGTAACAATCTACATGGCCGACCTCGGCACGGACACCGTCTACCACGCCACATTCGGCGGTCTGTGTCACTGGGAGTCCCGCAGAACCACACTTGATGACATCATTGACATCGCGGTCGCCGACGGCGCAACCGTCTATGCTCTGGACAGGGACGGCCGCGTCGCGAAGTCGTCGACCCGCGCGCGCCGCTGGGGTGAGCCGGAAGACTCGAAGGTCGCGGACGACTCAGGCGAGGAGGCGCACGACATCGTCGTCCGGGGCGACTGGGTCCTCGTCGGCGGCGACCGGGGCGACGTGACGTACTCCGACAACGGGGGCGACTCCTTCACGATGCTTGATGATATCGGCAGCGGCGAAGTCCACCTCGCCTTCGACTCCTACTTCGACGCGAACGGCTACCTCTACGCCGCGGTCGCCGGTCCCGACAGGGGCGTCTACCGCACCACCATCGACGACGCCGACTTCGAGAACATGGATGCCTGCGACGAGCTCGACTACTGGGGCGTCGTCGTCTCCAACGGCGCCGGCAACCCCAAGACCTCTGCCTCCACCGGCGGCGTGCTCTACGCCTCCTACAACGGCAGCTACGGCGACGAGGGCTGCAAGTCCAGCGGCGTCGCCCGCATCCTCAACCCGGCGGCTCAGGACTGCTGCGGCAGCCTCTCCTGGGATTACCTCTTCGATAACCTCTGGGAGTACGCGGAGTTCGTGACCCAGCCGACCGACATCGCCATCTGCGGCTGCTTCTCTCTCGACACCGACACTACTCTATACGCCATCGACGCCCATCCCTACTACGATGGCTGGAACGAGTGCCACGAAGAGATGTCCGAGCCCCTGTATGGCAGACTGTGGAAGTACACCGACTGCTTCGCGAAGGCCGGACCACCCCTCATCGGCGTCGCCAACGGCGCCACCATCCCCTCCGACCCCTGCGACTGCGT
>CAZLPP010000057.1:0-12798 GCA_964561465.1 uncultured Dehalococcoidales bacterium
TCGGTCCCTCCAGCACGCCGAGGGCGATGTGCGTGGGGAAGCGGACGAGGACGACGTCGTAGTCAAGAGCTGACATAATCTTACCCAACAGGATGGCCGTGTCCTCGCAGTCTCCCCCCTCATCGACAAGCGTCTCGATGGGATAGCGTGCGTAGTCATCGAACCCGGTCGTGTCGACGTCAAGGGTGAAGGCGAGCTGTTGAACGAACGCCGCAATGAAGTGCACCTTCTCGTAGGGTTCGAGGCCGAGTTCGTCGGCCTGAGCCGACAGCGTCTGCGCGAGGTCGGCGATGATGGCCTCGTCGCCCTCGTCGGCGGCGTAGAGGACGTAGTCGGAGGTCTGCGGCCGGGGCATGGTGCGGTAGCGTTGGTACAACTCTGTGGGGATATCGATGGACCACGTCCAGGTGTGGTCCTCGAAGCGCCAGTATGTCCACTCGAACGACTTGTGGATGACCTCAGTGCCGGCGTAGGGGTTGGCGGCGGGCGCCGGTGTGGTCGGGTCGGGGGCGGGAGTCGATGCCGGTGCGGGTGCTTCCACAGAGCAGCCGGCCGTGACGGAGACCGACAGCAGCGCGAGTATCAGGGCGAACGCGACAGCCTGCCGGAGGAGGGTGCGGGGATAGCCCTTCGGATGAGTCGTCATCTGTTGCCGGAACCACGGGGTGGAGGTGAGACTGGCGCGCCTGGAGGGATTCGAACCCACGACACCCGGTTCCGAAGACCGGTGCTCTTGTCCGCTGAGCTACAGGCGCACACCCTTGGAGGGCCGCTACGCCCTCTGCGGTTCGTATTCTAGCAGAATCGTGCGGCAGAGGGCGGTTGGGCCTCAGAAGCGGCCGGTCACCAGTCTTTCACACGCCGGATGATGTGCATGTCCTTCGCTCGCTGCCTGCCGATCGTCCTCTCGCTCTTCCGGCGCGCTCGTTCGTCAAGCCGCAGTTCGTTCGTGCGTGCCTCTGCCCTGAGCTGGAGGTAGTGCTCTACCCAATCGGCTGGCAGCTCGCCGCTTTCAACGGCCTGGCGCACCGCGCATCCCGGCTCGGACTGGTGTGTGCAGTCGCCGAATCGACAGCGCAAGGACAGCTCTTCAATGCGCGGGAACACTGAGTCGATGCCCTCCTCATCGGGCAGAGCGAGCTCGCGCATCCCCGGTGTGTCGATGAGAAGTCCGCCGGAGGGAAACACCAGCATCTCGCGACGCGTCGTCGTGTGCCGGCCGCGGCTGTCGTCCGCGCGGACCTCGCCGGTGCGCAGCCTCTCCTCGCCCAGTAGGGCGTTGATGAGGGTCGACTTGCCGGCTCCGGAGGAACCGACGAACGCCGCAGTGACGCCCGGGCGGAGTTGGTCCACGATTCCTTCCAGGCCGCGCTCGAGCTTCGCACTGGTTGCGATGACCATGGCCCCTGGCGCCGCCAGTTCCACCTCCGCGATGCGGCCTGCCACGTCGTCGCAGGCATCAGCCTTGTTGAGAATGACGACCGGCCGGGCGCCGCTCGCGCCCACGCGTGCCAGGTATCGCTGTATCCGCCGTACGTTGTAGTTGGCGTCCAGCCCCGTCACGATGAAGACGATATCGACATTGGCCGCGATGACCTGCTGCCGGCCCTGTGCGCCGGCCGCGCCTCGAGTGAAGACCGTGCGCCTTGTCAGGACCCGGTCAACGACGGCGATGTGGCCGGGTTCGGGGATTGCCTTGAGAGTCACCCAGTCGCCGACTCCGGGGTACGTCTCACCCTCCAGACCGCGCGACAGGCGCCCCGCCAGGCGCGCGAAGCTCTCGCCGGCGCTGTGCCACACGATGTGGCCCTGCTTGTGCTCGCCGGCGATTCGGGCGGGTATAGCCTCTTCGCCGAGCAACTGCTGCTGGAAATACGGGCCGAAGCCCAGTGAATGCAACTCATGCATCTGTGTCCTCCATTGTGTCCGAGATGATTGGCCGGCGCGGCTGCAGGAGCGGCATAACAGGGTAGGAAGTCGCCGTTGCGGCGCGCCGTGGGTGCGCGAGAACCAGCTCAGTCGCCTGCCGGCGACGAGCCGGGTTCCCTGCCTGAGGACTATCTAGAGGACAACTACCGTCATAAGTCATCGGCGCGGTACGACCCGCGCGGCCCACATGGTACGCGGTTCGTGCAGCGATGGTCAACACCGCTCCCGGGGACTCTACTGTCGACCGTGGAGGTCAACTGGCCGAGACGACCGCCCTTGTCGGGGTATCGCGGCGTGAGTCATCGGTCGCCGTGTACGGTGTGCCAGGCGGGCTGACGGCGAACAAGGGAAGACGGAGCTACTGCGTGGGCGAACGACTACCGATTAGACCGAAGGCGCGCCAAGACAGAAGAGACACGCTATCGGTTGTGGGGGAGTTGGGGTGAGCGGAGGGATTCGAACCCTCGGTATCCAGGGCCACAACCTGGCGCCCTAACCACTAGGCCACGCTCACCACAAGCAGCCTATTATACGCGTTCGAGGGCGCGTTTCAAAGTCGCGCTTCAGCCCTCACGCGTGCTCCTTCGCGCCATCCGGTCAGATGCTCAGCGCGGCCTCAAGGTAGTCGGCTCTCGGCAGGAGCGTATGCCCGGGCGGCATCGCGTGAGTGGTGTACAGGTGCAGGTCGTGCTCCTTCGTGACGCCCATGGCGCCGTGGACCTGGTGCGCGAGGCTGAGGAACTGCGGGACCACGCGCTGCGCCCAGGCGCAGGCAACGGCGACGTCGCGTGAGGCGGGCAGGCCCTCGCTCAGTCTCCACGCCGCGTGGTACGCGCTCACGCGAAGCCCTTCGAGCATGACGTGCATGTCCGCGCAGTAGTGCTGCAGCACCTCGAAGGCGCCGATGGGTTGCCCGAACTGCTTGCGATCCTTGGCGTAGGCGACGGTATCGTCGAGCACCCACGAGAGCGCTCCGGCGATGTCGCAGCAGCAGGCGGCGTCGATTCTCTGCCGGGCAAGCTCGAGGAGCGTTGCGGCCTCGCGGCCGGAGCAGATGAGGGACGAGTCCGGCGCCTGAGCGCCCGACAACTCGAGGATGCAGGGGCGGTCGTCGCTCACGGATTCCAGCGGGGTCAGCGCTGTGCCCGGGGCAGCAGCGGGAAGCAGGAAGAGCGCGACCTCGTCCGGCTGAGCGGCCATGCGGGCGGCGCAGACGAAGTGGCGCGCGGCCGCGGCGAAGGGTACGAAGGCGTGGGCGCCGTCCAGCGTGAAGCCGGAGTTGGCGCGCCGCGCTGTCGGCAGCAGCGTCGTGCCATCGGCGCCGGCCGTGCCCCAGAGGGCAGGGACGATGAGGTCCTCGCCCAGGGCGAAGGACTTGAGCAGCGGGACATCCTGCTCTCGCGCGGCGCCGGCCAGCAGCAGGGCGGAGCCGGCCGTCGCGCTGACGAACGGAGTCGGGACGCAGGCGCGCCCAAGCTCTTCGATGAGCAGGCAGAGGTCGAGGAAGGACATGCTGCTGCCGCCGCAGCGCTCGGGCAGGGCCAGGCCCTGCCAGCCGAGGCCGG
This sequence comes from uncultured Dehalococcoidales bacterium, assembly GCA_964561465.1. Taxonomy (GTDB): domain Bacteria; phylum Chloroflexota; class Dehalococcoidia; order GIF9; family AB-539-J10; genus SKVJ01. The sequence continues at coordinate 3,495 of CAZLPP010000057.1, forward strand.
CCATGGCGTTCCAGAGGTCGCAGGAGAGGCCCGTGGCGCCGGAGCGCGCCTCGCGCACGGCCTTCGTGGGGCAGTTCTCCGCCAGGAATTCGCGGGCGGAGGTCCGCAGCATCTCCTGTGCTTCGTCGATATGTGTGTTCATCGTTCCTCCACTCTCCGTGAGCTCACTGGGTGGGCAGGCCGAGCGCCCGTCCGGCGATGATGTTCTTCAGGACCTCGGTGCTGCCGGCTTGCAGGCTGTAGCCCTTCGATGCCAGGTACGAGTGCATCGGCAGGCCGCGCATGACTGCCACGGGCGACCAGCCCTGCAGCGGCGCGTGCGGCCCCAAGAGCGTCATGACCAGGTTGGCGAGCTTCTGCTCGAAGGTCGTGCCGTGTATCTTGGAGACCGAAGCTTCGACGGTCGGCGGACGTCCCTCGTCCATGACCGAGGCGGCCCGGTACATGAGCAGGCGGCCGACCTCGAACTCGACCTCGAGCTCGGCCATGGTCATCCGGACGCGCGGGTCGTCGATGAGCCGCCGGCTGTTGCGCTTCGTCTCGACGACGAAGCGGCGCAGGGCGTCGTACAGGGGGTAGTTGCCCATGAGCCGCTCCATGCCCCCGCGTTCGTAGGCGAGCTCCTCGACGACGTGGTAGAAGCCCTTGTTCACCTCGCCGATAACGCACTCCCGCGGGACGCGGACGTTGTCGAAGAAGATGTCGTTCCACGCCTCGGTGCCGGTGATGTCTATCATCGGGATGCGCGAGATGCCCGGCAGGTCCATCGGGACGAGGAACTCGGTGATGCCCTTGTGTTTCGGCGACTGCGGGTCGGTCCGCGCAAAGAGGTCGATGTAGTTGATGTACGAGCCGCCGCTGGTCCAGGTCTTCTGTCCGTTGACGATGAAGCAGTCGCCCTGCAGCTCGGCGCGGGTGGTGAGTGAGGCCAGGTCGGAGCCCGCCTCCGGTTCGCTCATGCCGAGGCCGACGTAGACCTCGCCGCGCATGATGCGCGGCAGGAACTCCTGCTTCTGCGCCTCGTTGCCGTAGCGCAGGATGCCGCCGCCTATCTGGCGGTCGGCGAACCAGTGCAGCGCCGCCGGAGCGCCGAAGCGCAGCATCTCCTCGGTGACGATGAGCCGGTCGACGTAGCTGCGCTCATGGCCGCCGTAGGCGCGCGGCCAGGTCAGGCCGATCCATCCCCTCGCGGCGACGCGCTTGGTGAAGGCGGGGTCGAACCCCTGTATCCAGGCGTCACACTGCGGCTGCCACAGCCCCCGGCGCACTTCGTCCTCGAGGAAGTCGTGGACTTCCCCGCGGAGGTTCTCCTGTTCGCTCGTGAATCCGAACTCCACGTGTCACCCCCTACAGTGTGATGTTGGAGTACTTCCGGGGCAGCTTCGCGACCTGCTTCTGCTCGAGCGCGTCGAGCGACCTCACGATGACCTGCCTCGTTGAGGCGGGGCGGATGATGTCATCCACGTAGCCGCGCTCCGCCGCGGGGTAGGGGCTCTCGTACAGGTCGGCGTACTCCTTGAGCTTCTTCGCGCGCTCCTCCTCCGGGTTGGCCGCTGTCTTGATTTCGCGAGCGAAGATGACGCTCGCGGCGGTCTCGGCGCCGACGATGGAGACGCGGGCCGTCGGCCAGGCGAAGACGAAGTCGGCGCCGATGGACTTGTCGAGCATGCCGTAGTGTGCGCCGGCGTAGGACTTGCGCAGGATGACGGAGACGAGCGGCACGGTGGCGTCGGCCCAGGCGAAGAGCAGCTTGGCGCCATGGCGCAGGATGCCGTTCCAGTCCTGCTGCGAACCGATGAGGTAGCCGGGGCAGTCGGTCAACGAGACAACCGGCAGGTTGAAGAGGTCGCAGAAGCGGATGAACCGCGCCAGCTTGTCACACGCGTTGATATCGAGCACGCCCGCCTTCGACGTCGGCTGGTTGGCGACCAGCCCGACGGCGCGCCCGCCGAAGCGCGTGAAGCCGCAGATGGCGTTGGTGGCGTAGTGGGGCAGGACCTCGAGGAAGTCGCCGTTGTCGGTCACGGCGCCGATGACCTTCATCATGTCGTAGGGCTTGTTCGGGTTGTCCGGCACGATGCCGTCAAGCTCGGCGCTCTCTCGGTCGGCTGGATCGTTGCACGGGACGCGCGGCGGCTGCTCGCGGTTGTTGGACGGCAGGTAGGCGAGCAACTGCTTGCAGAGGTCGAGGCACTGCTCGTCGGTGTCGGCCACGAAGTGACTCTGACCGGACTTCATCGCGTGGCTCTTCCAGCCGCAGAGGGCGTCGAGCCCGATGTCCTCGCCGGTCTGCGTCTTCACGAAGGCCGGTCCGGCGATGCCCATGAAGCCGGTGCTGCGGTTCTGGATGACGAAGTCCATCATGACCGGGTGGTAGGCCTGGCCGCCGAGGCAGGGGCCCATGAGCAGCGATATCTGCGGGATGATGCCGGATGCCTCAATCTGGGCGCGGAAGGTCCAGCCGTAGGCTTCGAGCGTGTCCATGCCCTCGTGCAGCCGCGCTCCGGCGGAGTCGTTCAGCGTGACGAATGGCCAGCCGTGCTCCTTCGCGAAGGTGATGGCGCGGGCGAGCTTGCGCCCGTGGCCCTCGCCGAAGGTGCCCATCAGGGCGGTGAAGTCCTCGGCGGCGGCGACGACGGTGCGGCCGTTGACGGCGCCGAATCCGGTGACGATGCCCTCGGCCGGAACCTCGCGCTTGTCCATGCCGAAAGCGGTGGTGCGGTGCTTCATCCACATGCCGATCTCGGTGAACGAACCGGCGTCGAAGAGGAGAGCGAGTCGCTCACGGGCGGAGAGTTGACCTTTCGCGTGGCGCTCGTCAATGGCGGCCTTGCCGCCCATCTCGAGCAGATGCTCGCGCCGCTGCCGCCACTGCTCGATGCGCTCGGATGTGCCTCCGGGCTGCGGTGATTCCATGCTGCCCCTCCTTGGCACCCGGGCCGGTGGAGAGCCTGGCCTTCGGGTGATGCGGAATGATAGGCCGCACCGAGGGCGCGCTTCAAGATGCGCGACCGGCGGGCAGGAGAGACCACGGGCGCCGCGTGCGTTCCGGGTTCCAGCGCCTGTGGAGCTTCCGCGGTGTGAGTGATGCCTTTTCCGGACCCTGATGGGATAATAGTCGTGGCAGGACTTCTCTCGGGTCAAAGGAGCAAGAAGGTGCAAAGCGATGTCAGGGAGCAGGCCGGCTCAGTCCGCGCGACGCGGGCGGTGGTCGACCTGGAGGCGATTCGTCACAACATCCGCGGCATACGGCGGAGGATTGGGGACCGGCGGCAACTGATGGCCGTCGTGAAGGCGGACGGCTACGGCCACGGCGCTCTTCCGGTGAGCCGGGCGGCTCTCGGGAGCGGTGCTGACTGCCTCGCCGTGGCCATCCCTGAGGAGGGACAGGAGCTGCGCGCAGGTGGCATCGAGTGCCCCGTCCTGGTTCTGGGGCTCATCCAGCCGGCCGAGGCGTGCAAGACCGTTGCCGCGGGCCTCGAGCAGGCAGTGTGCTCGGTTGAGCTGCTCGAATCCCTCGACCAGGAATCGCGGAAGCGCGGCGTCAGCACGAGCGTACACATCAAGGTCGACACAGGCATGGGCCGGATAGGACTCGCGCCCGGGGACGTCGTCGAGTTCGCCCGCCGCGCGGCGTCCTGCCGGAACATCGTGCTGAGGGGCGTGTTCAGCCACTTCTCCTGCGCGGACGAACGGGACAAGGAGTTCTCGCGACTTCAGCTACGGCGCTTCACGGAAGTCCTGGCGGCGCTCGGAGCGGCGGGCATCGCCGTGCCCGTGCGTCACATGGCCAACAGCGCCGGGGTGCTGGATCTTCCCGAGGCCTACTTCGACCTCGTGCGACCCGGCATCATGATCTACGGGCTCTACCCGTCGGCGGATGTCAGCCACAGCGTCGAGCTTCGACCGGCCATGAGCTTCGTCACGCGCATCTGCCACGTCAAGCGGGTTCCGGCCGGCACCGCAATCGGTTATGGAGCGACGTACGTGACGCCGGGGCCATGCACCGTGGCGACCATCCCCGTGGGCTACGCGGACGGCTACCGGCGCCTGCTCTCGAACAAGGGCCAGGTCATCGTGGGCGGCAAGCGTGTCCCGCTGCTCGGGCGAGTGGCGATGGACATGTGCATGGTAGATGTGTCCTCGATTCCGGAGGCGCGTGCGGGCGACGAGGTCATCCTCTTCGGGCCGGGACTGCCCGCTGAGGAGCTCGCGTCTCTCATCGGGACTATCAACTACGAGGTGACGACCGGCATCGGCAAGCGCGTGCCGCGCGTGTACGTGTAACGTGGGCGGTTCTCCACTCGTTGCGGTGGCCGCCCGGTCAGTCGCGATGTTCCGCGAGCCGCCGACGCGGGGGCGAAGCAGGTGACGGAGAGACGCGAGAGGGCAAGCGGCAACTGGACCCCTCTATGTTGCCGCGTTGCAGTATTGACAGGACCATGGGATGCTGGTACCTTCCGTACGAGTAGTTTCCGTATTGGGCGAACGTATGTGCTGCCACTCGGGGTGCGTTGCGCTTCTCCACCGACACCCGGACGATTGGCCGATGCGCCCGGGAACCGCGCAGGGCGCGGGGGTGGTGATGTTGGGAACTGATGCCGTTCATAGGACCAGGAGGATTGCTGCGGGGTCTCTCCCGGTTGACCGCGGCGTTCACTCTACCTGGGTCGCGTCCCGTCGTCGCAAATGAACGAGCAGGAGGTGACGTGCGAGAGAGTTCTCTGAAAGGATTCGCGCTCGGGTGAGTTCGGCGGGCCAAGGGATTTGAATCGATAAGGAGGAGGTTGAGGAGATGAAGCACGTTGCTATCCTATTGCTTACTCTGCTTCTCGTGCTGGTGACGGGTTTTACCGCCTGCGCACCGGCAGCGCCGGCTACCCCGACCGGTGGGGCCGGAGGTGAGCCGACATACAAATACAAGTGGAGGATGACGACGGCCATCGGTTCTGAGACCGACCTGGCCAAGTCATGCTTCCGGCTTGCCGACAAGATTCGGGAGGCCACAGATGGACGCGTGGACGTCACCGTCTACGCCGATGCGGCGCTTGGCGCCTGGGACCTGACGAACGAGATGATTCAGCGCGGCGACATCGAGATGATGACGGAAGCGCTGGACGATAGCTGGGATCCCAGAATCGCCATCGGCTACTACATGCCGTTCCTGTACATCGACTATGCGGCTCAGGCGAAGTTGTGCGGTACCGACGGCGTCGTCTACCGCCTTCTGAACGAAGTCGTGAGCGGGCTGAACTACCGCGTTCTCGGCTTCTTCTCCTGCGGCGTCGGCGGTGTCAGCCTGACCGACGTTCCCAAGGCGCCTTTTGACCCCGATGTGCCGAAAGGCATGAAGACCAGGGTGATGGCGCTCACTGCATGCCGGCTCACCTACGAGCGACTCGGCTACATGGTGGTGGCCATCCCGTTCGGCGAGGTCTACACCGCCATCCAGACCGGCATCGCGCAGGGGCAGCAGGGTGGTGGCCCGATGCAGGCCTGGATGTTCAGGGACGTGAACAAGGTCTGGCTGCACTACAAGGACTACATCGAGCCGAACTGGTACTCCATCAACGAGAAGGCATGGCAGAGCCTGGCGCCCGTTGACCAGCAGGCGCTCATCGCTTGCGCCCAGGACGAGCAGGCTATGCAGCTCGCCTACGTGGCGGAGATGGATGAGAACTACATGAAGATGCTCAAGGACTACGGCTGGACCATCCTCATGCCCACCGACGCGGAGTGGGAGAAGATGGCTGCCGCGGTCCGCAAGGACGTGTGGCCGGAGCTGGTGCCGCTCATCAGCGCCCCGTTCCTCAACGAGGTCTGCGACACCCTTGGCATCGCGCGTGTCGCATAGTCTCTCCTGACATCCGGCTGACAGGACCGCTGAGGGAGCTCAGATCGGGCTCCCTCAGTGGTCGAACGGAGGAGAAGAGTGGGCGACTCGTCCTTTCTCAATAGACTGCTGTACCGGTGGCTGCCGCGGCTCATGCGTGTTCTGATGGTGGTGGCTGCCGTGCCACTGATCCTGCTCATCTTCGCGCAGGTGTGGCTGCGCTACGTCTTTCAGCTACCTCTACTCTGGGTGGAGGAGGTGGCGATCACCCCGGCCTTCTGGATGTACATGACCGGCGCGGCCTATGCCGCGTACGACAAATCGCACATACGGGTCGGAGTGCTGGATATCGCTGTGAAGGATCCGAGGAAGCAGCTCACCTGGAGGTTTATCGCCTCGGTCATCACGTTCGGCTTGGCCATGCTCTTCCTGGTGTGGGGCTTCAACTTCTTCATGCAGGACCTGGCGTTCGGGCCTCAGACGGCTACCCTCAGGTACCCTTTGATATACGCCCGCTCTTCCTTCTTCCTGTCGGCGGGCCTGCTCGGCGGACTGTACTTCACCCTGGACTCAATCGACCTGGCGCGCCAACTCTTCTGGCACAAGGCGCCACTGAAGTCAGGACTCAACCAGGGGGGTGAGTGACGATGGACTCAGCACTCTTCGGCGTACCCTATCTGGGTCTCCTGGTCTGTCTCCTCATCCTCGTTGGCTTTCTGATGCTGGGCATTCCGGCGCCCTTCGCTTTCATGGGCGCATGTGTCTTCCTCATCTATACCTACGGCTTCGACCCCGGAGCCCAGTTGCCCGTAGCGTTCCATAAGATGAAGTCGCTCACGCTGCTGTCGCTCCCGTTCTTCATCATGCTGGGGGGGTTCATGACGGTCGGCGGCATCTCGTCGCGACTTGTTGAGGTCGCCGATGCGCTCGTCGGCAGGATCACGGGCGGACTGGGCGCTGTGGCGATCGTGAGCTGCGCCATCATCGGCGCCGTGGCCGGCACGTGCTCGGCGGCGGTCGCGGCACTGAGCGGGCTCGTCATTCCCGAGATGGAGAAGCGAGGGTACACACGCGGGTACGCGACCGGCCTGCTGGCCGTGTCATCGGTGCTCGGTCAGTTGATTCCTCCCAGCGTGCCCATGATCTTGTACGGCTTCATTACTATGACGTCGGTGACCGCCTGCTTCCTCTCTACGGTGGGCCCCGGCATCCTCACCATCCTCATCTACTGCACCGTGAACTACTTCATGGTGAGGCACAATCCGAAGATCTACAAGGCTCCTCCCGCGCCTTTCAAGACGCAGGTAGTGCAGATCGGAAAAGCCACGCGGCATGCCTTCTGGTCGCTGCTGATGCCGGTCATACTTCTTGGCGGCATCTACGGCGGCATCTTCACACCGACTGAGGCGGCGGCGGTGGCGCTCGTGGTTGCCATATTCGTGGGTCTTTTCATCCACAAGGACCTCAAGTTCAAGCAGATAGGGAAGGTCCTGGTGCAGCAGTCAGTCACGACGGGCGTGGTCGTGCTGATGGTCATCTTCGTGCTCATCCTGAGCCGCATCATGACGATGCAGAACATCCCGCAGGACATGATCCGCTTCGTCAGCGGGTTGACGCAGAACAAGTACCTCACGCTGCTGATGGTGAATGCGTTCCTCATATTCCTGGGCATGATTGTCGATGATTTCACCGGCACGCTGCTGGCCGGCCCGCTGCTCTTCCCTCTGATGCAGCACCTCGGCGTGCATCCGGTTCACTTCGCGGCTATCCTCGGCACTAACCTGGGTCTGGGCAACGTCACCCCGCCGATGGCCCCCATCCTCTACCTGGCCGGCAGGCTGGGCAACGTGACCATCGACCAGATGATAAAGCCGGCGCTCACGTTCATGATCTTCGGCGCCGTGCCGGTCGTCCTCATCACCACCTACTGGCCCGATCTGTCGCTCTGGCTGCCGACCCTGGTCATGCCGAAGCTGATGGGGAGTGGAGGGTAGCTTCTGACAACGCCCAAAGAGTGATGGTGGTCTCTTCGCGGAAGACTCGTCCGGCCGGCGTGCGCGTTCAGTTGCGGTAGCGGCGGACTGCGGTACTCCCGCAGGGAATGGCGCACATGGCGTGAGGTCGCGGGGGGCGCCGGAGCGTGCGGCGCCCGAGGAGGAATCAGGCGATGCGGACAGGAAGCGATGCGGCGGTTGCGGAGTACATCAGTAGGCGCCCCGGGTCGCAGAAGCTGCATGAGCAGGCGGTTCGGGCGTTCGCCGCGAACGGGGCGACCCACTCGGCGAGGGTGATGGAGCCTTTCAGACCCTACATCGCACGAGCGAAGGGCTCGCGGAAGTGGGACGTCGACGGCAACGAGTACATCGACTACGTCATGGGTCACGGAGCGCTCATCCTGGGGCATAGCCATCCTGCGGTCGTGAAGGCCCTCGAGGATCAGGTTGCCAGGGGACTGCTGTATGGGGACAACCACGAGCTGGAGATAGAGTGGGCGACGCTCATACAGCGCATGATGCCCGTGGCCGAGCGCGTGGAGTTCTGCACCTGCGGCCAGGAAGCGAACATGATGGCCATCTGGGTCAGCCGCATCTTCACCGGCAGGAAGAAGGTGCTTCGCTTCGCTGAGAACTTCCACGGCTGGGGCGAGGAGCTCGTTCGCAAAGACTCCCCCGGCGTCTATGCCGACAACGTGGATGTCATCCCGTTCAACAACGTTGATGCCGTTGCCACTGCTCTGGCTACAAAGAAGTACGCCATCCTGATGACCGAGGGCGGCGGCGCCCACATGGCGGGGCAGGTGCCGATATCGGACGAGTTGCTCTACGCCTTGCCGAGGCTCACGAAGGAATCGGGCACTGTGTGGCTCCTGGACGAGGTCGTCACCGGCTTCCGGGACACGCAGGGTGGATTCCAGGCGCTCAAGGGTGTGAAGCCGGACCTATCGAGTGTCGGCAAGTGCATGGGCGGAGGGCTGCCGGTAGGAGCGTTGCTGGGTCGAGCGGACATCATGGAGGCGCTGAGTCCGAAGGCGCCGAAAGAGAAGCGCATCGGGCACAGCGGCACGTGGAATGCGAACGTGGCGGTTGCCGCCGCCGGAGTTGCTGCCTGCAAGCTGTACCTGGACGGTGCACCGCAGGAGGCGGCCCGCGCGAGGGGGCAGCAGTTGCGGGAGAAGGGCAACGCTGCGCTGAAGGCTCGCGGCATCCGTGGGAGGTTGTACGGCCGGACCATCATCCACCCGTATTTCGGCCCGATAGACTTCGAGCCGGCGGACGTTTCGATGCCGCCGACGAGGGACATCAGGAAGATTACCGACCCGACGTTCGGTCCGGTGCGGGACAGGCTGGTGCTGCATCTGCTGAACCGCGGCGTTAGTGCACTGACCGCCATAGGCAGCGCCTATTTCGTCATGTCGTCGGCCCACTCCGTCGAGGACGTCGACCGGACGGTGCAGGCGCTTGAGGCGTCGCT
>CAZLPP010000058.1:0-6334 GCA_964561465.1 uncultured Dehalococcoidales bacterium
GTTGCCTCGCCCGCCACCGCGACCACCGCGGCCCCCGCCACGACCGCCACCGCCACCACCATAGCCACCACCGTAGCCACCACCATCGTAGCCGCCGCCATAGCCGCCGCCACCACCACCACGGTAGCCACCACCGCCACCGCCGTAGCCACCACCGCCACCGCGATCCTCACGAGGACGCGCCTCGTTGACAACAAGGTTCCTGTTGAGGAATGCCTTGCCGTTCATGCCTTCGATGGCCGCTTCGCCCTCGGACTTCGATGCCATTTCGACAAACGCGAAGCCCCTCGAGCGCCCGCTGAACTTGTCCGCGACGATGCTGACCGAGGTCACTTCGCCGAACGCGGCAAACGCCTCGTTCAGGTCCTGCTCAGTCGCCTCGTACGGCAGGTTGCCCACATAGATCCTCACTAACTGATTCCTCCTCCGGCTGTTTCCCGGCAGCCCGTGCGGCACTTCGTCCGCCGGGCACCTGCTCACCTGATGTCCTGGTACCTGTCGCGCTGGACGCCTTGCGTCGCCTGTCCGCCGCGTTGCTGCCTGCGAGCACGTCGACACGTCGGGCATCGCTTGGGCTCGTTGGTGAAACCCTTCTCCGCGAAGAACTCCTGCTCTGCAGCCGTGAAGACGAACTCACTGCCGCAGTCAGCGCACTTGATGGTCTTGTCCTGAAAGCTCATGGGATGACCTCCTCTCTGAAAGTGGTTAGTAGAGTTACGGTCATCCCGAACTTGGTCGAATCCGTGGTCAGATTGAACGAAGCGGTCAATGGCCTAAACTGCAACTACCTACGACTACTGTACGACATTCCTGCCGACAGTGCAAATCGCAGACGGCAAGGCCGGAAGAGGGTACGGCGACCTGCGGCCCATTGACACACGTGCGCCCCCCGCTATACTGTGCCCGAACACCCGACATGGAGAGCCCGTCTCACTGGATGCTCCCCTTCCATACGCGCGCGCGCTCCGCGGCGTGCGCCCTGGCGCTGGCCTGTATCCTCGCGACGGCAGTCCTTCCCTCCTCTGTCGAGGCGGGCGCGCCGGTGAAGGCGCGCTGGGAGCGGCACGCTGCGCCGACACACGAGGATCTCGTCATCCTTCCCGGCTCGGACATCGTGAGCTTCGACATCGGGGGCAACGACGGCCGGACGATCTACGCCATCGGCACCTGGAACGCCCCGCCGGGGTGCATCGACAACGATTACGCCGACGACAGCATCGCTGCGGGACAGGCGCCGATGCTGTGGAAGTCGACCGACGGCGGCGTCACGTGGAGCGACCTCTCCGGCAACGTCCTTGACGCAGAGGGGCTGCCCGATTGCCTCGACGACGGCGTCGACTGGAACGACATCGTCTTCTTCACGGCGGTGGCGGCCGCGCCCGACGACCCTGACGTCGTCGTCGTCTGTGGCTACAACGCCGAAGGCTCTCCCATCGTGGTCGGCTCCGACGATGGTGGAAAGGATTTCGACTGGACAGGCTGCTCCGAGCTTGCGGGCGAGATACTCTGCGTCGACGTGTCGCCGCTCGCGCCGGACGGACACAGCATCGCGGTGGGGACGCTCGACCCCGCCGGCGGCGGGAGCGTCTGGCGCCTCGAGCCGGGACGGGCGTGGTCGGCCCGCTGGGAGGACACAGCCGCCATGCAGGGATGGGCGGACGCCTGGCTGACGATGTCGGGAACGGCGACGCGGCGCGACATCTACGCCGTCACCTCGGTCGCCTTCTCCCCGTCCTTCTCCGTGGACCGCGCCCTCACCGCCGTGCTCATCGCCTTCGCGCGGGAGCCGGACGGCGATCCGTACGAAGGCTACTACGTCGCCACCGCGTGCTGGGACGACACTCCCGGATGGAACGATGCCGCGGGCTTCGAGGGTTTCCCGGTTCTCGTGGCGCCGGATGACGACGTCATCAAGACGGACTCTGCGGCGCCGTCGTTCTTCCTGCGGCACATCAGCGACCTGGCGCTGCCGCGCGACTTCGAGGCCGGTACGCATGAGGAGGCACGCCTCCTGCTTGCGGTCAACGGCACGCAGGTGAATCCGGCGTCCGGGAGTACGACCGACGAGGGTGGATACGTATTCGCTCTCGACGGAGCCCGGCTGTCGCGCGAGCTGTTCGGAGATGCCGGCAACCCGTGGGTCGCCAGCCTCGACTACTCCGGCGATCACACGCTCTCGGGCCGGGCTATCGCGGGTTGCTTCCTGCCCGAATCGACAGGCCGCAAGTGGCGCTGGTCTCCACATATCACCGACTGGTTCCAGGACGACGGCGACCACGGCGATGGCGAACACGTGCTGCCTTGCTGCGAAGGCGTGGAGGTGCTGTACGCCGAAGGGCTCGAAGAGTGCTGCCCATCCTGGAAGCCGGCCGCCGCGCCCCCGTCGGGCCAGTTCAACTGCCAGGTGGCCTTCACGCCGGATGGCGGCCGCGCATATGCAACTACCGAGGGCGACTCACGTCACGGGCTGGACTCCCACCGCTGGGGTGACGAGAGCGCCTTCTCGGTCGTCGCCACACCGGCGCCTGCCAGCCCCTGGGAGCAGACAGGGCTCATCGACACGATGATTCACGAGATCGTCGACGTCAACTTCTCTTCCGCCACCGGCTGCCTGTACCTGCACACACAGCACCTCAGCTCGGCGGGCCGCATCTGCCGCTGCGAGAGCATCTGGCGAAGCTGCGACCGCGGTCGCAGCTTCACCCGCGTGCTGCACGGACAGCCGGACAGCAGCGACCGGGACGAAGACGCCTTTGACGCGGTGCTGGAGAAGTACTACCGCGGGTTCACGAAGCCCACGACCGAGGGCTACCTCTACAGCGCCGGCGTGCGCTTCATCATCGGCGATGCTATCGACGAAGATGAGGAAGACCAGGTAGAGGCGGGCTTCGAGGCCGACGCCGTCTACCGAATGGTTGAGGGCGATTCCTGGAAGCGCATCAGCAAGCTGAAGCTCAACTACGAAGGGCTCGTGGTCATGGACACGGCGGGGGGGATGATTCTCTACGTCGGCTTCGACAACCTCTGGTGGGATTTCACGGCCGACGCCCCCCTGCCATACAAGCCCGACGGTTCGGACCCTGACCTGCCGTACGGCCACGACTGTCGAAAGACGAGCGGGGTGGCGCGGTGCCTTCTGCCCGACGACCGGGAATGCTGTGAGGAACTCGAGTGGGACTACCTCATCCTCGGGCTGAGAGGCGCTGCGACAGCCGGCGCTCCGTATGAGGGATTTGGCTTCTCCGGGGCCAGCCTCGGTGAAGGGGCGGTTCGACTGTGGGCCATCGACACGGAGAACCGCTACTGGTCCGAAGACGGAGAGGACTCCGCAAACTACGATTACTGCGCAAGGGAGTTCATCAACGGCGCCTGGGGCCGCCTCTGGACATACGATGACTGCGTCGCTGCCGCGAGCATTGCGGTCGACGTCCGTGACGCCGCGAGTCTCATCCCGACCGACGACTGCAGTTGCACGAACGAGGACTTCGTGCTGGAGTGGGAGCGGCCGTGCGACGGGTGCGAGTACGAGATACAGATCGCTCTCGACTCCGAGTTCAGGCACGTCGTGCTCGACACGGACGACTTCACGTCCGGAGCCAGCGCGGGGGACGGACGGCGCTTCTATCTGCCGCCGGACCCGGCCCATCCCAGCGTGGTGGTGGCGCAGGGGATGCTTCAGTGCGACACGCGATACTGGTGGCGCGTTCGAGTCCACCTGGCCGAGACCGGCCAGATGGTGACCGGCTGGTGGTCCAAGCCGGGCGCCTTCCGCACGGCGCCGGGGCCGGCGCGGCCGCTTGCGCTGACGACGCCGGCAGATGGTGCGACAAGGGTTCCGCTCAGGAACGTCGCCTTCACCTGGAGCAGCGTGAGCGGGGCAAGCACGTACGACTTCATGCTGGTGGACGCGGAGCGCAACCACGTGGCGTCCAAGATAGGACCGGAGACCTCGTTCATCCTGCCGGGACCGCTGCGGCCGGGTACGCCGTACGTCTGGAGAGTGCTGGCCATGGACGGGCAGCAGGTCATCGCCGAGTCGGACCGCGCCACATTCCTCACCGAGCCTCAAGCGGAAACGCCGGCCGCGTACGTCCAACCGGTCATCAACCCTCCTGTCGCGCCGGGCACTCCGGACTGGGTGGCGCCGTTCATCGCCGGAGTCACCCTGCTGCTGTTCGCCGCGCTGGGAGCACTCTCGTACGTGAACCGGCAGCAGCGGCACCGCCGCGAAACGAGCTAGCGGGATACCCTGCGGGCAATCCCGCGTGCAGTCTCTTCGCAACGAGGCGGACGATGTCAGCATGTCATGCATACGGACATCGCCGCTGAACCGTCAGGGCCTGGCGGAATCATCGACCGTCGACAGGTGACACACATCGCGATGCACACCCTCGCAGTCTGTCGTATCATGTGGGCACGGGAGGTGAGGGAAGATGGCTGAGATCAAGGTTGACTGCGTCGGGCAGAACTGCCCGGTGCCGCTCGTCGAGACACGCAAGGCTCTCCGCAAGGCATCGCCCGGCGACGTGGTTGAGATAACCGGCACCCACCCGTCCTCGAAGAAGGAGATACCGATGGCCGCGCGAGCCATGAACCTCGACGTGCTCGAGGTGAAGGAAGAGGACGGCAAGTGGACCATACGAATCCGAAAGTGAGGGGGCTGAGCAATGGCTGAGAAGGCGACGATCGTCGTCGAGAGCGGCGACTTCGACAAGCTCTACAGCGCGCTCATCATCGGCAACGGCGCACTGGCGATGGGCATGGAGGTCTCGATGTTCTTCACCTTCTTCGGGCTGCTGCGCCTCAAGAAGGGACAACTCGACAAGGGGCCGCTCTCACGGATGCACTTCGGTGGCCTCGGCAAGTGGATGATCAAGCGCCGCATGAAGAAGGCGAATGCGGTCTCGCTCGAGCGGATGCTCGCGGACTTCGTTGAGTTGGGTGGCAGGATAATGGCCTGCGACATGACGATGGAGATAATGGGCGTCACGAAGGACGACCTGCGCGCGGACCTCATCAGCGACTACTGCGCAGTGGGCTCGTACATCCAGGAAGCGCGAGAGTCCACCATCACGCTCTTCATCTAGAGGTCAAGGAAGGAACGCGCGATGCAGAAGCAGACGTACCTGGACAACGCTGCCGCCACGCGGCTCGACGAACGGGTGCTGGAGGCGATGACTCCCTACTTCTTCGAGACGTACGCGGTGGCGACCTCCGAGTTCGGCTATTCGCTCGGCATTGAAGCCCGTGAGGCTCTCGACAGCGCGAGGCAGTCGCTGGCGGGACGGCTCGGCGCCTCCCCGGAGGAGTTCATCTTCACGTCCGGAGACACCGAATCCAGCAACATGGCGCTGAAGGGCGTGGCACTTGCCCTCGGGCAGAAGAAGGGCAGGCATCTCATCGTCTCGAAGATAGAGGATTTCCCGGTACTGCACAGCGCGCAGGCGCTCGAGCGGCAGGGGTTCACCGTGACGTATCTCCCGGTCGACGGCGACGGCCTCGTGGACATGGGTGCCCTCGAGCAGGCCATCGGCAAGGAGACCATTCTCGTCTCCGTACAGCACGCGAACCAGGAGATAGGCACGGTGCAGGATATCGCAGCCATCGCGAAGCTATGCAAGCGGAAGGGCACGCTGTTCCACACGGACGCTACACACACGTTCACACGCGTTCCTCTGAACGTCGCGGACGTGCCTGCCGACCTCGTCACCGTCGCGGCGCACACCATCCACGGGCCGCGGGGCGTGGGCGGCCTGTACGTCCGCAAGAAGACGCCCATCGCGAAGTGGATGGACGGCGGCTTCCAGGAGTTCGACCTGCGAGCCGGGCTCGAGAACATCCCGGGAGCAGTCGGCTTCGCGAGGGCAGTGGAGCTGGTCACTGAAGAGGAGAACGCAAGGCTGGCGGCGATGCGCGACCGGGTCATCGACCGGCTGCTCGCGGAAGTGGCGAGCACCACGCTGAACGGCCACCGGATGAAGCGCACCCCTCAGAACGCGAACGTCACGTTCCACTTCGTCGAAGGGGAGTCCATCACGCTGCATCTCGACATGCGCGGCTACGCGGTCAGCACCGGCTCCGCCTGCTTCTCCCGGTCTCTCGAAGGCAGCCACGTCATCTTCGGCATCGGGGGCGACCACGAGCGTGCTCACGGCTCGATACGATTCACCTTCGGCCGCTACAACACGATGGAGGAGGTCGACGGCATCGTCGACGCGCTGGGGGAGGTCGTTGCCCAACTCAGGAAGATAAGCCCGCTCGCCCCGCATGATGCTGGAGGGACGATATAGCACACGCCGTTGCGGCCCCAATGCCGCATGTGCGCAGGAGGTAC
>CAZLPP010000058.1:6434-12636 GCA_964561465.1 uncultured Dehalococcoidales bacterium
GCGGCCAGCACCATGGGCCCGACCACTCGCCTGCTGCGAAGGACGGCGGAGCGGCTTGGCAGAAAGGTCGCTCTCGTCGAGGAGCTTCGCACCGACGCCTTCGAACGGATGCTGGCCGGCGACAAGAAGGGACACAACAACCTGTTGCTGGGAACGATACGGGACCTGTTCTCGCGCGTCGACGTCATCGTCTGCGCACAGGGCAGCATGCTGGCGCTGAAGCCCGACCTCGGCGAGACGCCGATCCCGGTGCTGATGAGCCCGCCGCTCGGCGTGCAGCACGCGGTGGAAGTGCTGGCGACACTCCCGTGACGGCAGGTGAGGTTCGCACTCCGGCAGAAGGACGATACAAGGAGGACGCGAAATGGCGCTACCGTACTCAGAGAAGGTGATGGACCACTTCAAGAACCCGCGCAATGTGGGGAAGCTGGAGGGCGCGAATGCGAAGGCGACCGAAGGCAGCCCGGCATGCGGCGACATGGTGAGCGTTTACCTCAAGGTGAACGACGAGACGAAGCGCATCGACGGCGTGAGCTTCGAGTCGTACGGCTGCGCCTCGAACATCGCCACCGGCTCCATCATCACGGAGCTGGCCAAGGGCAAGACCATCGAGGACGCGAAGAAGATAACCTGGAAGCAGGCCTCGGACGAGCTGGGGGGCCTGCCGCCCATCAAGGCGCACTGCTCGGTGCTGGCGGTGGACGGCCTCCGGGCGGCCATCGAGAACTACGAGGAGACGCACGGCCTGGTCAAGGAACGGAAGCCCACGTCCGTCGAAGAGGTACGCCGCCGCCTTAAGAGGGTCATGAACCCGCTGGTGGGGCTCGACCTCGTCAAGACCGAGCTGGTGACGGGCATCATGGTGGAGAAGGGCAAGGTGACTATCGCCCTGGACCTGCCGGAAACGAACCAGTTCGCCAACGTCATACGCCAGGAGATAGCCGAGAAGATAGAACCTCTCTGGGATGTGAAAGAGGTGGAGGTGCGGTTCTCCAAATGAGCGACGGCAACACCTCGGAGAAGCTGCAACGCCTGCAGATGCTGCGGAACATCGGGCCGAAGATGGCGCCCGACCTGCTCTCGCTCGGCATCGAGACCCCCGAGCAGATGCTGGCGGCCGACCCGGACGCGCTCTACGAGGAGCTCAAGCGACGCAACGGCGGCAAGCTCGACCGGTGCGTGCTCTACGCCTTTCGCGGCGCGAAGCACGGCATCCCCTGGCCGCAGTGCAAGGACCCGTTCGCGCCGCCGGGACAGGCGCCTCTCTAGAGATGCACGATTCTGGCATTGGGTCGAGGAAGGGTACCCGACGTGACTGAATCGGGATGGTCGCCGGCACGGACCTTCGGACCGGTGCCTTCCCGCCGCTTCGGTCAGAGCCTGGGGCTGAACACCATCCCTCCCAAGACGTGCAGCTACTCGTGCGTCTACTGCCAGGTCGGACGAACCGACCATCTGACCCTGCGCCGCGAACCCCACTGTGACCCCGGCGAGCTGTTCGCCGACGTGAAGTACGTCCTGGGTAAGCTGCGTGAGAGGGCCGAGAAGGTCGACTACATCACCTTCGTGCCGGACGGCGAGCCGACCCTCGATTGCGGGCTCGGCGACCAGATACGCATGCTGAAGCCGCTCGGCGTACCGGTCGCCGTTATCACAAACGCCTCGCTGCTGTCGAACGAAGAGGTCCGGAACGACCTCTCCGGCGCTGACCGCGTGTCGGTGAAGGTGGACGCGGTGCGCGTCGGCGCATGGCGACGCATCGACCGGCCGCACGGCGACCTCAGGCTGGACGAGGTCCTTAACGGCGTGCGGGAGTTCCGCCGGCAGTATCACGGCGAGCTGGACACCGAGACGATGCTTGTGGCAGGGATGAACGACGGCATCGATGACCTGCGGTCGCTGGCGGCATTTCTCGAGCCGCTGCAGCCGCATCGCAGCTACATCTCCATACCCACACGCCCGCCCGCCGTGGCAGGCACGCAACCGCCAGCCGAGGACGTCATCGTTCGTGCGTACGCGTGCCTCGCCGGGGCAGTCGACCATGTCGAGCTGCTCACCGGCTACGAGGGGGCGGCGTTCTCTACAACCGGCGACGCCAGCGCCGACCTGCTGGCTATCACCGCCGTACACCCGATGCGTGCCGACCAGGTCGAGGCGCTGCTGGACCGGTGTGGCGCCACATGGGACTCGGTGGTATGGCTGGTGCGGCGGCAGAAGCTGAGTGAGGTACGCTTCGGCGAGCACCTGTTCTACGTTCGCCGCTTCACACCGCAATGAGATGTCACCAGGCAAGAAGTCGCCCACGGCGCGTCTGAGACCGCAGGCGCCGGCCTATCCGAGGGGCGAAACGGAAGGGAGAGAGCATGAGCGTTGAGTTCACCTGCGCGAACTGTGAGAAGGTGGTGTGTCACACCGAGCACGCGGCCGACGGGCCGGACAACTGTCCGACGCGAACGAGGGGCGACACGTTCGCCAGGGTCGCGGAGGAGTACCGGAAGCCGGAGGTGGCGGAGTTCGCCCGACAGGCCTCCATCCAGGAGTTCGAGTGCTACCTGCAACTGCCGGAGGGAACCACGCCCCGCAACCCGCGGGTAGAGGAGACAGCGCAGTTCGCGAAGAAGATGGGCTACCGCAGACTCGGCGTCGCCTTCTGCGCCGGGCTGAGGAACGAGGCAAGGATACTGGACGAGATACTCACACGAAGAGGCTTCGAGGTCGTCTCCGTCTGCTGCAAGACAGGCGGCATCGCCAAGGAGACCATCGGCCTCAAACCGGAGCAGAAGATAGGCGGCCCGGACAAGTTCGAGTCGATGTGCAACCCCATTGCACAAGCGACCCTGCTCAACGACGCGGGCACCGAGTTCAACATCGCCGTCGGCCTCTGCGTCGGCCACGATTCCCTCTTCTTCAGGTACGCCAAGGCGCCGACGACGGTGCTCATCGCGAAGGACCGCGTCTTCGGCCACAACCCGGCGGCGGGACTGTACCTGTCGAAGTCGTACTACGCCAAGCTGCGCCGCCGAGAGTAGCCGACGGGGACTGCCCGGCGCCGGGGGCACCGACCGGAACGCAGCCGCCGGCGCGTGACGTCCGTCGCTGCTCCGGGCTGGTTTGCGTCCGCTGCGGGATGTCACTATGCTTCAGGCCATGATGGAAGAGGCGGAGCCCCCGCAGTCGTGAGCACTTCATCGGATACTCCGAAGCCTTCTCCGCGCCATCGCTCCCCGAGACAACTGCACCACCACATCACCACGCAGTTGCGCAGCTTCTCGCGAGCACTGCGGAACACGCCGCAGGCATTCCGTCTGGTCTGGGAATCGAGCCGCCGGGCCGCCCTGGCGAGCGCCGGTCTGACGCTGATAGCTGCGCTGCTGCCCGCGGCACAGGCATGGACGGCCAAACTCATCATCGATGCCATCCTCATCGCCATCAACCAGGGCATGCAGGCAATGGCCGGCCTTCGCTTCGTCGCGCCCTATCTCGGCCTGGAGTTCGGACTCCTGCTGGCAGGCTCGATGACGGGCCAGGTACGGGGTCTCTTCGACCGCATCCTGCAGACGCAGCTCACAAACCACGTGAACTCGCTCATCATCCGCAAGGCAATCGGGCTGGACCTGCGCTTCTTCGAAGACCCGGTGTTCTACGACACGCTGCAGAACGCGCGGCGCCAGGCGGACACGAGCGCCCTGGCCATCGTGAACTCAACGCTGCAGATGGCGCAGCAGACCATCACGCTCGCCTCGCTGGTGGTGCTGCTGGTGCGGTTTAACCCGTGGCTGGCAGTCATCTGCTTCGTGTCAGCCATCCCGGCCTTCCTCTCGCAATCCCACTACGCCGAGCGCGCCTTCCGCGCCGTGACACGCCGGGCGCCGGAAGCGCGTCTGCTGAACTACCTCGAGATGCTGCTGACCGGCATCGAGAGCGTCAAGGAGATCAAGCTCTTCGGGCTGGGAGAACCGCTGCTCGGGCGCTACCGGGAGCTGTTCACCCGCTTCTACCTTGAGGACCGGGCAATCGCCGAGCGGCGCACCGCAGCGGGCCTGGCCTGGGGCCTGCTCTCCACGCTTGCCTACTACGCGAGCTACGCATGGATCGTGCTGTGGACGGTGGCGGGTGCCATAACGCTGGGCGACATGACCATGTACCTGGCGGTCTTCCGGCAATCACAGAGCTCGGTACGGTCGTTCCTGGACAGCCTGAACCGCCTCTACGAGAACAATCTCTTCCTGGACAACCTCATGTCCTTTCTCGAGCTGCAGCCGCTGCTGGTCACGCCGGCCAGGGGGCTCGCCGCGCCGGAGCCGATACGGCAGGGCATCGAGTTCCGGCACGTCACCTTCCGCTACCCCGGCTGCGAGACCGACGTGCTGCGTGACATCTGCTTCCACATTCATCCCGGTGAGCGTATCGCGCTGGTGGGGTTGAACGGCGCAGGGAAGACGACGCTGGTGAAGCTGCTCACGCGGCTGTACGACCCCACGGAGGGGCAGGTGCTGCTCGACGGCGTGGACCTGCGCGAGTACGACCTGACGAGCCTGCGCCAGCGGTTCGGCGTCATCTTCCAGGACTTCGTGCGCTACCAGTTCACCGTGCGGGAGAACATCGCCTTCGGCCAGGTGGACGCGCTCGACGATACGGCGCGGATAGCAGGCGCGGCGAACTGCGGCGGCGCCGCTCCGGTCATCAGCGGCCTGCCACAGGGGTACGACACGATGCTCGGCCGTCGATGGGAGAAGGGCCAGGAGCTGTCCGGCGGGCAGTGGCAGAAGATCGCGCTGGCGCGCGCCTTCATGCGCAAGGCAGAGGTGCTCGTGCTGGATGAGCCGACGTCGGCGCTGGACGCGGAGGCGGAATACGACATCTTCCGTCGCTTCGGCGAGCTGATGCAGGGCCGCATCGCCGTGCTCATCTCGCACCGGTTCTCCACCGTCCGCATGGCGGACCGCATCGTGGTCCTCTCCGAGGGCCGGATAATCGAGCTCGGCAGCCACGCCGAGCTGATGCGGCTGGACGGCGCCTACGCACGCCTGTTCAACCTCCAGGCGCAGGGATACCGGTAGGTAGACCGGGCAAGAGCGCCGCGCTGGCAACGACACTACCATCGGCATCGACACGGGCGGCTTCACTCGCTAGGAAAGCGCCCGGTCCGCCCGTCGGTGTTTGCCCTACCGTGATGCAGGCGCACCGTGGTATAGTGGACAGTTGTACGTAGCCGACTGTCGGGTCACACAGGAGTTCACGGATAGTGACTTCCGGTACTGCGGAACCTGAGAAGAAGCCCGCAAGGTTCACTCCGCACTTGCGCGAGTTGCCCGCCGCCCTTGACGCACTCCCCGCGTTCATCTACGTGAAGGACCGCGAAGGCCGGGTGGTCAGCACGAACCTGGCCTTCTGCCGGGCTCTCAACGTCTCCAGAGAAGATCTCATCGGCAAACGCACCGAGCCGTTCCTCGGTGAGGAGGGACCGGCGTCGGAGCAGGTGGACCGCGAGGTCATGGAGAGCGGCGCCCCGCGCCTCGGCATCGTAGAGAAGTACACCGCAGCCGATGGTCTGCACTGGGTACTCACCGACAAGTCTCCCATCAAGGACAACACCGGGACCACAATCGGGCTCGTGGGCATCACCGTCGACATCACGGAACGCAAGCAGGCCGAGGATGCGCTGTCGCAGAGCGAGGCACAGCTCAGGTTCCTGGCCGACAACATGGCGGACATGCTCTGGACGATGGACCTGAGTCTGCGCACGACCTACATCAGTCCGTCCATCGAGCGTCTGCTCGGCTTCACGGCCGAGGAGTGGATGGCGAAGCAGGTCGAGGAGATGGCCACACCGGAGTCGGTCCGCCGTATTTGCTCCGAGTTGCAGCGGCAGATCGATCTCGAAGTGTCAGGCAGCGTGGACCCGAACCGGACGCTGACGATTGACATCGAGTTCGTGCACAAGAACGGCTCGACGCTCTGGGTCGAGCAGGTCATCCGGGCTCTTCGCGACGACGCAGGTGTGCTCGTGGGCATGATAGGCGTCTCGCGCGACATCTCCGCGCGCAAACGGGCGGAAGAGGCTCTCGCTCGAAGC
This sequence comes from uncultured Dehalococcoidales bacterium, assembly GCA_964561465.1. GTDB lineage: Bacteria > Chloroflexota > Dehalococcoidia > GIF9 > AB-539-J10 > SKVJ01. Next base: position 12,511 of record CAZLPP010000058.1, read on the forward strand.
GAAGCGCAGTTGCGGTTCCTTGCCGACCACATGGCGGACATGCTCTGGACAATGGACCTTAGCTTCCATACAACGTACGTCAGCCCGTCCATCGAGCGGGTGCTCGGCTTCACGCCGGAGGAGCGC
>CAZLPP010000059.1:0-12602 GCA_964561465.1 uncultured Dehalococcoidales bacterium
CCTCCTCTCTGAATTGTAACGGGTCTGGAGGTATCCTAGACCGCGATTGTTAGCTTCCTGTGAAGATATGGTCCGCGCGGCGGAAACACGCGCCGGAGCGTCGGCCCTTCCCCGGTCCGGGGCCGCGCGCGGTCCTCTTGGCATTTGGCTTGCCCACTCTCTATACAACGCTCGAGACGTCGAAAAGGGGGCCGCGAAGCCCGGGTTTTCCTCGCCAATCGCCGGACCCTGTTGTATGGGGGGCATCGGTCCGGCTTTTGCGTCTCGACGGCCCTTGTAGGGAGGTGGTTCAAAGCTTGACCGGGAGCTTCCGGATGTTTCCACCAACCTGATGAGCAGGAAACCGTCCGACCGTCGGATGCCAGTTCCAGCCTGTCTACCGTCGTCCGCGGCCCTGTCTTCTTCCTATGCTTAACCGTGACGGAGTGGAAGCGATTCCCTCCGGGCGGTGTGATACCGCGACGCCGCAGCCGTACAAATGGATGGACAGCACACGGATGAGGGGGAGCACGGAGACCACGATGGATGACCTGAGAATGCTGGTGGCCTATTCGAGCGCGCACGGCTCAACTGCCGAGATCGCCCGCGCCATCGCACTGACCCTCCGCCGCACCGGCATCGATACCGACGTGCTTCCGGTGGCCGAGGTTGAGCAGGTCAGCCGGTACGACGGCGTGGTGCTCGGCAGCGCCATCTACGGCGGCAGGTGGCGCCAGGACGCGCTCGAGTTCATGAACCGGTTCGGCCCTGAGTTGCGCGAGCGCGACGTCTGGCTTTTCCAGAGCGGCCCACTGGGGCACTCGGCGCAGGCGATAGTGCGTGCGCTGCCAGTCAACGTGAGTCTGTTCTCCGACTACGTCGGCGCTAAGGGACACGCCACGTTCGGCGGCAAGCTTGGCGAGCGGACAGGCGACCCTGTGGCGAAGTTCCTGGCGAGGGCCGGGTTCTCAGGCGACTTCCGCGATTTCAGCGAGATCCGTCTCTGGGCTGAGGATGTCGCGCGCGGGACGGCGATGCACGTCGTCTCCGCTCGCAATGTCCGGGCGGCGAATCGGGTGGCAAGGATGGTGGCGTCGAGATGACAACACCGGCGGGACGCCGCGTGTACCCATATATTGAAGGCGGCAGGCCCGGCCGCCCTGCTCTCCCTCCTCCCAGCAAGCCGGACGATGGCCCCGGCGGAGGCCGCAAGGCACAGGCAACCTCCGCCGGGAGTGTCCGGTGGATGGAACGGTTGATTGCGTCGGTGGCGGTATGGCTCTTCGGTGACGCGCTGCGGCCGCAGCCTGTGCCCGTGCGAGTGAATCGGCCACGCCCCTTCTAGTCTGCTGCGGCGGCATGCGGAAGCCGCGTCTTCTCCTGGGGCCGGCCCCTACGTCTCTCAGCCCCTTCGCGCCAGAAGCAGCGCCACGCGCTCGTTGAGGCGGCGCGAGGTCGTGGCGAGGCTGCGCGTGTTCCGCAGCTCGTGGGCGAGGGTGTGGTCGCCAACGATGTCGTACACCCAGTTGGCGAAGTCGTTCTTCTCCGCGTTGACGTGGTGTGCGAATACCTCTTCGCTCATGCTGGCGACGGCCTTCGCCAGGTCCTCGACGTTCCAGAACCTGCTGCCGTCGCGACAGTAGAACGTGAACTGCTCCGGCACGTTCTTCAGTAGCCGACCGGCCTCCGCGGGGAACATCCTGGCCATGACTGTCCTCCTCTACTGGGATGCAACGGCGCGCTGCTCCACGTGACCGGCCACCGCCGGGGCGTCGAGATGTGACGGCTCGCCACGGGCCTCCATCGCGTGCTCAATGACGACCTCGTAGGGTTTGGCCAGGGCGCCGCGCACACGCGCCCGGCTCTCGAGCCGCTCGATGAGTCCGTCGATGACGAACGGCCAGGTGTACTGGCGCGCGGTCATCTGTCCGGCGCGGCGCAGGCGCTCTCCAACGCCGGGGTGCGCCCCCAGGTAGTCCAGGTAGCTCGCGATTTCCTCCGCGTCGTTGGTGTCGAGCACGATGCTGTTGAAGAAGTGCTGGGCGTAGTCCTCGCCGGTGCCTCCGGTGAAGACGACGCCGCCCGAGGCCATGACCTCGAGTCCCACCAGCCCGAACGGCTCGTGCGTGCTGTTGGCCAGCACCGCGTCGGATGCGTGGTACAGGGTGCGGAGCAGCTCGTGCTGGCAATGAAACTTCACGTTCAGTATGTCGGCATCGCCGGCGGACGTGATAGCCTCGAGCTTCGTTTCGACACTGTCGCCGTCGGCGCTGACGTCCTGCACCTTCAGGCCCAGCCCTGATGCGTGCAGCAGCACCTCGGTCCCGTAGCCCTCCATACCGCCTCGCGCGATGAGGATCGGCCGTCGCCCGTTCTTCTTGAGGAGCGCCGCACCTTCGACCGACTGCATCCATGCCTTGCCCGGATCCCATCGTGCAACCTTGAGCAGCAGCGGGTCGCCCGCGAGGCGCGCCCGGGTTTCCGCAGAAGCCTCTTCATTCACGGGACGCAGCAGGTCCTCCGGAATGCCGTTCGGGATGACGAGCGTCGGTACTCCGAGGTCCCGCATGATGTGCTTCATGTAGCGGCTGACAGCCGTGACGGTCGTTTCGCGCTGCAATCGCGCCCAGTCGATGTGCTCGAAGCCGAACGTGTTGTTTGCGTTCCAGAAGATGCCGACCTCATCCCTCAGTCCGGCTGCCTTGAGTTGCTCGCTCAGTCGGCATGCGCCCTCCGCGGTGTGCCACTCCTCGGCGAGCACGGCTACGAGCTTGCCGTCGGCCACCGCCGGCCGGACGATGCGTTCAATGACCCACGGCGGCATGGATCGGCTGTAGTCCTCGTGTTTGGCGTACTCGCCGTCGTACACGCCGCTGAGGTGACTGGCACTTATCCACTGACACCAGCGGTGCATGATGAGCTTCCCGTCCTCAAGGTACTCCTCACCCTTCCCGTTGGGATCGCCGATGAAGAACAGGTGCGTGTAGAAGCCCTTGCGCGCCAGCGTGTGCGCCACGTGGGTGATGCGCACGCCGAGCCCTCCCGCGAGCGAGTAGGGGTCCGGCCCCTCGAACGAGAGGAGCACGAAGATGGTGTTCTCCGGGCGCATGTGCTCAGGCTTCATCTGGCTGCAACCCTTTGCGAGACGCTCGCCCCGGCTCCACAGCGGGGCGGGGGAAGTGATCACCCCGAGAAGTGAGACGACTCAGGAAGCGCCCAGACTCGTTGTTCGATGCTCCACATCCGTCTGCTACCTCTTGCGTCGACCCGGTGGACCGGGAGTGTCACAGCACCTTAGCGCATCCGTGTGTCGCTGTCAAAGGAGCACAGGATGCAACGGACCGGTTGCGGCGGTGAGTCGAGGGGGTCAACCGAGTGCCTTGGCGTACCGCCAGGCGAGGTAGCCGCCGGCCGCGGTGACCAGGGCGGCGAAGGCAATCATCGGCGGGGCGACCGGCAGCCCGGCCGCGTACAGGAACGCGGCCATGGAGAGCAATGCCGGCCCCATCGTAATGCTCTTCGTGAGAACCAGTCCGGTGAGCAGGTAACCGAGGCCCGTGCCCCGCCAGAGCGCGATGCCGCCGAGGATGCTGAGCGGAACGATGATACCCAGGTCCAGAGCCTGGACGACAAGCGACTGCGTCACGGTGTCGGCGAGCATCGACGGCAGTCTGCCGGCGGCGAGGGCCCTCACGATCTCCATCAGCCAGAGGCCGGCCAGGGCTGCCCCTACCAGCAGCATGAACACGGCGATGGCGCGGCGCGGCAGGCGCAGCGAGAATCGCCATGGGAGGTCGCTCAAATGCATGCACGTCAGCCCGACGATGAGCAGCGCGAGAGAGAGGCTGTACGTTGCGACGTAGAGCAGAAACAAGCTGTTGTGGGCCAGCCCCATGGCTGCGAGCACGTAGGTGTAGGCGAAGTACAGCAGCATCCCGAGCCAGGCCAGCCTGGCCGCCAGGGAGCCGCGCCTGAGGTGATAGAGAGCGACGCCGTACAGGGGCAACACCCAGACGACGGTGACGAGGTCCTGCGCTCTGCCCTGTATCGCGAATGACGCCGCTTCGGAAGCGTACGCGGCCTGGTTGAACAGCCCCTGGAGGGCGGCCAGGGCGGCAAGTATGCCGACCGCGATGGACAACGGCAGTGCAAACGATGGCAGGCTCTTCACGTGTGCCTTCTCCTCCGCCGCTGACGTCCGTGCGCCGGCTTGGACTGTGGCCGGGCCCGCTGTCTACAGCTCGAGCGTCTCTCCGATGCTCAGCAGCCGCAGCTTGACTTCCGGCTGCGTCTTCGCCGCCGCGGAGATGTCGGCAACCGTCGTGTCGAAGTAGTGCATCGGCACAAGCAGAGCGCCTCCGATGGAGGCCGCCGCGGCGACGGCTTCTGCGGCCGACATGGTGTAGCGGCCGTCGACCGGGATGAGCATCACGTCGACCCGCCCGACCTCCTTCATCTCCGGAACCGGCTCGGTGTCGCCGGCGTGGTAGACCGTGCGGCCGTCGAGCGTTACCACGTAGCCGACGCCGCTGCCGCGCGGGTGGAAGGGGACGCCGGGGGCCCGCTGCCGCTTGATGTTGTATGCGGCCACGGCTCGGATGCCAGCCGTCCCGATGGTGAGGCTGTCTCCCGCCTGAATCGAACGCATACCCTTGCCCGCCTTCTCGCGGCAGGCGGCCGGCCCCACCAGAACCGTGCCGGCTTTCAGCATGCCCTTGTACGACGCCGGGTTGCAGTGGTCGTCGTGCTGATGGCTGAAGAGGATGACGTCAGCCTGCTCGGGCCGCGCAAACAGATTCGCCGCCTTACCGCCGGTGTAGTCCATCTCCACCGGGTCGATGTAGATGACCTGTCCCGCCCCAGAGAGCTTGACGGCGGCGTGTCCCAGCCACTGGATGAGCATCGCTTCCTCCTTGCTGTCGCTGTTCAGACGGTGGCGCCTGGCGACTATCCCCGGGTGAACACGGCGCCACTCATCGCCGAGGTGACCATCCGGGCGTACCTCTCGAGGTAGCTGCCCGGCTCGGCCCTGGAAGCGGGCGGCGACCACGCCGACCGCCGCCGGGCCAGCTCCGGCTCCTCGACCATGAGCGCCAGCGTGCCGGCGGGGATGTCGATGTCGATGGTGTCGCCTTCTGCAACCAGAGCCAGGGGGCCGCCGGCGGCCGCCTCCGGCGAGACGTGGCCGATAGCAGCCCCGCGGGTGGCTCCCGAGAAGCGCCCGTCGGTGACAAGCGCGACCGTCTCGCCGAGACCCATGCCGATGATGGCGGCGGTCGGTGACAGCATCTCCCTCATGCCCGGACCGCCCCTCGGACCTTCGTAGCGGATGACCACGACGTCGCCCTTGCGTATCTCGCCGGCGTAGATGGCTTTGACGGCCTCTTCCTCGTGGTCGAACACGCGGGCGGGCCCGCGGTGCCGCAGCATGGCCGGGGCCACGCCGGCTGCCTTGCACGCGGCGCCTTCCGGCGCCAGATTGCCGTACAGCAGAGCGAGTCCGCCCGTGGCAGTGTACGGCTTGTCCATGGGGCGGATGACGTCCGCATCCGCCACGACCGAGTCCCTCACGTTCGACGAAACCGGAGCCCCGGTCATCGTCAGCGTGTCGCGGAGCAGTCCGGCATCGAGCAGCCGCTTCATCAGCGCGGCGATGCCGCCGGCCCGGTCCAGGTCCGCCGGGAAGTGCTTGCCCGAGGGCTTGATGCGAAGCAGGTTTGGCGTCTTCGACGCTATCTCGGTCACGATGGACATATCTATCCTGATGCCCGCCTCGTTGGCTATCGCCGGCAGGTGCAGCAGCGTGTTCGTGGACCCGCCGATGGCCATGTCGACCACGAACGCGTTCCAGAATGCGTGCTCAGTCAGAACGTCGCGAGGCTTGATTCCCTTGTTGAAGAGCTCCACGATCTGCATGCCGGTTCGCTTCGCCAGCGCAATACGGCGGCCGCTCGCGGCGGGGACGGCGCTGCCGGGAAGGCACATGCCGAGCGCCTCGGTGAGGAAGTTCATTGTGTTGGCGGTGCCCATGATGTTGCAGGCGCCGCAGCCGGGCAGGGCGCTCTGCTCGAACTCGGAGAGCTGTTCCCATGTCATCTCACCGCGCTGGACCAGTCCCTGCGCCTCGATGAGGTCGGTGTAGCCCACCTCCCTGCCGCAGTACCACCCGGTGGCCATCGGGCCGCCGCTGACGACTATGGCGGGGATGTTGAGCCGTGCCGACGCCATGAGCATCCCGGGCGTTATCTTGTCGCACTCGGTCACGAGCACCATGGCGTCGTAAGAATGCGCGTTGACCATGCACTCGATGGAATCGCAGATGAGCTCGCGGCTGGCCAGCGGGTAGTGCATTCCGTAGTTGCCCTGCGCGAGACCGTCGCATATCCCGATCGTGCCGAACTCGATGGGCGTGCCGCCGGTGGCGAGGATGCCCTCCTTGACGGCCTTCGCGATGATGTCGAGGTGGACGTGTCCCGGCATCGTCTCGTTCTGGGGATTGACGACCGCGATGAGGGGCTTCTCAAGCTCCTCGGGCAGGACGCCCATGGAGTAGTAGAGGGCGCGGTGGGTGGCTCGCTCAAGGCCTTTCGTCGTTGCGTGGCTTCTCATTGCCTCTCCCTCCTCTTGCGTCGTCCCCCGGCCGGCAGTCGCCGGTACCCAATACTGTAGACGGTTGCGGAGTTCGAGGCAACGTTGCCAACTGCACTCATGCGGGGGCGTGATGGTGCCGCAGGTGCAGGTGCCGCATCTTGCGCGGGGCGACGATGAGGTACATGACTATGGAGGCGAAGAGGGCGGCGAGTACGACGACGTAGCTGGCCGTGTGGTCGCCGGTGATGTCGTACAGGTAGCCTGCCAGCCACGGGCTGACGCAGCCGCCGATGGCGAAGCCCAGCGTGATAAGTCCGGCAATCTTGCCGTAGTGCGCGCCGTGGAAGATGTCCGCCACTGTCGCGTTGAGCACGCACGTGAGTGAGCCGAAGCAGATGCCGAAACCGACGGCGAAGAGGGGTGGCAGCCAGGGGGTCGTCGTGTCCTTGAGCAGGAAAAGCAGGGACGCGAACCCCAGGCACAGCAGGAAGCCCGGCAGCGCGATACGGTCCCTGCCGACGCGGTCCGAGAACGAGCCGAGTAGATTCCCCGCGGCCAGGCAGATGCCGAACGTGCCGTAGAACACGGCGGCGGTCATCGGGGAGTAGCCGGCGTCGCGGTAGAAGTACACCTGCTGCGAGATGACGGTCTGCTCTACCAGACCCATCGTGCACACCCAGATGAGGAAGAGCAGCCAGAACTGACGGGTGCGCAGCGCCTCGCCCAGCGTCCAGTCCTTCGCGCGCAACTTGGAACCGGGCCGGCCGTCGGCGGGATGGGTCGGGCGCACTTCGGCCTCGGCGGCCGACATGCCGTCCGGGAAAAGGCCCTTGTCCGCCGGCGTGCGTCGTACAAAGTGGATGCACGTTGGTGGAATGACCACGGCCACGAGCAGACCGATGATGAGGTACGCATTGCGCCACCCGAGGGCGAGGATGACGTACTGCGTCACATAGGCGGAGGTGAGGCTCAGTCCGAAGCCGGCGCCAAGCACGCCGAACACGAGCGCCCGGCGCCGCACAAACCAGTTTGTCAGCAGCGTGGCGACCGGCACCCAGCCCGCAATGCTGAGGCCGACCGCGGCGAGGACGCCGTAGAGCAGGTAGAACTGCCATCGCTCCGCGGCCAGACTGCACAGGGTCATCCCGATGCCGGTGAGCACGGCGCCGGTGGCCAGGACGTAGCGCGGACGGAAACGGTCCGCCAGCCCGCCCGCGAACGGAGCGACCAGACCGTAGACGAGCACGTTGATGGAGTAGATGAGCGCCGTGTTGCCGCGCGTCCAGCCGAACTCGTCGACGATGGCTGGATAGAAGACGGAGAAGGTGTTGCGGCAAACGTAGCCGGCCACGATAGTGCATAGGCAGATGGCGAGGATGACGTAGCCGTAGTAGAGCTTGCGGGAAGGTGTCATGGGGCGTTTCGACCTGTCCGGCGTGGCGGTATGGGGCGTCAACAGGTTCTCTCGAATCAGGGCTGTAGTATAGCGCGCTTCGACGCCCCGGTCACTTCGTCCGCGCGACCGGGTGGAGCTTCCGCGGCGCGACGAGCCCCATGAGCAGGGCAGTCACGAGCAGCCCTCCAACGAGGATGGCGAAGGTGGCGGTGTAGTTGCCGGTGATGTCGTGCAGGTGGCCCGCCAGCCAGGGGCTGATTGTTCCACCCGTGGCGAAGCCGAGGATCATGCTGCCGGCTATCTTGCCGTAGTGCGGCCCGGCGAAGAGGTCGGCCAGAGTGGCGTTGGAGACGCAGCAGAGCGAGCCGAAGGTCGAGCCGAAGCCAACCGCGATGACGGTCGGCAGCCACGGCGTCGATGCATCGTGCATGAAGAAGTAGAGGGCGGCGAAGCCCGCCGCGGCAAGGCAGGCCGGGATGAAGAACCGTTCGCGCCCTATCCGGTCGGATAGCGCGCCGGCCACGTTGCCGAAAGCAAAGCAGATGCCGAAGATGCTGTAGTACCTGGCGGCCGTCATCGGCTGGTAGCCGGCATCCAGGTAGAAGTACACCTGGTGAGAGATGGCGAGTTGCTCGACGATGCCCATCGAGACGAGCCACATCAGGAACAGCAGCCAGAACTGGCGCGTGCGCATGGCGGCCCTCAAGGTCCACTTCCTGCTGCGCCACGCTCCGGCGCCTTCTCTGGCGGCTGCCGGCGCACGGTCCGCCGCCGCCTCCTCGGAGGTCATGCCGTCCGGAAACAGGCCCTTGTCCGCCGGGCTGCGGCGCACGAGGAAGATGCACAGCGGGGCGATGACAGCGGCGATGCAGAGCCCGATAGCTACGTAGGCTGTGCGCCAGCCGAAGGAAGAGATGACGTACTGGGCCGCGTACGAGGCGATGAGGCTGATGCCGAACCCGGCTCCGAGCACGCCGAAGGCGAGCGCGCGGCGGCGCGCAAACCAGTTGGTCAGCAGCGTGGACACCGGCGCCCATCCCGCCACGCTCAATCCCACAGCCGCGACCACGCCGTAGAGCAGGTAGAACTGCCAGGGCGAGGTGGCGAGGCTGCAGGAGGCCATGCCGATGCCCATAAGCACGGCGCCGGCGGCAAGAACGAAGCGCGGGCGGAAACGGTCGGCCAGCGCGCCGGCGAAGGGAGCGACCGTGCCGTACACCAGCACGTTGATGGAGAAGATGAGCGCGGTGTTACCGCGCGTCCATCCGAACTCATCCACGATGGCCGGATAGAAGACGGAGAAGGTCGTCCGGCAGACGTACCCGCCCACGATGGTGAGAAAGCCGATTGCCAGGATGACCCAGCCGTAGAAGAATCCGCGCTTCGCCACTGTACCTTGCCTGAATTGCGTCCAGCCCCCGCTCCGAGGGCTACTCCGGGACGCTCCAGCTGCACCGGAGCCTGCTAAGTAAAGCACACTGCGGTCGTCCCGTCACCGGCTGTGCCCCACGGGGTTCAGCTTCCTGGGGGCGACGAGCCACATGAGCAGCGCCGTGGCGAGCATCGACGCGACGAGCAGAACGAACGTGGTGGTGTAGGAGCCGGACGTGTCGTACAGGTACCCGGCGAGCCACGGGCTCAGCGTGCCGCCGAGCGCGAAGCCCAGCACCATCATGCCGATGATGCGGCCGTAGTGCCTGCCGTGGAAGAGGTCGCCGACGGCGGCGTAGTAGACGCAGGGGACCGACCCGAGACTGAGCCCGAATGTGGCTGCGAACAGCGGAGGCAGCCACGGTTGCGACGTGTCATGCATGAAGAACAGCAGCGAAGCAGCAGCCGCCGCAATAAGGCAGGCGGGGATGGTGAACCGCTCCCGGCCGATGCGGTCGGAAATCGAGCCGGAGAGGTTGCCGAGAACGAAGCAGACGCCGAAGACGCTGTAGAAGCCCGCAGCGGTGAGCGCATCGTAGCCCGCATCGCGGTAGAAGTAGACCTGATGGGCGATGGCGATCTGCTCGACGATGCCCATCACGAGGAACGCCGTCAGGAAGAGAAGCCAGAACTGGTGCGTGTGGGCTGCGCGCCCCAGGGTCCACTCGGTCCGGTTCCAGACCGTAAGGCCCGCATCGCCCTCGCGCGCCACAGCGAGGCGTTGGTTTTCCTCGGCGGAGATGCCGTCCGGGTACAGCCCCTTCTCCGACGGATGCCGGCGCACGAACAGCAGTGCGAGAGGGGCAATGATGGCAGCGGCGAAGGCGCCGACGAAGACGTAGGCGGTGCGCCAACCGAAGCTGGAGATGAGGTACTGGGCGGCGAAGGCCGAGACGAGGCTCGTGCCGAACCCGGCGCCGAGGATTCCCATCGAAAGCGCCCTGCGCCTCATGAACCAGTTGCCGACGAGGGCAACGACCGGCGTCCACCCGGCCACGCTGAGGCCGATGGAGGCCACCACGCCGTAGAGGAGGTAGAACTGCCATTTCTCGGTTGCGAGGCTGCAGAGCGCGACCCCCAGGCCCATGATGACGGCCCCGGCTGCAAGGACGTAGCGGGGCCGGAAGCGGTCGACCAGTCCGCCGGCGAACGGTGCGAACAGACCGTAGGTGAGAACGTTGATGGAGAAGATGAGTGCGGTGTTGCCGCGTCCCCAGCCGAACTCATCGACGATGGCCGGGTAGAAGACGGAGAAGGTGTTGCGGCAGACGTAACCGCCTACCACCGTGATGAAGCCTATCGCGAGGATGAGCCAGCCGTAGTAGGGCCGGCGCGACCGCGCGGCCGGCGTCCGTCCGGAGGGGCGTCCCTCCTGGGCATCCTGCTGTTCGCGTCTCCGCACGTTGCTGTTCCTCGACAACGCCGCCGCGCCCACGCGCAGCGGGCCCGGTGACGCCTCTGCTTACCCCCTCGTCAGGGCGTGCGACGCCGCGCGAGAAGGATGACGCCAATGACGCAGAGCGCGGTGCCGAGGATGCCGGCGATGCCGTGCTGGCTCATGCCGCCGGACTCCGTCGCGGGACCCTGCCAGCTGAGGCCGGACGCCACTGCGTAGAGCAGCATGACGCAACCCAGAAACGCGGGGAGTCGAAGCAAGTGGTTCCTGTTCGTGTCGGGTCTCCTTCCGGGCGGACACCGTTCGCGCGGCGCCTCCCGCTGCAGTGCTCCGGCACGCGCCCGGCGGCGGCGGTGTGCCGGAGTGGAACTTCCGGACATTGTAACACTATGGCCTGCGTGAACGGCCAGTCGTACGTTCAGAAACGGGTGCGCGCAGAGCCGTGTTTACCTACGTAAAAGGGCGGTTGCCGGGCGTTTTGACAGGACCGGGCGGGGGCGATACAATAGTTGCAGGCCATAATCCTCTCACCTCCTCTCGCTCGCCGTCGCCGTCGCGAGGGCAGTACCACCCTCTGCGACGGCGAACTTGTATCCGCGTCACAACATCTTTTCGTCCTGTCTTGTCGTCCCCGTGCCCCCGCTCTTCAGCCCTCCGCGCGCAGCGCGGTGGCCTGCGTCCAGTGCACCGGTCGCGTCTTGCGTGCCCAGTCGCGAGTGCCTATACTTGCCTGCCCGATACGTGTCGGGTTTGAGGATGTCATGGGAGCAGGTCGCTGGTTCCAGCGGACGCGACGGATGCGGACAGCGTCGAATGAGGCGGTACCACTCCGCGCCGTGTCCACCCAGATTCATCCCGACCTGGAAACCGTCGCTACGTCGGACCGGGCGACTCCTGGCCCTGTCGAACCGCTGGCATCGTTCCCCTCGGGCATCGGCGTCCCGATAGAGGCGCGACCGTCCGCGCAGGAAGACCCGGGGACGTTCGTGTGCCGCGACCGCGATGCGCGGTCGCTTGCGGCGGAGAGGATAGGCGAGCAGTTCTGCGACATGCTTGCCGACGCCATCGCGACGCACACCGGCCCCGGCGACAGGCTCTCGGTCGCTCTGCGGCCCGCCGTTGAACGCGCACTGCGGGAAACCGTTCAGGCAAACCCGTCTTTCTTCGTGGACGTCCTCTACCCGGTCATCGGCCCGGCCATCCGCAGGGCCATTGCGGAGGCGCTTCGGTCGATGGTCGAGTCGCTCAACCGCTCTCTCGAGTTGATGTTCTCATGGCGATACGTGAGGTGGCGGCTCGAGGCCATCCGTTCGGGCAAACCTTTCGCCGAGGTCGTCCTGCTGCACACGCTTGTCTACCGGGTCGAGCAACTCTTCCTGCTGCACCGCGAGACCGGGCTGGCGCTTCGGCACGTGTCCGCCGAAGGCGTCGATGTCCAGGATGCCGATGTCGTCTCCGGCATGCTCACCGCAATTCAGGACTTCGTACATGACTCCTTCGGTGGCACAGAGGGCGCGCTTGAGAGCTTCCGCGTCGGTGACCTCGGCGTGTGGATAGAGCAGGGACCGCGCGCCGTGCTCGCAGCGGTGGCGCGGGGGCACCCTCCGGCGGAGTTGAACGTGCTCCTCAGGGGGCAGCTCGAGCGCGTCGAGCTTGAGTTCGGTCCGGAGCTGACGGCCTTCTCCGGTGACGTCCAGCCCTTCTGCAGCGCCGATGCTCTTCTGCGCCCGTGTCTGATATGTGCTCGCGTGCACTAGATGGGGGTCTCTTGATCACGTCTGACGGCCGGATGTCCTGCCGCAGGGATAC
>CAZLPP010000060.1:0-2801 GCA_964561465.1 uncultured Dehalococcoidales bacterium
ACGACCGAGGTGGGCGGCTCGCCCTTGATGGAGACGATGAGGTCCAGCGCCTTCTTGACGTGTTCCTCGTCGCCCTCGATGGAGAGCGTGACCGCCCCTTCGGAGCCGCCGACGCCGCCGGAGCAGATGTGGTAGGCATTGACGCCGGCCAGGACGCCCAGCGCCTGGATCTCGGTAACTACCTTACACTGCACCACGGGGGTCAGCTTGCCGGGCATGCCGAGGCTCCACTTGTAGTAGTAGACGCCGCTGTGGGCGCAGGCATCCGCCACCGACGCGACCATCTTCTCCAGGCCGACCGTGATAATGAGGTGCGAGTTCCGGCCAGTGATGATGGGCGTGAACATGCCCCAGGTGCCGCCCTTGATGTTCGAAGCCATGATGCCGACGTTCCCCTGGGCGTCGACCGCGTTCGCGCCCTTGATGAAGACGTCGTGCGGACCGAAGTTGAGGATCTCGACGTTGGAGTCGGCGTTCTCCACGACCTTGCCGTCGTGCACGACGTGCATCGTACACGGCGGAGGGGTGTTGTTCGCATTGGTCATGCCGCGGCTGATGATGCCCACGGTCTGCTGCGACTTTGGGTTCACCTTGATGCTGAACAGCTCCTCGCTGACGTAGGCGCCGGTGATGCCGCGCGCGATGATGATCCACCCCTGCTTCATGGCCGCCTTGACCTCGGGCAGCGCGACCGTCGCCCTGGCGATGAGCCTCCTCGATTCCGACGGGTTCAACGTGACCAGCGCCGCCACCGGTTCTTTGGGTTCGGGAATGTTGACCTTGTAGAACATCTGCAAACCTCCCTGAATTCGTACTGCACGACCTTGAGGGCCGAGATGACGCCGCGGGACAGCGTACGCCCGTCAGCACCAGGGCGTCAAAACGCTGTCCGGAACGGCACAGTGGGTGTCAGCCTTGCCGGCGCCTGACAGGCACGGGAGCAACTCAGAGAGGTCCCGCGGAAGAGTTGACCGCAGGGCGGCATGTGCGCTCGGCGTCGTTGCCTCAGTGCCGGCGGCCGGCCTCCGGACCGCGAAGGCCGTCAGCGCTGCGTCCGACTACTTGAAGGCGCAGGTGCAGTCCTCGACGAACATGAGAACCTGTGCCGAGTTCGTGTTGCCGTGCGCATCGGTGACGGAGACGGTAATCGTTGCGGGGCCGCGCTCGTCAGGGGCCGTCCAGACGGCCACTGCGCCGTCGGCTGCCAGCGTACCCAGGTCCGCCGTCCACGAGTAGACCAGCGGCTCGTCCCCTTCCTCCACGACGCACTCGATGCGGGAGGCCATACCGAAGTAGGTATCCCAGACGCCGTCCTCGAGCTTGAGCAGGTCGTGGTCGACAGGTTCGACCACGAACGCGCCGAGCCTCGGAGTCGCGCTTGGCGACACACTGATGAGGAGATCGCGTCGAGTCTCGGCGCCATAGGTGTCGCGCGCCAGTACCGTGAGCACGTAGGACCCCAGTTTGGCTGGAGCGATCCATACGATGGAGGCGCCGTTTCCCTGCACCTCACCGTAGCCAGCCTGCCATTCGTACGAGATCGCATCGCCCTCGGGGTCCACGGCGGAGCAGGAGACTGGGACGGAGGCGCCCGGGCGAACTCCCTCTTCGAAAGTGGAAACCGACTCGAACTGCGGAGCGCCGTTGTTCCTTACGCTCAGCGAGATGGAGTGCTCGGCCACGCCGCCCTTGCCGTCATCAACCGTGACCGTGACGCGGTAGAGCCCTTCGACATCCGGTGTACTCCACTCAGCAATCGCTCCATCACCGATGATGTCTCCCTGGCTCGCAGTCCACGAGTATGCGAGCGGGTCTCCATCCGCGTCTTCCGCCTTACACAAGAGACGGCAGGAGTGGCGAGGCTGCAGCCGTTCGGTAGATGGCGTCACGCTGAGGACGACAGGGGCACGGTTCGAGCCCGAGCCGGAAGACTGTCCGGTCGAAGCGTGCGCACCAGGACTCGCGGCCTGACAGCCGAAACCCGGCGCGGCGAGGATGATGCACAAGACGGACACAAGCGCGACAACGGCGGTCTTCCGGCTCTTCATGCCGCGGGCGTCTCCTGCAAATCCCTGGCCGGACTCAGCAGTTGGTCTCGTCAACGTACAGACCTCCAATATGGTGTTCCAGCATCGGCAGTCGTGCGCTCGGGCGCAAGCGGTTGCCTTCGGCCGATGGGAGCCCGCGCTGCTCCTTCCGGCAACTCGAACCATACTGTCGCAGACTTGTGTGAAGCAAATGTGAAGACCGCTCTGATTCCGGAGAGACGGCGACTCAGCCGCCGGCGCCGGACGAACCCGCGCCGCGGCTCTCGTCAGTCGCATACATCTCGCCCTTCTTCTCGTAGTAGTTCTTGATGGCGACGATGATTCGCTCCGGTATGACGGGTCGCACGAAGATGTCTCCGTGCGGCGTAACGGCCCCAGTACGGACATCGGAGGCCAACTCGTTCAGGGCTCTTCTCGGGCCGAAGTCGAGTAAAGGCACGCGTTTCGTCAGTGCGACCGTGATGCCTGAGCCGATGCAGACGGCGAATCGCCACTGAAGCGCGTGACGCCGGCAGAAGTTCCTGACGACCCGGACGGCTTCGCCGGTGATGTGCGGCCGCGGGAAGGCGCAGTTCACCACGACGTACACCCTGGCGCCGGCCTTGCGACTGTTGCCCGCGCGGATATACGCGTCGTATTCCTCCAGCAGCCTCATCAGCGCTCCGGGAAGCCCGTATGCGTACAGCGGAAATGACAGTACCAGCACATCCGCCGCGGCCATCTGCTCGAGTACGGAAACCGGGTACGGGTTGG
>CAZLPP010000060.1:2901-10757 GCA_964561465.1 uncultured Dehalococcoidales bacterium
GAGACAGCGCGGTGACCCAGTCTCTGTCGGTGACGAGCACGACCTGCATCGTGAACGGAACCCCTCTGTTCTTCCGGATCGTGAAGCTATTGCATGCCTGCCGCCGATGGACCATCCGGGACCTGACGCTCTGCCCGGGAGCAAGGCGGCGACGCAGGGTACATTGAAACCCCTGCGGCTCCGCCGTTCAAGACCCTGCCGCCCCGGAGCGTGCCACCGTCTGGGGTGAAAGGCCTCGTTTCGGCAGCTTGCAGGCCTCCGGTGCGCACGCACAGTCTGCCGGCTGTTATCGTTTCTTGCGCGGGTCGGTTCCCGCTGGAAACGATGCGCCACACACGGGGCAGGTCCAGTCGCCCTGCTGAAGCCGACTCAGCATCATCAGAGACAGACCGGAGAAGTCCAGACCCAGATGGTAGTAGTGCATGAGCCGGCGAACGTCACCAGTCTCGCCGCCGCCATGAGCCGGGCGCTGGGCGAGGTCTTCATCGCTGCACTGCGGGTACCGCACGGGTTCCTCGGCCATTGCTTCAGTGTACTCGCCTTCGCCCGGCCGCCGCACCTCCCGCACCGAGTCGCCTCACGCTGTCTGCGACGGGCTCCTGCAGCGTGCCGCGTGGCAGCAATGGCATAATGGTGGGCGCGACCGGCGCGGGCGGAGTGTCCGAAGGTTGCCGCAGGTGCGTTGCGGAGTCACGCGGCGCACAGACCGGCTGAGGGAGTCAATCGATGAGCTGCAATCTGGTGACGGGCGGACTCGGGTTCATCGGCATACACCTGGCGAAGGCGCTGGCGGAACGCGGCGAGCGGAGCATCCTGTTCGACGTCGCGACGTCTCCGCTCCTGGAAGGTCAGCTCGGCGAGCGCTGCAGCGTTGTCCGGGGAGACCTGGCGAACTGGGCGCAGGTCATGGATGTGGCAAAGTCCCATGGCATCACCTGCATCTACCACACCGGCGCCATGCTGCCGCCGGCAAGCGAGCAGAGCACTTCAGCCGCCTTCGCCGCAAACGTGGTTGGCACATTCAACGTGTTGGAGGCGGCCAGACTGTGCGGGATAGGACCCGTCATCTACACGAGCAGCATCGCGGCTTTCGGCCCGACCGAGGCGGACTGCGTCTCCGATTCCGCGGCGCAGCATCCCGCCAATATGTACGGCACCACCAAGGTCTGCGGGGAACGACTCTGCGAGTTCTATCGCCGGCGCTACGACCTTGACATACGGGCTGTGCGGTTCGAGTCGGTCATCGGCGCCGGGAGGCCGCCCGGAGGCGGCATCACCGCCTACACGTCACGCGTGATAGAGGATACCGCGCTCGGTAGTCCCTATGTCGTCAACGTGCACCCGGTTGCGCGCACCGCAATTCTGTACGTCAACGACGCCGTCGAGGCCATCCTGCGCATCAGGGACGCGGACAGAGCCGGGCTCACGCAATGCGTCTACAACGTGTACGGGTTCACCGCGTCGGCACGTGAACTGGTCGACGCCGTCTTCAGGCATGTGCCCGGGGCGCAGGTGCGCTTCGAACCGGACGAGAAGGTGACTGCCTCGATGAAGACCTTGCCCGCGGTGCTGGATGACCAGCCGGCGAGGGCCGACTGGGGCTGGTCACCGCGATACGACCTCGACGCGGCCGTCCTGGACTTCGTGCAACAGATTGCCGCGCGGCGGGAGAGATAGCGATCGACCATTCTGGCGAGTACCGGGCGAAGCTCATCTCTGCCGAAGACGCGGCCGGGTTGGTGACGTCCGGGATGTGGGTGGACTACGGCTACAAGCTGGGCTTCCCGCGGCTCATCGATGAGAAGCTGGCTGAACGCGCCGCGAACCTGCAGCGGGTCAAGATACGGGCGGCCCTTGCCGAGTCGGAACCGCAGGTTCTGAGGATGGACCCCGCGCAGCAGCACTTCGTCTACGGCTCCTTTCATCTTTCGGCGTACGAGCGGCGCCACCACGACCGGGGCTGCTGCAGCTACATCCCGTCGAATCTGGGCGACATCCCGCGGATGTACCGCGAGCAGATGCCGGAGCGCCCGGATATCGCCTTCGTCCAGGTCACGCCGATGGACAGGGACGGCCGGTTCAACTTCGGCGCTTCAATCGCGTACCAGAAAGCGCTGTGCGAGGCCGCGAAGACCGTTGTCCTCGAGGTCTGCGACTCCCAGCCGTGGGTCGAGGGGGGCAGCGGCGAGGCAATCCACATCTCGCAGGTCGACCACATCGTCGAGAACACGAAGTACCCGCTGGTTGAGTTGCCCGACCCGCCCGTGACGAAGGCGGACGAGGCGATAGCGGAGCACGTGGTCGGCCTGATGGCGGACGGCTCGTGCATCGAGATAGGCATCGGCGCTATCCCTACGGCCATCGCCAACCTGCTGGTGCACTCGGGACTGAGGGACCTGGGCGTGCACTCGGGCTCCATCACCGACGGCGTGGTTGACCTCGTCAATGCCGGCATCGTAACGTGCGCCAGAAAGACGCTGCATCCCGGCAGGCTCGTGCTGACCACGCTGCACGGCACGAGGAAGCTCTACAACTTCGTGGACCGGAACCCGATGGTCGCCGGCTTCTCCTGCGACCACACCCACAACATGAACGTCATCGCGCAGAACGCGAAGCAGGTGTGCATCAACAACGCGCTGCGCGTCGACCTTCGTGGCCAGGTGTGCTCCGAATCCACGGGCACGCGCCAGATTAGCGGGACCGGTGGGCAACTCGACTGGGTGCGGGGCGCCAACGCCTCGCCCGGCGGCAGGGCTGTCACCTGTCTCTACTCCACGCACGCCAACAGAGCGGGACAGGTCGAATCGAACATCGTGCCGCTGCTCGAGCATGGCGACATGGTCACCGTGCCTGCAACAGACGTCTCGTGGGTAGTCACCGAGTTCGGTGCGGTCAACCTCCGGGGCAGGGCGGTGTGGCAGCGGGCGAAGCTGCTCGTGTCCATCGCGCATCCCGACTTCCGTGCCGAGCTTGAGGCGGCGGCGGAGCGCATCAACTTCGTGACGAAGGGCACGCGGGACATCGGCGCCGCCGGTTGACCTCCGGCTCGCGGACACAGCGCGGCACGGCTCACACTATCCGGGTGAAGACCCTCTTCCAGTTCTCGTGCAGTATCCTCTGGAGCGACTCCTCCGGAATGAGCGGCAGGTCGTAGCGCCTCAGGTAGTCGTTGATGCCCAGCAGCGCGTCGAGGGTCTCGCGCGGCTTTGAGACGCCCCAGTCGGTCCCGAAGACGAGCTTGTCCGCTCCACTGTAGACCTGGCTGAAGTAGTACAGCAGCGGATAGGCGTAGTGCAGGAAGGGGAAGGTGACCACCGGCATGTGGCGGTTGATAATGGTGCGCTCAAGGCCGGAGACGCTGGGGAGATAGGAGATGTCCGCGAAGACGTTCTCGTGCTTCTGGACGAGGAATGCTGCCTCCTCGTACTTCGGGTAGCCCAGGTGGCATATGACAATGCGCAGGTGGGGGAAGTCGATGGCGATGTCGTCCACCGCGACCACGTCGCCGTACTTCATACGTACCTTCGTGTCCATGTGGGACGTGCCGCCGACGTGGAGCACGATGGGAACGTCGAGCGACTGGCACACCTCCCAGACCGGGTAGGCGCGCGGGTCGTTCGCGTACGCCTGCCACTGGATGGGGTTCAGTTCCCCCACCCCGATGGCGCCCATCGTCCTCACGCAACGCTCCACCTCATCTGCCGCTCCCGGCTGCGTGGGGTCGACGCAGCAACACCACGACAGCTTGTCCGGATGCGCCTGCGCCACACCGGAGAGGTAGGCGTTCGGGATGCTCACGCCGCTGGTGTTCCAGGCGGACTGGCCGACGATGATGCCGCGGTCGACCACGCCCTGCATGAGCTCCAGATAGCCGTCGATGGGCTGGTCGAGCAGCAGCTTGAACTTCTCGTCCGGCCAGGTCCACCTGCGCTCAGGCTGGTTGGCCAGCATGGCCGGCTTGTTGAAGTGGTCGGGATAGCGCCACGTGTGGACATGGCAGTCAACGACCATTTCCTGCCCCTTTCAGTTCCCTGATTGAACCGTCGAGTGTACGTCCCTGCCGTTTGGCACGTCAATCTTCTCCAGTGTACTGTATACGGCAGGCTGCGCGGTCGCCCGGCCTGAGCGTGCTGACGGGGCGGCGCACCCTGTGTGAGACATCAGTGACCTCCTCGGTGGAACCGAGAGGTAGTCAGCAAAGGAGAGTAGCGACATGCCGATGAAGACCGCCGAACAGTACCTCGACAGCCTGCGGAAGATGAAGCCGAGGGTATTCGTGCAGGGCAAGCTCGTGGAGAACTACGTCGACCATCCGCAGCTTCGTCCCGCCATCGACACCCTGGCCCTGACGTACGCCATGGCGCAGGACCCGAAGTACCGGGAGCTGATGACCGTCACGTCGAACCTGACCGGCGAGGTCATCAACCGCTTCAACAACCTGTACACCAGCCCTGACGACCTGGTGAAGAAGCTGAACATGGTGCGGACGTGCGCCCAGAAGGCGCTGTGCATCCTCCGGTGCATGGGCGGCGAGGCGCTCAATGGCATGGCCGTGGGCACGTACGTCATCGACCAGAAGCACGGGACCGCCTACTTCCAGCGGTTCCTGAAGTTTGCGCGGTACTTCCAGGAGAACGACCTCATCTGCGCACAGGCGCTCACGGACGTAAAGGGCGACCGCTCGCTCCGTCCGTACCAGCAGGCCGACCCCGACCTCTTCGTCCGGATTGTCGAGAGGCGCAAGGACGGCATCGTCGTCCGCGGTGCGAAGGACCACATCAGCGCCGCCACCGGTTCCCACTACATCTTCGCCATGCCGTCGCGCGCGCTCACCGAAAAGGACCGCGACTATGCGCTCGCGTTCGTCGTCCCCGTCGACGTGAAGGGCCTGACGCACGTCGTCAACACGACGCTTAAGAGCCCGGAGCACCGGGAAGACCACCCGGTCAGCGCGAAGTACAGCACGGTGGAGTCGCTGCTCATCTTCGATGACGTCTTCGTCCCTTGGGAGCACGTCTTCATGTGCGGCGAGTGGGATGCGATGGAGCCGATGCTCTTCTCCTTCGCCACGACTCACCGGCACAGCCGTTGCGCCTGCAGCGCCGGCGTCACCGACCTGCTCACCGGCGGCGCCTCTCTCATCGCGAAGTACAACGGCATCGACAAGGCGAGCCACGTCCGGGAGAAGCTGACCGAGCTGTCGACCAACAGCGAGACGTACTACTCCTGCGGCCTGGCCTCGTCCGTCCTCGCCGCGAAGACCGAGTCCGGCTACTACATGCCGAGCATGCTCTACGCGAACGTGGGCAAGACGTGGACGGCCAAGCTGTTCCACGATTCTGTGAGGATGGTCCAGGAGATCGCCGGCGGGCTCGTCGACACGGTGCCGTCGGTCAGCGACTGCGAGAACCCGGAGTTGAGCGGCTTCATCGACAAGTATCTCAAGGGCCGGGCGGACATCCCGACCGACGAGCGGCTGAAGCTGTTCCGCATGCTGCAGGATATGACGACGTACGGGACCGTCTGCTACTGGTCGACCATCTCCGCCACCGGCGCAGGGTCCCTGCAGGGCGCGAAGATAATGGTCTCGCGTGAGACGGACTTCGCCGCCAAGGAGTGCATGGTGAAGGAACTGGGCGACATGCCGGCCTGAGGCCGGCAGACTGGAGTCCGCTGCATGGACGAACACGGAGTCCCCGCTGAAGCGCGCGCGATGATCGGCCGGGAGTCGGCGCCTCAGACCTGCGAGGTGACGAAGGCCGCCATCCGCCGGTTCGCACGGGCTATCGGCGTCGACAGTCCACTGTACTACGACGAAGCGTACGCCGCTGCCACGCAGTGGGGCGGCATAGTCGCACCGTCGACGTTCTTCTTCACACTGGGGTACTACGACGACGCCCCGGACACGAGGTACCGCGAGGATGGCCGGCCCACCGGCACGGAGTTGGACGTGCCCCTGCCCGTCAGCCGGACCGTCGGCGGCGCCAGCTCGGTCCAGTTCGGTGAGCCTATCCGGCCGGGCGACGTCATCACCGTGCGCAAGAAGGTCGTGGACGTCTACAGCAAGGAAGGGAAGAGCGGCGCGCTCTACTTCACGGTTGTTGAGACCACGTACACCAATCAGAAGGGGGAGTTCGTGGCGCGCGAGAGAGCCAGCTTCATCGAGCGCTGAGCCGAAGGGTGCGAACCGTTATGTCATTTCCCGCCTTCGAGGATGCCGAGGTTGGCCAGGATATCCCTGCCATCGTGAAGACCCCGTCCAACATGCAGCTCTTCATGTTCTCCGCCGCCACCTGGAACCTGCACCGCATCCACTACGACGCCGATTTCGCGCGCGACCACGACGGCCTGCCGAACGTGCTGGCGCACCGGCCGCTTCTGGGCAGCTTCCTCGCTCAGGTGCTGACTGACTGGGTCGGCGACCACGGCAGGTTGCTGGGGCTGGAGTGGAGCAACCGGGGACCGGCCGTCCCGGGCGACCGGCTGACATGCCGCGGGAGGGTTACCGGAAAGCGCCGCGAGGCAGACCGGGGCATCGTGGAGTGTGACGTCTGGGTCGAGAGAGAGAACGGCGAAGTCATCGTCCCCGGCAAGGCCGAGGTGGCGCTGGCTCTCCGCAATCCGTAGCTTCTGCCTGAGGCGGCGACGGGTGACCGGCGGGCGCTCTTCGAGGAGGTCGACAGGTGACTGAGTACGATTACTGGAACATCTTTTCCCGGATGCCGCGGAAGGTCACCGTCGGCGACATCACCATCCGCGACGGTCTTCAGCACGAGGAGCGGTTCATCTCGACCGAGGCCAAGGTCTTCTATGCGCAGGAGATGATACTTGCCGGGGCCAGAGAGATCGAGCTCACTAACCTCGGCAACGCGCGGAATATGCCGCAGTTCAGGGACGCTGAACAGGTTCTCAGCGAGCTGCGCAGCGAATCATTCCGGAAGCGTTGCTCGAGGACCGGCATCGATTACAGCTCGGTCACGATGACGGCCGTCACCATCCGCGAGCCCGCCGTGGACGCGGCCATCGAGTTGACGAAACGGGGCATCGGACCGGACCGCATCCTGATGATGGTCTCGACGGACCCGGAGCACCACTACGCCAACTCCGGCACGACGTTGACGCAGTACTGGCGAGAGGCGGAGCGGTGCGTCGCGAAGGCGCGCGATGCCGGCATGAAGACCGTCGGCACCGTGAGCACGATATGGGGCAGCCCCATCAGCGGCGCCACCCACCTCGCGGACGCCGTGGCGTTCTCCCACCGCTGGTTCGCCATCGGCGCGCACGACGTGGAGCATGCCGACCACGACGGCTCGGCGAACGCTGCAGACGTCTACCGCTACTTCTCGATGGTGCTCGACGCCATGCCGCAGCCGGAGGCTCACCTCTGTCACCTGCACGAGACGAAGCGCATAGCGTCGTCCTCCGTCCTGGCCGCGCTGCAGGCCGGCATCTGCCGCTTCGAGGCAACGCTGGGCGGCCTCGGCGGTCAGCCGGCGAACTTCCTGGACGACTGCCCGGTGAGGGGCACCGGCGACTACTACTACCGGGATCCGCGCTACGTCGGCCTCATCTGTATGGAGGACCTTCTGGTGCAGCTTGACGAGTTGGGCATTGAGACCGGCTTCGACATCGACCGGGTGATGTGGCTTGGCGGGCAGATGGAGAAAACCATCGGCCGCAGGTTGCGCTCTGAAGCCGTGATAAACGGGCGCACCGAGAAGGGCGGGAATCCGGGGTTCGCTCGTCCCGGACTCAAGAAGCTGATCGCCGAGCTGGGCGAGACGCCCGGACGGCTGTTCCCTCCCGACTGGCCCGAGGAACCGTCATTGCCCGAACGCTGGGGCCCCGCCGAGTGG
>CAZLPP010000061.1:0-10396 GCA_964561465.1 uncultured Dehalococcoidales bacterium
CCTGCTTCACGTAGTGCCGGAGCACTCCTCGCTTCCCGATGTCGTCTCTGGTGAGACCAAGAAGCCGCAGATGAGCCCCGTTGGCATCGAGAAGAGTTCCATCCACCGAATACACCGCCACGGCGTCGAGCGACTGCTCGAAAAGGGCGCGGTACTTTGCTTCGCTCTCACGCAGAGCCTGTTCGGCTCTCTTCTGCTCGGTGATGTCGCGCATAGTACCCACGAAACGAGCCATCTCCCCTGACTCGTCTCGCAGAGCCACCACCGACCGTTGCACATCGAATGGCGTCCCGTCCTTCCGCCTGAACCGAGCTTCGCCGACAACGAAGCCCTCCCGCTCAATCTGCCGAAGGAAGTCCTCCCGGTCCTTCGGGTCAGCGTACATGTCGACCGAGTGGACTGCGGCAAGCTCCTGTCTGGAATACCCGAACATATCGAGCCACGCCTGGTTCGCTTCGATGCTCTTGCCCTCAGGCGTGTTGATGTAGATGGCGTCGAGCGATCGTTCGAACAGCAGGCGGAACTTCTCTTCGCTCTCAGACAGCTTCAGCTCGGCCCGCCTCCTGTCGGTGACGTCACGCCCAACCCCGACCAGCCCTCGCACGACCCCGTCAGCATCCCGTATTGGCGAAAGCGACGTCTGGTAGTGGGAGACCTGCCCGCCGGTCTCGGCAGACCAGTCATAGACCACGAACTCTCCGCGCAGAGCCCGCGCGTTGGCCTCACGGTGCACGCGCGATGCTTCCTCTCCGAAGATGTCGCGAGCAGTCTTCGCGAGGAAGAACTCCGAAGTCAATCCGCTCTTCTCCACCCAGGGACCGTAGACGCCCGTATGGCGACCCTCCGTGTCGAGCGTGAAGACGATATCCTGCATAGACGCCATGATGTTCCTGAACCGCTCCTCGCTCTCTCGCAGGGCCCGTTCGGTGGCGAGGCGTTCGGTGATATCCTCGCCTGAGCTGAGCGTGCCTGCGGGTTTCCCGGAAGCGTCCCGAAGCAGCGCGTTATGCCAAGCCACGGTGCGCCGCTCCCCGGAAACCGTGAGGATGTCGTTCACCACGTACTCGTGGAGTTCGGCTCTCCCGGCCATGAAGTCCGCGAACACGGAGCGCACGTAGTCGCGCTGCTCCTCCGGCACACACGTGTCTATCCAGCTCTTTCCGATGAGGTCCTTCACGTCCGCACCGAGAATCTGGGCGCCGCGGCGGTTGAGAAGCGCGATGCTCCCATCTACGTCCATCACGACAAGCATGACAGCAGCGACGTCCAGGTAGCCCTGGGCGCGGTCACGCTCGGCCTTCAGTGCCGCCTCCGACTTCTTGCGCTCGCTGATGTCACGCACCACGGAAAGTACAACCGACTGATCGCCGGACTCCACGAGCCGGGCCCGGACCTCGACCGGCATGATGCTCCCGTCCTTGCGCCGATGCTCCCCCTCGAACGTCAGCACGCGGTGGTTCATGAGATACGCCATGCGCTCAGCGAACCGCTCGGCCGCCTCGCTGGCATCGAGGTCCCGCAGCGTCAGGCACAGCAACTCGGCCCGTGTGTAGCCGCGCTGGACAGCGGCAGCCTCGTTGACATAGAGCAACCTGCCCTTGAGGTCGTGCAGCAGGACTGCGTCGTTGGCCCAGTCCAGCAACTGGCCACGCAGCCGCAACTCATGCTCATCCTTTCTCAGTGTGGTCACGTCGCGGCAGACGCTCAGGAACAGCGTCCGCCCATGCGACTGTATGGTTCGTGTACGGACGTCGACGTTGACAAGGCCACCGTCCTTTCGCACGTAGACCGTCGAAAACGCGAGTCCACCCTCACGCAGCATCGCAGAGATGCGCTCCGGCACCTGCTCCGCCCCCTCGCGGGTGTTCAACTGCCGGACGTTCATCCGCAGCAGTTCATCCACCGTGTAGCCGGTGAGGTCGGCCGTCGCCTGGTTGGCGAAGACGACCTCCCCACCCGGGTCGACGAGGAAGATGGCGTCATTGGCAAGGTCAAGCAACTGCCCCTTCAGCTTCACCTCTTCGTCGGACCGTATGCGGGCAGTGACGTCACGGACTATGGTCTGGTACTCGAGCGCCCGGCCGGCGGCGTCTCGCCGCACCCGGATGGTCACCAGGCACTCAAGCACGCCGCCGTCGCGACGGCGGAGTCTCACGGGCTCCTCGTAGAGATAGCCGCGCTCCCCGGTCTTCGCCATGATCACCTCGCGGTCGCCGGGATTGGCATAGAGCCTGCGCATATGCTGCCCCTGGACTTCGTCCTGCGAGTAGCCGAACAGCGCCAGCCCGGCCTCGTTCACCGCGCGTATCACACCGTCCGGAGCCACCAGGAAGTTCGCGTCGGGAGACTGCTCGAACAGATTGCGATAGCGCTCCTCCTTCTCGCCAAGTGCGGCGAGGCTGAGTCGCTGCTCCCGCGCCAACAGCACGGAGACGAACGTCAGGAGGCCGCAGACAACGACCAGGTAGAGCAGCGGCCCGTAGAGCACCACATCCCAGCCCACGTGAGGATAGAGGAGCGGGACGGAGAGGATAGCGCCAAGGGAACACACGGTCACCGCGACGAGGAGCCTCGGAGGCAGCAGAACCGCACCGAGCACAACGGGCAGCACGATGTAGCTGAGAAGGCCGGGGTCATTCCTGCTGAAGACAGGCTCCATGGCGCCGGAGAGCGTGAGATTGAGCGAGGCGAACACTCCGGAGAGCAGGAGCACTACCGCGAGCGTGGCGGCAGAGAGGTAGTGCCCTCTCCTGTTCAGAAGGCCGACGAACAGCACAGCCAGAGCGAAGGCGCCGGATAGCAGCACCTCGGGATGCGTCCAGCTCGCGCCCGGAAGGACGCGCAGGCGGAGGAACAACGGCCACGTGACGCCCCAGAGGAACAGCAGCACGACCAAGCCTGAGAGAAGCCTGGAGCGTCCGCCAGAGCCGTTTCCGGGGTGGTCGAACGTGCCGATGATGCGCTTCCGCTGGAAGGGCGCTTGCCCTCCGCTCCCGAGACGCGACTCGTGCTCTGTCATACAGCCCTCAACTCACATGCACTCGACTGACACCGCCACTCGCCACCGGAAGAAGCGCAGTCGCGGTGGTCATGCGTCGTTCAGTGTGACTCAAGCGGCACCGTCACTTCCAGCATTGCCCCTTCAGGGGCGGACGCGGTCACGCGGACTTCGCCTCCCCAGGAGCGCGCACGTTCCCGTATGGCGGCCAGTGCGCGGCCCTCCGCCCCACCGATGGCATCAATATTCAGAGGACGGCCGTTGTCAGCCACCCGCAGCACGGCGTGTCCATCCTCACACAGGAAGTCCACCTCGACACGCGTCGCCCTCCGGTCGCGCAGCATACACTCGAGCGCATCCTGCAGCACACGGAAGAGACCCAGGGCCGTGCGGTCATCAGGCAGTCTCACGTTCTCGACGCGGCCGACGCAGATGTCCATGCCCGTCTCTCGCCGCAGTTGCCCCGCCTTCCACTCGATAGTGGGGGCAAGACCGAGGTCCTGCAGCATCACCGGAACAAGGTCGGTGTACAGCCGCCGGAGCCGCGTGATGACGCCGTCAAGCAGGCCGTCCATGCGGGTAAGGCCGGGACGGGTCACCTCACGCACCTCCGGCGGGAGCTTCCGGCTGCAGCCGTAGAGCTCCATCTTCATCGCCGAGAGTGCCTGGCCAATCTCATCGTGCAGCTCCCATGCGACCGCTGCGCGCTCCTCTTCCCGCGCGGCTTCGATGCGGGCCGCCAGCTCCTGCAACTCGACGTTGGAGGCTCTCAGGCGCTCTTCCGTCTCCATGAGCCGGGAGATGTCCACGAGGATGCCTGTCACCACAGAAGGGCGCCCGTCAACGTCCCTGGCCGTGACACTGCACACATCCCGGAACCATCGGAACTGTCCGCCGGAGCCACGGATGCGATACTGCACTTCATAACTCTCGGTCCGTCCTTCGAGATAGTCGTCCATCGCCGTCATCGCCGCCTTGACGTCCTCAGAGTGAAGGAGCCCCCAGAAATCACGACGGGAGCGGGGGAACTCAGACGGCTGGTAGCCGAGCATGCGGGCCTTCCGCTCATCGAAGACCACTTCGCCGGACGGCAGGGACATCTGCCACCAGGCCAGGTTGCCGGCGGACATGGCGCTTTCCAGGCGCTCGGCAAAGCGCTTCTGTAGCTGCTCCGCCCGCGTGCGCTCAACAACCCTCCACACTGCCTCCATGAGCAGTGTGAGCTGCAGCACTTCAAGGTCCGTGTAGTCGGTCAATCTGTTGGCGACGCCGACGACGGCGACGATGAGGTCACCGCTGAAGACAGGTATGGTCGCGTATTTGTGCAGCTTCGCGTGACCGGGCGGATAGCCCCTCTTCAGAGGGTTGGGGGCGTCGAAATTGTTGACGACGATGGGGCGGCGCTGCCGCACGGCCTCGCCCCAGAGGCCGGTCCTCTCCAGGCCGCACACTGACTGCGGCGACTGGATGGCGCACTCCTTCATGACGTCGCGTGACCAGGTGTTGAGTGTGAACTCGCCTTTCTTCTCGTCGAACAGGTAGATGTAGCCCAGCCGGCTCGCGGTGAGTCTGACAGCCTCCTCAAGCGCATACTCGAGCAACTCCTGCACTGTCTTCGCTTCGTGCTGCAGGATGCCCACCAGACTTTCGAGCCGGGTCCGGCTCGCCCGTTCCCGCTCCTCGGACAGTCTCCGCTCCGTGACGTCTCGAGCGATGCCGAGGATGAGCCGCCTGCCTTCGACGTCGACCGGCTCAGTGCGTATCTCGACAACCACCGTGCTGCCGTCCTTGCGGACGAGCGTCAGCTCGTCGGGTCCGGTCGGCAGCCCCTGTACACTCCGTCCGAGCAGCGTGCCCGCCGCCGGCACGTCTTGCGGCTTCAGCAGCCCCGCCTCCACGAACGACCTGCCAAGCAACTCATCTTTGCGGTAGCCGACCAGCGTCTCTGCTGCCCGGTTCGCGTCGACGAACCTGCCGTCCATGTCGCTCAGATAGTAGCCATCAGGAGCGCGGTCGAACAGAAGCTGCAGACGCTGTCTGGAGGCCGCGAGTGCCCGCTCGGCATCTCTCTGTTCCGTCACATCCTCCCCCGAGCTGAGCATGCCGACGATGGCGCCGCCGGCCTCGCGAAGCACGGAGTTGTGCCAGGCGATAGTGCGCTCGCCTCCCGAGCGGGTGAGCACAGGTCCTTCGCTTCGCTCCGCAACCTCCGTCCTGCCCTCCATGAGGGCCGCGAAAAGCTCGAGCGCCCGTGGCCGGCGCGAGTCCGGGAGGAACTCCTGGAACCAATTCCGCCCCACGATCTCGTCCTCGCGCCGGCCGAGCACTTCAACCCCCTTGCGGTTGATGAGCTGGACCCGGCCGTCGCGGCCAACGACAATCAGTATCACCCCCGCAACGTCGAGGTAACTCTGCGCGCGGTCGCGCTCCTGCGCGATACTGCGAAAGAGAAACTCCTGTGGCGTCATGAGGCTGGTCTCGACCACCGCCCGGTAGACGAAGAAGAAGGAGGCCGCTTTCAGGATATGGCCAGCCGCGCTCGCAATGCCGAAGACATCCGCGTAAAGCGTGAAGGCCATCTCAGCGGCCGCGCTCAGCAGGATGCCCGTCGCCAGAAGGCGGAATACCCGAGGCTCGAACGCCTCACGGCGCCGGTAGAGGAAGACGAGCGCAGCGACCAGCACGGCGGAGATGACGTACTCGCTCGCTATCTTGAAGGTGGTGAGTCCCTGTCCCTCGATGAAGCAGTCCGGGAAGAGGCCGAGGCGGCAGATGGAGAGCAGGCCGAAGCCTGTCACGAGGAAGAACGTGCCGAACGCAAGCGTCGAGCGCAGCCGGCGCGTCAGGAACAGCGGCGCGAGCAGCAAGGACGACGCCTCGACAAACCGCGCGAGCATCCAGAACTGCGCCGCCTCATTGGTGGAGTATGCCGGGAAGACCCCCATGCCTCGAAAGGACAGCGTGTGGAAGATGCCGACCGCGGCCACGAACAGGTAGGCGATGCCGAGGAAGAGGAGAAAGTGGTTGGAGACCCACCTGCGCGTGTTCCATGCGACGACGAAGATGCCGAAGCAGACGACGATGCCGAACAGCTCAACGACGCTGTGAAAGAGAAGGAAGTTCGAGCGGCTGAGGAGGTAGAGCAGCAGCCCGACGACAGCGCCAGTCAGCGCCGGCGCGACAGCCCACGTGGCGCGGCGGTTCTCACGCCGCTCCGGAGCCGAGGCCGGAGGCGTCTGATTCATGGGTTCCCTGCCACCGCCAGGACCCGCCGGGCCGTCGCAGCGACACCCGGTCGGGGCGCTCTTCCCGTCCGCGACCCACCTCGGATTGTGGAAGCCGCCTCGGGTGCGAGTATAGGTCAAGCGTCCGCATCTGGCAATGCTGAGAGCGGAACAAGACACAGAGCGCCGTTGGGGGAAGCATCCGCGGCCGCTACGCCGGGTACTCAACGGTGAGAACGGACGGAGCAGTCACCGCGACCCAGTGCCCGCGGCCGGGTTCAAGCGCCCGCGAGTAGGTGTAGGACTTTGACTGCGGGTTCCAGGAATACGTGAATCCCTCCACCGAGCCATCCGGCTCGTCGTCCGGCTCGGAGAAGTCCACCGTCCCACCACAGACCGAACCGGCAAGGTGCCAGCCCGGCTGGAGCGTCAGCGACCAGCCGCTCACCGGCACGCCGGCGTATTCAAGCGTGCGCACGGCGTTAACCGCGACCCAGTAGCCGGCGCTTGGGTCCAGCTCCTGCGGCTGGACGTACGACTTCGTGGTCGGGTTCCAGGTGTAGACCGCCTCCGCCCCATCGAACACCGTCGACATCGACATGTCCGGCAGCAGCAGGGGCACGGAGACCATGTTCCAGCCCGGCTGGAGGGTGATGCTGAACTCGACGGTCGGCGGCTCGGCGCTGGTCGATGCCGTTGCGTCCGCAACTCCAACAGACCAGACATCGCCGCCCCCGGCGTCTTCGACGAGGGACCAGGCGCGGTAGTAGTACGTGGTCGAAGGCTCCAGCCCGGTGTGCGCGAACGACGTACCGTCGCCCTCGTAGACGAGGCCGCCGTCGGACGGGTCCGCCGGGTACGCTCCCTGCTTCACTCTCACGTGTGTCCACGATGCCCCGTCGCCCCCGGTCCACGAGAGGTCGATACGGTAGAAGGGGATATGCTCGTCCGGAGTCGCCGTCAGGGAAGCCGGCGCACCAGGTTTCGTAATGAACGACAACTCGTCTCCGTACCCCGTTCCGGCACTGTTGCGCGCCCGCGCCCGGAAGAACCACGTTGTCCCCCTGTCGAGCGACGACAGCGCCTCGCTGAACGACTCTCCGCTCGCGAGGCTGCCCGACCATGCCGTCTCCTGGTACGGCCCGCCCTCCTCGTTCCCGTACTGGAAGGAGTACTCGCACTCCTCCCAGCCGTAGTCCTGCACGGTGCCGTGCAGGGTGGCCGTCTGCTCCCCGACACCCGTGGCGGCGCCTGTCACGAGCACCGGTAAGGTCACGGTACGCACGTGCAACAGGAAAGGTATCTCAACCGCCGGAGTCGACGCGTCGTTGCTGGAGACGACGATGACAGCCGCGTAGTCGCCATCTTCGAGTCCGCTCGTGTCCACGGTCACAGTCACGGGCGTCGAACCTGACGGCGCCACGCTCCCTTCCTTTGGAGACTCGTCGAGCCACGGAGCGCCGGCAACAGCAGTCAGCGCCGCGGCGGCGTCAAGCAGCCCGTGCCCGTATGACGCGTCCCATCCGGCGGGGCCGAGGTCGACGGCGGTGCTCTCGAGCGCGTTGCGCACCGCGTCCGGCGTCAGCGAGCGGTTCTCCGAGAGGAGCAGCGCCGCCGTCGCGCTCACATGAGGGCAGGCCATGGACGTGCCGTAGTAGTAGTTGTTGTCGAATGTGCCGTAGTTGGGTTTGGCGAAGGTCTGTTGCAGCACTCCAAGAGTGGCATCGCCACCGGGAGCCACGACGTCAATATAGTCGCCGGTATTGGAATAGGACGCCCGCGTCTGGTTGACAGTGGTGGCGCCGACCGCGATGGTGCTGTCGTACGCCGCCGGGTACTGAGTCGGGTTGCCCGATGTGTACTTGTTGCCGGCCGCACAGACGACCGTCACGCCATGGTCGTAGGCATAGGCTATGGCGGCGGCCTCGGTCTGGCTGGTCCCGGAGCCCGAGAGGCTCAAGTTGATGACATGGGCGCCGTGGTCGACTGCGTAGTAGATGCCGTCGGCCAGGGTGGCGACGGTCCCGGAGCCGCTCGCGTCCAGCACCTTCACCGGCATCACGGAGACGCCGAAGGCAAGGCCGGCGACGCCGATGCCGTTGTTGGTCGTCTGCGCGACGGTGCCGCAGACGTGGGTGCCGTGGCCGTTGTCGTCGTTCGGATGGGCGTCGCCGTTGATGAAGTCCCAGCCCGGGACGAACAGCGTGCCCGCGAGGTCAGGCGCCTGCGTGAAGACGTCGTACGTCTCGTACGCCACACCCGTGTCCAGGACAGCGACGACGACGTCGGACGCGCCGCCCCGCTGCACATCCCAGGCGCCCTCGGCGTTCACGGCATCGAGATGCCACTGCAACGGATAGGCGGGGTCGTCGGGCGCCCACGCGGCCAAGCGCGGGTAGTTCGGCTCGGCATACTCCACCATGCCGCTGGCGAGGTAGTCCCGAATCAGGTCAGCGACGTTGCCTCCCTCGGGAACGTCCACAACGTCGAAGCGCCCCGACCGGCTTCCGGCCGCAGGCGCCGCACCGACCGACCGGTGCAGGCTCGCGGCTGGCGCACGAACGCCATCCTTTATTTTGACGATTATCTGGCCGACGCCGGAAGCATCGACGGGCACGGAGGCAGAGGCCGTCGCCTCGCGTGTTTCATCCAGCTCTCCCCCGTCTCCCGCGCCGAACGGAGCACGCGCCGCTGGTGCGACGGCATCGGCGACAGTGAAGCTCAGCGAGCCATCGCCCGTGTTCGAGATGGTCAGATCGTAGTCCTTCGTCACGTCCGGAGGCAGCAGCACCTCGAACGAGTCCGGAGCGACCCCGATGGACGGCACGCCGTCAGAGGTTGTCGTGGCGCTCGCCTCGGCGTAGCCATCCGACCACTGGGCGGCGGCGTAGTCGTACGCCCAGGCGCGATAGTAGTACGTGGTTCCCTCATCGAGGCCGGTATCGACGAAGAGCGTACCGCCGTCGAAGTACACCTGCGTGCCGTCGTTCCGGTCGGCCGGGTAGCCGCCCGTCTGCCGCACGATGCAGGTATCCGAGGCGCCCGCGCCGCGGGTCCACGAGAGGCTCACCGCGTCCCCATCCGAAGCCGTCGCGAAGAACTCAGATGGCGCCTCGGGCAGGGTGGTGAATGACAACTCAGCACCACTCCCGTCACCGGCGGTGTTGCTCGCCTGAGCACGGAAGTAGTAGGTCGTCCCGGGGGCGAGCCCCGACACGCTGTCCTCAAAGGGGTCGCCGGTGACGATGGCGCCCGCCCACGACGTGCTGATGGCATACGGGGCACCGGAATCCGTGTCGTACTCGAAACGGTACTCGCACGTCTCGCCGCGGTCGTTCACGAGCGTCCCGTGCAGCACCGCTCCCGTCGCGGTGACGCCGGAGGCGGCCTGCGTGCTCACCACCGGCAGCACGCCGTCGGTGGTGGCAGTGTCCTCCACATAGCCATCGGACCACTGTCCGCCCGCTGCGGCCTCCGACCACGCCCGGTAGCAGTAGGTCGTGTCAGGCTCGAGGCCGGTGTCCGTGGTCGACGTGCCCGAGCCATCGTAGACGGTCGCGCCATCGTCAGGGTCGGAGGGGTAGGAGCCGATAGACCGCTGCACGCGTGTGCTGCCGGCGCCGGCGCCGGATGTCCAGGAGAGGTCAATGCTGTACGCGCCGGCGGTTGTCGCTGAGAAACCGGACGGAGGATCGGGTTTCGTGGTGAATTGCACTTCTTCGCCGGCGGACGATCCTTCCGAGTTGCGGAGCTCGGCGACGTAGAAGTACGTCGTTCCCCGGCTCAACCCCGTCACCGGAGCTGAGAACGTGTCTCCGGTACTCGCGGCCCCCGTCCATGACGTGGAGATAACGTACGAGCCGGACGATGTACCGTAGCGGAAGCGGTACTCGCAGTCCTCGCCGCCGTCGTCGAGAACCGTGCCGTTGAGCGTCGCGCTGGTCTCCTCCACGGCGGTGGCAGTATCAGTCCGTGTATCGGGGGCGGACAGGTCCGGCTCCAGTTCGAGGACGCTCACCGCGAAGTGCGTTCTGCCGTCATAGCTGCCGCCCCAGGTCATGCCGTGCATGGAGTGGTCCCAGGTATCGTGGACGTAGATGGTGCTGGAGGAGCTTTCGTAGCCAACTCCGAGCATGGTGTGCCCACTGACGTGGATGAGGACGGGGCGCCCGGC